>CAYYKO010000021.1:7448-25590 GCA_964441695.1 uncultured Ruminococcus sp. | reverse complement strand
TCAAAATCTTCACAGGTGATACAACCGAAAAATATCTCAGCAAACTCAAACGCCGCGCAGGTAGGAATACGACACCGGATGATGCATCGGGTTCTGAAGTCGAGAGTCGTACGGGTCACACGTTCAAGAAGATGATCGAAAGCTACGAGAACAATCTCGCATCCAAATAACTGTTTTTCTCATTAAATTGCGTTAAGCTCGAAGCTTAACGCCGCTGAAAAAAGGACAGAGACGCATGATGTGCGTTCTGTCCTTTTTGCGTTGTAATTTCACGCTTCACTCTGCTATGGAAACGGTCTCTTTGAAAAGCTCACCGTCCGCTGTCGTGTATTCGACCTCGAAGGTCACCGAATCCGCAAAGCTTGCGGAGACGACGGGCGCGTCGGTGTCGGCTAATTTCTTCGAAAGCGGGATCTCCATCCTGTAAAGCTCGCCGTTCACGTAAAACATTCCGCGAACGTACAGCGCTCCGTCCTCGAAGGTTATAACAAGCGCATTATCGTTTTCGGCGTAAAGCTCATCGAGAACATACGTAAACTCTATCGACGAACGGTCTGTTGCCTGATCGTAATAATAGTTCTTCGTCTTCGAAATGTCGTCTGTATCGCCGTATGTGAGGCAGATGATGCGGTTGCCGTTTTTCAGCTCGACTGTCGGCTCCGCGGGAAGCTCGAGCTCCTTGGCAACGTTTCCGCCGCGGTCAATTACACGGCAGGTGTACACATCCCCGTAGTGGATCGCCATATAATACTTCTTTTCGGTTACATACTCGTCGCCCGCGGCAGTCTCGGCTTCGATCTCCTCGCCGACAAAAACCGTCTGCTCGGCGGAGCTGTCCGTGCTCTCACCGTCCGGCGCGTCCTCACAGGAGCAAAGCGCAGCTGACGCAAGAAGTGTTGCAAACAAAAGAGCCGTAAGCTTAATACCCGTCTTATTCATCGCCCGCTCCTCAATATGCGATATCGACGGACTTGCCTGTTGCGGCAGACTCGTAGATCGCGTCAAGTATCTTCATGAGCATAAGGCCGTCCTCGGCGGTCGCACGGCAGGGCACTTTACCGATAACGGCGTCGATGAAGCCGGCTACCTCAAGGTTAAAGCTGTTCATATCAAAGCCGGTGTCGCCGGTAGGCTTTACGTTGACGTATCTTCCCGCCATGTCAGTGTAGAGCTCAACACCGGGATCGAGCTTGAGACCCGCCTTTGTGCCGAAGAGCTCAACGTTTCCGACATCCTTTTCGATATTGAGGTTAAAGCTTGCCTCAACGTCGAGCGTCAGACCGTTATCAAAGGTGATAAGCGCCGTTGCGAAGTCCTCGACGCTGTACTCATAATTATCGACTCCCGCGGGTGCGTCCCAAGCGTCGTCGCCGCCCTTTGCACGGTTGCAGCCGAGATTATTGTAGGTTCTGCCGAATACGGAAACGGGCTTCGGGCAGCCGGCAAGGTAGCGAGTAAGGTCGATCACATGAACTCCGAGGTCGATAAGCGGACCGCCGCCGGAGAATCTCTTATCACCGAACCAACCGCCGGGGCAGCCGTCGCGGCGGAGATAGGTTGCCTTCGCAAAGTAAATATCGCCGAGCGCACCTGCGTTCTTGAATTCAAGCACGGTATCGGCATCCTTGCCGAAGCGGCGAACAAAGCCTATCTGCAACAGACGACCCGTGCGCTCTGCCGTGTCGAGCATTTCCTGAGCCTCTGCGGCATTCAGTGCCATCGGCTTCTCGCAAAGAACATTGGCACCCGCCTCAAGAGCAGCTATCGTCGCCGGCTTGTGTGCCGCATTCCATGTGCAAACGCTGACGCAGTCAAGTCCTTCGGCTGCAAGCATCTCGTTAAAGTCAGTGTAAGCACGTGCAAAGCCGAACTTGTCCGCGAAGGCCTTTGCCTTTGCAGCGTCAAGATCGCAGCAGGCTACGAGCTCGACAAGCCCCTTCTCAGCGAGCTTCGCATATCCGCGTCCGTGAAAATGGCTGATATTTCCTGTGCCTATCACGCCGATTCTTAGCTTTTCCATAATTGTTTATCCTTTCACTCAGTCCGAAGGACTGTTCGTTTTACGATATCGTTACCGTTTTTGTCGTTCGTGCGGAAACGTACTCCCTTACAGGGTCAAGCGTGCCCTTCGGGAGAGATGCCTTGTCGAACGTCGGTGTCTTGCCGAGGCTGTCGTATTTTCCCGATGCAAGGCTGTGGTAGGGCTCAAGGTCGACTCGCGTCACACAGTCGAGCCTCTGCGCGATAGCTGCAATTTCGTCATAGTGGTGCTCGTTGTCGTTAATACCCGGGATTATCGGACAGCGAAGGTATATCTCGTGTCCCTCCGCATTGATAAGAGAGAGATTGCTCAGAATGCGATCCGGATATACACCCGTCGCACGCTTGTGCTCCTCCCTTCCCGTGACCTTATAGTCAAAGAGAAAAATATCAACATAGGGGAGCACCGAACGAAGCGCCTCCTCCGAATAATAACCGCAGGTTTCGATAGCGGTATGTATTCCTCTTTCCTTAGCCGCCTTCAAAAGTGCCGCAGCGAATTCGGGCTGCATAAGAGGTTCGCCTCCGGAAAGCGTCATGCCTCCGCCGCTCTGCTTGTAGAACATGCTGTCAGACTCGACCTCACGCATGACCTCCTCAACGGTATATTCGCGTCCGATAAGCTTCAACGCTCCCGTAACGCACTCGCCTATGCACTCTCCGCACTTTTCGCAGTTATCGCGTGCGTAGCCGTGCAGCCCCTCAGTGTTGAAAATATGACATCCCTTTTTGCAAACTGAGCATCTGCCGCAGGCGATACATTTTTTTGAAATAAACTCAATATCCACCGCTTTCGAAAGTCCCTCGGGATTGTGGCACCAAAGGCAGCGCAGCGGACATCCCTTCAAGAAAACATTAGTGCGGATGCCGGGTCCGTCATGTATCGAGAAGCGCTGTATATCAAAGACTGTTCCTGTTATCACTTCAATACCTCCGATGTAGTCGTTCATCATCTTATAACAGCATTTATGTTATTATAGCATTTATACCGTCGGAATTCAACCGCTTTCGCAAAAAAAGCAAAAAGTGTCTTTGAAGCGGCACATCTTACATCAAATAATTCTTGACGTAAATGAGTGAGTATGCTATAATATTTGTATATATATTTAGGTAACGGGCATGAAACGTTTCGCTCGGCGCTCCTCGGCGCGGCTGAACGTAACCCAAAGAAAGGCATGGTCACAACTATGGGAAAAACACTTGCACAAAAGATTCTTGACGCCCACATTGTCGAGGGCTCTCCCGTCAAGGGCAGCGAGGTCGCATTAAGGATCGACCAGACACTAACGCAGGACGCAACAGGTACTATGGCATACCTCGAGTTTGAGGCAATGGGCATTCCGCGTGTCAAGACAGAGCGCAGTGTAGCTTATATAGATCACAACACACTTCAGTCCGGCTTTGAAAACGCGGACGACCACCGCTTTATCGGCTCTGTGGCAAAAAAGCACGGTATATATTTCAGCCGTCCCGGCAACGGTATCTGCCATCAGGTACACCTCGAGCGCTTCGGCATACCCGGCAAGACTCTTATCGGCTCTGACAGCCACACCCCTACAGGCGGCGGTATCGGTATGCTTGCTATGGGTGCCGGCGGACTTGACGTTGCGGTCGCTATGGGCGGCGGCGCTTACTATATTACATATCCCGAGATCGTCGGCATCAAGCTCACCGGTAAGCTCTCTCCTTGGGTCGCCGCGAAGGACGTAATTCTTGAGGTGCTCCGTATTCTCTCCGTCAAGGGCGGCGTAGGTCGCATTATCGAGTACTTCGGCGACGGTGTTGCAACGCTCTCCGTTCCCGAAAGAGCTACGATCACAAACATGGGCGCGGAGCTCGGTGCGACGACCTCCATCTTCCCCTCCGATGAAGTAACAAGAAGCTTTATGAAGGCACAGCGCCGCGAGGCTGACTGGACAGCACTCAGTGCAGACGAGGACGCGGAATACGACCGCATAATCGAGATCGACCTGTCGAAGCTCGTTCCCCAGGCAGCATGCCCGCACTCTCCCGATAATGTTAAGACTCTCGACGAGATCGGCGAGATCAAGATCGACCAGGTATGTATCGGCTCCTGCACGAACAGCTCGCTGCTTGACATGCTGAAGGTCGCGTATATTCTCAACGGAAAGACAGTCCATCCTGACGTTTCCCTCTCCATCGCCCCCGGCTCCAAGCAGGTCCTCAACATGCTCTCGAAGAACGGAGCGCTCTCGAAGATGATCGACAGCGGCGCACGAATTCTCGAGTCGGCTTGCGGTCCGTGCATCGGTATGGGTCAGTCACCGAATTCAGCCGGAATCTCGCTCCGCACCTTCAACCGTAACTTCGAGGGCAGAAGCGGCACTAAGGACGCACAGATCTACCTTGTATCTCCCGAGGTAGCGGCTTACTCCGCAATCGTCGGTCACCTTGCAGATCCGAGAGAGCTCGGCGAAATGCCCGAGTTCACGCTTCCCGAGTATTTCGATATCAACGACAATATGGTAGCCGAGCCCGCAAGCGAGTCGAGCGCAGACAGCGTTGACATTCTCCGCGGTCCCAACATCAAGCCCTACCCTGTCACCTCTCCTCTTGCAGAGCGAATTGAGTGCTCCTGCTCGCTCAAGGTCGGCGACAATATCACGACAGACCACATCATGCCCGCAGGTGCGAAGATCCTCCCGCTTCGTTCGAATATCCCCGCAATTTCGAAGCACTGCTTCACCGTGTGTGACCCCGACTTCCCCGCAAGAGCGGAGGCTCTCGGTCAGAGCATAATCGTCGGCGGCGCAAACTACGGTCAGGGCTCTTCGCGTGAGCACGCGGCTCTCGCTCCGCTTTACCTCGGCGTCAAGGCTGTTATCGCGAAGTCCTTCGCACGTATCCACAAGGCAAACCTCGTTAACGCGGGAATCCTGCCGCTCACCTTCAAGGACGAGGCGGATTACGACCGCATTTACCAGGGCGACGTGCTCGTTATCGAAAACGCACGCGAGCAGATAAGCGCAGGCTGCGAGATCACCGTTCTCAACAAGAACGCCGGACGCAGCTTCACTGCAATTCTCGACGTCTCCGACAGACAGAAGGCGATGCTCTTCGCAGGCGGTCTTCTCGATTACGTCAAGGAAACAAACAAATAATTATCAAGGAGATACAATGATGGCAAAGATTCAGATGAAGACACCGCTCGTCGAGATGGACGGCGATGAAATGACCAGAGTCATCTGGAAGATGATCAAGGATATACTCATTCTTCCCTACGTTGACCTGAAAAGCGAATATTACGACCTCGGACTCGTACACAGAAACGAGACCGATGACCGTGTTACAGTTGAGAGCGCCGAGGCTACCAAGAAGTACGGCGTCGCAGTAAAGTGCGCGACCATCACACCGAACGCACAGCGCGTTGAGGAGTACTCGCTCAAGGAGATGTGGAAGAGCCCGAACGGCACCATCCGTGCAATTCTTGACGGTACCGTATTCAGAAAGCCCATCCTCGTTAAGGGCATCGTGCCCTACATCCCCACATGGACAAAGCCCATTACCATCGCGCGTCACGCTTACGGTGATATCTACAAGAACACAGAGCTTCGCGTCGAGGCGGGCAGCCGCGCAGAGCTTGTCGTAACAGACCGCGACGGAAACGAAAAGCGCGCTCTCATCCATGACTTCAAAAATTCCGACGGAATCGTGCAGGGCGTACACAACCTTGACGACTCCATCGCCTCCTTCGCTCGCTCCTGCTTTAATTACGCGCTCGACGCCCGCGAGGATCTTTGGTTCGCCTCCAAGGACACCATCTCCAAGGTTTACGACCACCGCTTCAAGGATATCTTCGCCGAGATCTACGAAAACGAGTACAAGGCAAAGTTCGAGGAAGCGGGAATCGAGTATTTCTACACACTCATCGATGACGTTATCGCACGTATCATCCGCTCCGAGGGCGGCATAATCTGGGCTTGTAAGAACTACGACGGCGACGTTATGTCCGACATGCTCGCGACAGCCTACGGAAGCCTCGGCCTTATGACCTCCGTTCTCGTCTCTCCCGCGGGAGTTTACGAGTACGAGGCTGCACACGGCACGGTAACACGTCATTACTACAAGCACCTCAAAGGCGAGAAGACCTCCACGAACCCCATTGCGACGATCTTCGCATGGACAGGCGCTCTCCGCAAGAGAGGCGAGCTTGACGGCATTCCCGAGCTTTGCGAATTCGCAGACCGTCTTGAGGCGGCATCGATCAAGACGATGGAGGACGGCGTAATGGACAAGAACCTTTCGCTCATCTCCCGCCTTGAGAACAAGCGCGTTGTCGACACGGAGACCTTCCTCCGCGAGATCGCCGCTCGCATGGCATAATTAATTTTAATAAAGAAGCATCCCGGCGGTCGGCAAAAGCGCCTGCCTGTCGGGATGCTTTGTTTTATGTTTTTTCAATCGGTAAGCGATCAGTGAGTCTGCACAGCCTCGCCGAGACGTGTCAGCAGCTCGAGCTGGTCGTCCTCAAAGGTTCCGTCGTCGTGTATTTTCACGTCAATGGTCACGACGCCGCCCGCCTCGTTTACCTTTTTCACGTAATCGATCACGTGCTCGGCAGAACGCTTGCAGCCGGTTTCAGCCCACGAGCACCAGCTGTGTCCGTTTTTCGATATGCCGAGCGGGGCTAAAATATGCGCCTGTGCGCCGTCGATAAAGCGCGACCTCGGAATGTAGAGAAAATCCTCGAATTCTCCGCAGGTGAACTCCTCGCGGCGGAACCATTTCAAAAGCTCCTGCTTTACTCCGTTGTTGCAGGCGATAATAGCGTCGGGATTTCCCGCCTTGACGGCATTATAATACGGCTCCAAAAGCTCCTGCGTATAGCCGAACAGCTCGTCGTAGCAGCCGTCGATCCACCAGCCCTTGACAAGCTCACCGTATCGAACAGCGTACTCTCTGAGGACCTCCGCCCACTTTGTGACAAAATCCATAGTCACATGACCGCGCGGCTCTGCGAACCCGAATTTCTGCGCAACCTCGTCATCCATATACGGTCCGTCGCCTGTATAGTAGAGGTAGAGGTCAATATCGTACTTTTTAAGCTCGTGTGCGAGCTCCAAAACGAGATCGCGCCTTGAGCACGCCTCGCCGGGCTTTGTTCTGGCAATTCGATCAAAGGTCTCGTTCGGACCGAGCATGTATTTTCTTCCCTGCATCAGCGTAATGAAATAGTATCCCGCGCCGACACGGTGGAGCGTCTCGGCGAGCTTTTTCACGTCCACGCTGTCAACGCGACGATTCCAGTCATCATCTCCGGACACCGACTTGGGTAAGCTCGGAGTTCCGTAAAGATAATGCGTAAATACCCCCCATTTTCTGCCATAAAGTCTGTCCTGTCCGTTCATATAAGACTCCTTTCTGCCTTATTATATTGAATGTGCATACTATCTTGTCGGCACAGCCTCGCTGAGACGTGTCAGCAGCTCAAGCTGGTCGTCCTCAAAGGTTCCGTCGTCGTGTATCTTCACGTCGATAGTCACGACGCCGCCCGCCTCGTTTACCTTTTTCACGTAATCGATCACGTGCTCTGCGGAGCGCTTGCAGCCGGTCTCAGCCCACGCGCGCCAGCTCTCTCCGGTTTTCGATATGCCGAGCGGAGCTAAAATGTGCGCCTGTGCGCCGTCAATAAAGCGCGACTTCGGAATGTAGAAAAAGTCCTCGAATTCGCCGCAGGTAAACTCGTCTAGTTGTGACCATTTTTGAAGCTCTGCTTTAACGCCGTTGTTGCACGCGAGGATCGCATCGGGATTTCCCGCCTTTATCGCATGATAATACGGCTCCAAGAGCTCCTGCGTATAGCCGAACAGCTCATCATAGCAGCCGTCGATCCACCAGCCCTTGACGAGATCTCCGTAGCGAACTGCGTACTCTCTGAGAACCTCCGCCCACTTCTTGACAAAATCCATCGTCACGTACTTTGTCTGTTCGTAAAAGCCGAAGCGCCGAGCTTCCTCAACATCGTAATACGGTCCGCTTCCGGTATAGTAGAGGTACAGGTCGATGTCGTACTTTTTAAGCTCCTGTGCAAGCTCCAAAACGAGGTCACGCTTCGAGCACGCCTCGCCGGGCTTTGTTCCGGCAATTCGGTCAAAGGTCTCGTTCGGTCCGAGCATATACTTTGTTCCCTGGAGCAAAGTGATAAAAAAATATCCAGCGCCGACACGGTGGAGCGTCTCGGCGAGCTTTTTCACGTCCACGCTGTCAACGCGTCGATTCCAGTCAACGTCTCCGGACACCGTCTCAGCCAAGCTCGGCGTTCCGTAAAGATAATGAGTAAATACTCCCCACTTTCTGCTGTAAAGTCTGTCCTGTCCGTTCATAAAGAGCTTGCTCCCCTCCAATTATGTCTTATGCGGTCATTATAGCACAGAATGTTGAAAAATACAATCCGCTTTTGACAAACTTCGCACAGAGGTACGCCGAATACGCATATCGCAAAAGCGGCACAGCCACGCTTCCGAGGCTGCACCGCTTTTTTGCTTGCATTCCTATATTATTCTTCCTCTTCAGCTGTCGCCGCAGCGTAAATATCAGCCGCGCCGTCGAGGTCGAACCTCTCGAGGGGTGTCGTTCCGGCATTCGCCTCGTCAATGTACTTCTGATGGATGCGCGTCATAACGCTGTCCCAGATCGTACACGACGGGTTTATCGCCCAGGCGCTGAGTGACGAGTTGATATCATAGCCGGTCCACACAGCACCTACAAAATACGGCGTGTATCCAACAAAGTATCTGTCGAAGTCCGCAGTCGTAGTACCCGTCTTACCGGCGACATCGACGCTGTGGCGGAGAGTTACGGAGGTACCGGTACCGTTCTGCATGACGTCCATCATAACGCGCGTCATAGACTTCGCGGTGCTTTCGCTTATAGCCACCTCTGTGTAATGCGTGTTTTCGAGCACGGTGTTTCCGGCGCTGTCTGTCACGTAGAGGTAGAGGTTCGGCGACTCGTAGAGCCCGTTGTTCGGGAAAATGCTGTAGGCTCCCGCCATCTCAAGCACGGTCATACCGTAGTTCAGCTGACCGAGCGAGAGGGCTGCAAGACCCTTATCCGTGATCACGGAGCCGTTGGACAGCTCGCGACTTTCGATAAGGCTGTCGCAGTGAAGCGTGTTTTTGAGGAAGTTAAACGAAGTATCAAGTCCCATCTGCTGAAGCAGTCTCATCGGCACCGTATTGACCGATACGCGAACAGCCTCGGTGACTGTAATATTTCCGCGGTAGTATGCGGGATAGTTCTGCGGATACGGAACCTCCTCGACCCACTCCCAGCTCGTGCCCGCACCGTGAACGACCTTATTGGTCATAACGGGCGTGTCCTCAACGGTCGACGTCGGTGTTATAAGTCCCATATCCATTGCGGGGGCGTAGACCGATATCGGCTTTATCGACGAACCGACGGGGCGCACAGCGCCCGACGCACGGTTGAGTATCAGATTTCCGAGCTTCTTGCCGCGTCCGCCGACAAGTCCGAGCACGTCTCCCGTGTACGGGTCGGTTATGACCATCGCGGATTCGGGCTGAAGTCCCTCCTGAACCTTCGGGAAGTTCTCGTCGTCCTCGTAATACTCCTCGAGTATATCCTGGATCTCGGGATCCATCGGAATATAAATATTGTAGCCCGAGGTATAGAGCTTCGTGCTTGCTACCGCATATGTCCAGTCGTTCTTCTCCATGAGGTCTTCAATGACCTGCATAATTACGGAATCGACATACCAGCTGTGGATGGTAAGCGTCTCATCGTCGTCGGTCTTGTCCTCCTCGACCTCGCTCTCCGTAACAAGCACAAGCTCCTCCTCGAGAGCCGCGGTATACTCGGCTTCCGATATATAACCGTAGTCGTACATTGTCATAAGAACGGTGGAGCGACGCTTTTTGTTGCCGTCGATCTCAATATTGCCGTCAGCGTCGGTATACTCCGCCTCGTCGTGGTAAAGGGGCTCATATTTCGACGGGTTCTTGACTATCGAAGCAAGAGAAGCACATTCCACAAGCGTCAGCTCCGACACATCCTTGCCGAAATAGGTTTCGGCGGCGGTGCGTACTCCGTAGCAGTTGTTGCCGAGGTAGACGATATTGAGGTACATCTCAAGTATCTCTTCCTTACTGAGCTGCTTTTCGAGATTGAGCGCGCGGAAGATCTCCTCGACCTTACGCTGTATCGTAAAATCGTCGTCCCCCGTAATATTCTTTACAAGCTGCTGTGTAATGGTCGATGCGCCGCGAAGCTCGTCGAAGCCGATAAAGTAGTTTGCGACCGCCTTTCCTGTGCCGAGCCAGTCGACGCCGTTGTGCGACATAAAGCGGTGATCCTCGACGGATATAAACGCATTGATCAGATTATCCGGAAAGGAATCGTAATCTGCCCAAAGGCTGTTGACCGAGCCGTAGAGTCTTTCGTCCTCGAGCTCGACGGGAGTTCCGTTTCTGATAAGTCTGTCCTCGTGCGTCTCGTAGTCCATATAATAGACTCTCGTCGTCGTATCCTTATCAGCCATTATAAGAAGCGACGGGTCGACCTCGAGGTCAAGGTCGTTTTTGATATATATGGCAAATACCGTGCCGATGATCACGCCGCAGATAAGTCCTATAAGGAGCAGCGTCAGCACTATATTTACGACATACGACAGTATGCGAAGCAACACCTTGCCGGTGACCTTAAGCGCACGCACTGTCGCCTCGCGTCTGTCGTTTCCGCTTCCGCCCTGCTTTGACGGAATTCTCTGATTAGCTGTCATGTGAGCAGATCCTTTCATGCTATACGGACTATGGGTCCTTCTGTATCTATTTTAGTCTTCATATTTGAATACTGTGTTAACACGCGACAAAATATTATCCTGCCGTCGCATTTTTTAGGTAGCTACCTGCATACGACGTTTTCGTCGCCGAGCAGTTCTCTCAGCTCGCCAAGAACGAATTCGTTCACCGTGCAGTGCATACCCTTCATGCATTCGCCGCTTTCGGCATCGTAAAATACCACGGGGGTGCTGCCCTCGTCAAATACCGACACGACGCCGTGCGCTCGCCTGAAGCGCTCGTCCTCACGGCTCGGCACCTTAAGGTAGAGCTTAACGCTCCTTGTACTCTCAGTGCTCGTCGTCGGCTCGCGGTGCAGTTTTCTGTACTCCTCATCGGTCGGCAGCGCCGCAGCGCTCCGCAATATCAGCTTAACATCACTGTCGTCCTTCAGGCTGACCGTGCCGTCGATAAGCAGCACGCTTCCGACAGTGAACAGGTAGCCGAGCTTTTCGACCGCTGACGAAAAGCATATGAGCTCGATCTCGCCTGTCCTGTCCTCAAGTGTTACGAATGCCATGTGCTCTCCGCTTCGCGTTGCCTTGTTCTTTCGCGCGCTGACGATTGCCGCGACACGTACCGCAGAGCGGTCGCGAAGCTGCACTGCCCTCTCGCCGTCGCCGACATCGGAAAAGGCTGAGACTATATCGCCTATATTCATTACCCCCGCCGCGCCTACCGCAAGCGTGTAATCGTCGAGTATGTGCCCCGACAGATACACGCCGGAGCACTCCTTTTCAAGAAGAAGCTTCTCCCTTGCACTGAACTCGGGAATATCGGGAAATACCGTTGCGGCATTTTCGACCGGTGCGATATCCGAGACGGAAAACATGTCGAGCTGCGTCTCGTCCGCCGCTCTCACGTCCCTGTCCATGACCTCCTCATACACCGCGGCAAGCTGGCTGCGCCGCACGCCGAAGCTATCAAGAGCACCCGACTTAATCAGCGTCTCGAGCTGTTTTTTATTCATATCGTGTCGGCGCATGCGACTGACGAAATCGTCGAAATCGCGGAAGAGTCCGTTTTCCTCCCGTTCGCGAACAAGACAGTCCACGAACGCCGTGCCAACATTGCGTAGTGCGAGAAGTCCGTAGCGTATATCGCCGTCGCACACACAGAAATCCGACATGCTTGAATTAACGTCGGGAGGCAGCACGCGCACCGACAAGCGCTTGCATTCCGCGGTGTATTCCGCGATTTTCGACGCCGAGCCGAAGACCGAGCTCAACAGCGCGGCATAATACTCGCGCGGGTAGTGCGCCTTAAGATACGCCGTTCTGAAGGAGAGCAGCGCATAGCAGGCGGCATGCGATTTATTGAACGCGTAATTCGCGAAGCTTACGATCTCGTCGAAAAGCTCATCGGCATCCTCGCGCTTGATACCGCGTGAAACGGCACCGTTCAAGAACGCGTCATGCTCACTGAGGAGCACATCAGCCTTCTTTTTTGAAATTGCACGGCGCACAATGTCGGCGTGCCCGTAGGAGTACCCGGCAATGCTTCTAAATATCTGCATTACCTGCTCCTGATACACGATGCAGCCGAAGGTAACGTCAAGGATATCGGCAAGCGCCGGTATTTTGTAGCTGATCCGACCTTTACCGTGGCGTGAGGCGATGTATTTCGGTATCGAATCCATCGGTCCGGGTCTGTAGAGCGCTATTGCGGCGATAATGTCGTTTATATTCTCCGGCTTCAGCTGCGTCAGCATCTGCTTCATTCCGCGAGACTCGAGCTGAAAAACACCGTCGGTCTTTCCCTGAGCTATCAGCTCATACGCAGCCTTGTCGTCCATCGGCACCGCCGAGAGGTCAAAGCTCGGCATACGCCGCTTTATCTCATTCTGCGCGCTGTGAATTATAGTCAGGTATCGTAGCGCAAGAAAATCGAATTTCAGCAGACCGAGCGCCGCTACCGTATCCATATCGTACTGCGTTACTGTAACTCCGCCGTTTACGGATATCGGAACATACTCCGTTATCGGCTTGTCGGTAATTACAACACCCGCCGCGTGCGTCGACGCGTGGCGCGGCATGCCCTCGAGAGCGGACGCGGTGTCGATAAGCTTTTTCACCTTCGCATCGCTCTTATACAGTTCGGACAGCTCATCCGAGGAGCTCATTGCACGCTCGAGCGTCATTCCCGGCTCCTGCGGGATCTCCCGCGCAACTCTGTCGACCTCGCTGTACGGCATTCCGAGCGCACGTCCGACATCACGAACGGCAGCCCGCGCGGCGAGCGTACCGAAGGTAATTATCTGAACAACATGGTCGTCGCCGTATTTTTTCTTGACGTATGAGATCACCTCATCGCGCCTGTCATAGCAAAAGTCAATATCGAAGTCGGGCATGCTGACTCTCTCGGGATTCAGAAATCTCTCGAAAAGCAGCTCGAAGCGTATCGAATCGACATCGGTTATCCCGATAAGGTATGCAACAAGGCTTCCCGCTCCCGAGCCTCTTCCGGGACCGACGGGAATATCGCAGCTCTTCGCGTAATTCACAAATTCCCACACGATGAGGTAGTACTGCGAATAGCCCATGCTGCAAATTACGGACAGCTCGTACTCGAGTCTCTGCGTGTATTCGCTCTCGGGATGCTTTTCATCAAATACAATATGCCCCCGGCGCACCCTGTCCGACAGACCGCGCAGTGCAAGCTGTCTGAGATAGTCATCTGGCGCCATGCCGTTCTCGGGAACAAAGCGCGGCAGCTTCGTATTGCCGAATTCAAAATCGAAGTCGCACATATCGGCGATCTTCACCGTATTTTCGAGTGCGCCCTCATATTGCGAAAACAGCGCCTTCATCTCCTCGGTGCTCTTATAATAGAATTCGTCACCCTCAAAGCCCACGGGGCGTCCGTCGGAGATCACATTGTTTGTCTGTATGCAAAGGAGTATTGCCTGATTTTCGGCATCCTCCTTTTTTATATAATGCACGTCGTTCGTCGCGACCATCGGAATGCCGGCCTCGCGCGACAGCTCGGCTATTGCCGAATTTACGCTTGCCTGCTCCGCAATTCCGTGATCCTGGAGCTCGAGGTAGAAGTTTCCCTCGCCGAAGATATCGTTCATCAGCCGCGCATGCTCAAGCGCCGCGTCGTACTCCCCGGCGATAATTGCCCGCGGAATATATCCCGCCAGGCACGCCGAAAGCGCGATCAGCCCGTCGGAATGCTCGCGAAGCAGCTCGATATCTATCCTCGGCTTCGAATAAAAGCCGTCGGTAAACGCGCACGAGCTGAGCTTAACGAGATTTCTGTAGCCCACCTCGTTTTTTGCAAGCAGGACAAGATGATAGCTGTGCGAGTCAAGATATCTGTCGCGGTCGTTCATCGTTCGGCGGGCAAGGTAGACCTCGCAGCCGATTATCGGCTTTATGCCCTCTCGGCGACACGCCTTATAAAAATTGACGGCACCGTACATGACTCCGTGGTCTGTGAGCGCGACCGCAGTATGGCCAGCCGCCGCTGCCGCGCGCGGTATATCGTCGACGCGGCACGCGCCGTCAAGCAAGCTGTATTCGGAGTGAAGATGTAGGTGTACGAATTCACCGCTCATGACGGCACCGCCCTTTCTTAAGGTTTTGTCAAAGACGACCTCGCAGCTCCTCTGCTGCCGCAAGGAGCTTTTCGAGTCTGTGCTTCATACCCGATTTTGTGATCGGAGGGCTGCATTTCGAAGCGAGCTCTCCGAGAGACGCCTGCGGAAAATCAAGCCTCAGCTTTGCCGCCTCGCAAAGCTCACGCGGCAGAGATTCTATTCCGCCGTGCTCCTTTATAAAGTTCACTGCGTCAACGTATCTGCGCGATGCGTTGAGCGCCTTCTCGATATTTGCCGTGTCGCAATTGACAAGGCGATTTGTATTGTTGCGTATATCGTTTACTATCTTCGCGTTCATCACATCAAAGGCGGCACGTGTCGCGCCGAGATATGCGAGCACGTCCCCTATCGTGTCGTTATCCTTAAAATAAACGACCGCGCGAGAGCGGCGCATTGTTCGCTTCGGCTCAAAGCCCGCGCGGCACAGCGCCTCAAAAACGATATCGCTCTCCGAGCATTCGGAAAACGAAAAATCAAGGTGATTTCGCTTTTCCGGGTCTGTCATGCTGCCTCGTGCGACAAAGCATGCCGCAAGGAAATGTCTGAGGCAGCCGTCGCATTTCTCTGTCCTTTCAAGGAGAGCCTTCAGCTTCTCCGGCGTGCTTTCCGTCCCTTCGAGTGCGGCTGCCGTGTCCGAAAACATGTGACGGCAGCATTTTTTCTTGATCTCCGCCTCGGCAAGGCTCTGCTTTACCGAGGCACTGTATGAGCGTGGCATATTATTTAACTTCAATTATCTCGGTCTCGATATCAAAGCCGTGCTTTTCACGTATGACCGACTTGATACGCGAGATCAGCGCACGAACATCCGCCGCGCTCGCCCCGCCGACATTCACGATAAAGCCCGCGTGCTTGTCGGATACACGTGCTCCGCCGATCTGAGCCCCCTTGAGCCCCGCCTCGTCAATGAGCTGTGCCGTGTATGTGCCCGGATAACGCTTAAACACGCTGCCCGCGCTCGGGTACTCGAGCGGCTGCTTTTCGATGCGGCGCCGCTTGTAATCAGCCATTCTTTCGGAGACAGCCTCTCGGCTGTCAGCCTTCAGCGACAGCCTTGTCGAGAGAACGATACCGCCGTTTTCTCTGAATATGCTCGTTCTGTAGCCGAAGCGGTGCTCCGCTCCGCGAACTGTTTTTATCTCGAGGCTTTCCGTGTCAAGGTAGACACTTTCCGTGACGATATCGCTCATCTCACCGCCGTATGCACCCGCATTCATGAATACGGCGCCACCGATGCTTCCGGGAATACCGTAAAGGCATTCCATGCCGGACAGCGAGGCATTCTGCGCAGTAACGGCACAGCCTGTAAGAAGCGCGCCGCACTGTGCGATAATGTCGCAGCCCTCAAGGCAAACTCTGTTCATTTTTTCCGTTGATATGATAAGCCCGCGGTAGCCGTCATCATCGAAAAGCACATTGCTTCCGTGACCGAGCACGGTGTAGCTGACAGACAGCTCACGCGCCGCCTGTATGAGAAAAACGAGCTCGTCGGCATTGCTCGGCTCGGCGTAAAGGTCAGCCGCGCCTCCTATGCGAAAGGTGCAATGCGTTGCAAGTCTTTCGTTTTGTCTGAAATTTAATGTATTATCGCCGAGCCGGCAAGCGGCTATGCGCTCGGCAAGCACGGCTGTTGCATTCGTCATTTATATTACCTCTTGTCATCGAGTGTTATGATACCGAAAAGCTCCGACAGGCTTTGTACCGTGTAGGTCGGATGCCTTCCGTCGGTGCCCGTGCCGTTTCGGTTGAAGAATACCGAATCGATCCCGGCAGCGGCAGCGCCGTCGATATCGGAGCTGAGTGAGTCTCCGACAATTATGTATGAGGAGCGCTCCTCGTCTCCGACTGCGTTGAACACGTATTCAAAGAAGCGCTCGCTTGGCTTCTCAAAGCCGATTTTCTCGGAAACGAACAGCTTACGCACATATTCGGAAACGGGCGACGCCGCAAGACGCGCGCTCTGCACGTCGCACAGACCGTTGGTCACGATAAAAATTTCGTACTGTGCCGAAAGGCGACGCACCGTGTCAAGCGCACCCTCGATAAGGAAGGTGCCGCGCGAGAGCTGCCTTGGATATTCGCTGACGACGGCATCAATAAGCGCCTCGTCGACAGGAAGCAACAGTGCTTCGTAAAGCTCCGAGAAGCGGAGCCTCTTGAGAGTGGGCTTTGTTATCTCGCGCCTCTCGAGGCGCTTCCATGCCGAGTCATTTATCCTGTGATACAGCCCGTAATTTTCCTCGCGGAATACCCTCGAATCGAGCTTACCGAGCGAAAGAAAGGCCTCTCTTTCAGCCGCGTCGAAGTCGAACAGTGTGTTGTCCGCGTCAAACAGTATGTATTTGTATTTTTTATTCATTGGCACGCTTTCCCTCGGCAATCATCTCGCGAGCCGCCGCTCTCTGCTTATCGGTAACATTGATACCGCCGATGATTCTCGACAGCTCGTCGACGCGCTCCGCGTCGCTGAGGCACTTGATATAGCTTTGCGCTCTGCCGTCCACCTCGGTCTTTCCGATAAGGTAATGCACATCGGCAAGTGCCGCGATCTGCGGAGAATGCGTTACGCAAAGCACCTGCGCCGACGCCGACAGTCGCTTCAGCAGCCGTCCGATCTTCTCCGAGGTGCTGCCGGATACTCCGGCGTCTATCTCATCGAAAACCACGGTCTCCGATGCGGATTTTTTGTTGAGCGATGAGCGCAGCGCGAGCATGACACGCGACAGCTCTCCTCCCGAGGCAACCCTTGAAAGGCTCGCTGCGGGCTCGCCCGGATTTACGGAGATCTTAAAGTCGATGTTATCCGCGCCCTTCGCGGTGAAGACTGGCTTGCCGTCGCGAAGGTCGGGCAGCACCTCGATGAAGAACTTCACCTTCGGCATGTCAAGATAACGAAGCGTCGAAATTATCTCCTCGGACAAGGTACGCGCCGCACGGCGTCTGCTCTCGCGAAGCTTATCAGCACAGACGGTGCTCTCCTCGGTAAGGCGGAGTATCTTATCCTCAAGCTCCGCGGAAGCCGTGTCAAGGTCGGAATATTTTCTCAGCTTCGCGGCAGACTCCGCTCTGAAGGCCTTGATCTCCGCAATGCTTGCGCCGTATTTCTTTTTCAGTCTGTCAAGATGTGCAAGCCTTGTTTCGACCTGGTCGAGCTTTTCCGTCACGTCGCCGTCAAGCCCGATGTCAAGCGCACGGTCAACCGTATCCGCGATATCTATGATATCGTAGCGGTATTCCTCAAGTCTTCGGAGCATATCGGGTGCTCCCTCGACGATATCCGCGACCTGCTCGAGCGCACTTGACGCACGCTCCAAAAGATACGCCGCGGAATAGCCCTTTTCGTTTGTCGAAAGCGCACGGTGAACGATCCTTCTGCACTTTTCGCTTCGCTCTGCCGATTTTATCCTTGTACGAAGGCGCTCAAGCTTTTCGTATTCGTCATCCGAATTCAGCCGCGCACCGTCGATCTCTTTTATCTGATAGGTGAGAATGTCGACCATCATTCCCTTTTCACTCGCCTCGCGCTTGAGCGCTTCAAGCTCGTTTTCAGCCGCTCTCAGCCTCGAATAGCTCTCACGGTAAGCCTCAAGCAGCTCCGGCGTGTCGGCATAGTCGTCAAGAACGGTCACATATTCGCCCTTATCGGAAAGAAACGCCTTTTCGTCCTGCGTATTAATTC
>CAYYKO010000021.1:0-7438 GCA_964441695.1 uncultured Ruminococcus sp. | reverse complement strand
GATAAGTCTCTCGGACACGCCGCGCAGCGCGGACAGCGTAATGCTTCTGCCGTTCGCCTTGGCTGTGCTCCTTCCGTCGTCGGTTATGCTTCGTGTGATCAGAAGCTCTCCGTTTTCATCACGGTCGATGCCGAGCGCATCGAAAATCGACATGTCACCCTCGGAAATATCGAAAAGCGCCGAAACGGCAGCACGTGTCTCACCGCTTCTTACGATATCACGCGACAGCTTGCTTCCGCAAACCATGCCGAGGCAGTCGATAAGAACGGATTTTCCCGAGCCCGTCTCTCCCGTAATTACGGAAAAGCCGCGCGTCAGGTCGATATCGAGGCTCTTTGCGACAGCTGCGTTCGATATATTAAGATTTTTCAGCATTTCGGACACGCTCCCCTTCTTCGGTTATTTCAGCACAGACTCAGCTCAGGAGCCTATCATATTACGGAACTTCTCGCAAAGATGAACTGCGCTCTCCTCGGAGCGTGCGACCATGATTATGCAGTCATCTCCCGCCACGCTTCCGAGAATGTCGCTCTCGTGAAAGGAATCGATACGCGCGGCAACGGCGTTTGCCATGCCGGGGTAGGTTCTGATAACGATATTGTTAAGCGAGCACTCGACGCTCTTAATCGAGCCGTCTATCGCCTTGCTGTAGATATGCTTGCTGTCACCGCTGCCTCCGGGCACAACGTATTTGTAGCCGCCCATATCCGACATTACCTTGAGCAGCTTAAGCTCGCGAATATCTCTCGAAACTGTCGCCTGCGTCACGTCAAAGCCGGCAAGCCTGAGCTTGTCGATAAGCTCCTCCTGCGTTTCGATATTATAGCTTTCTATGATCTCAAGTATCTTGTTATGGCGTTTGATTTTCATTATATGCTCCTTGTAACAGGTTATAATTTATTATTAAGAATGCTCAAAAAGCTGTTTTTTTCGAATCTGATTATCTTGGCCTTGGCGGCGGCGCGCTCAACTGTCAGTCGGTCGCCCGCGATAAGCTGCTCGGCATTGGTTCCGTCAAGAGTTGCATAGACGGAGTTTTCGTCGACGGCTCCTATATTGCACACCTCGACTGTCGACTCTCCGGTGAGTATGACCGGTCTGTTCGCAAGCGAATGCGGGCATATCGGCGTTATGCAGAAAGCATCGAGCCCGGGCGCGAGTATCGGACCGCCCGCCGACATCGAATAAGCCGTGGAGCCGGTCGGTGTCGCAATTATAAGTCCGTCGGCTCTGCTGTGCTGTATTACAACGCCGTCGCAGAGGATATCGAAGGTCAAAAGGCGCGCGACAGGTCCATTTGAAAGCACAATATCGTTAAGTGCCGGAGGCATGTAGGTCACGCTGCCGTCGGCGTGGATTATGCGTCCGCTCAGCATCATACGCTGCTCGACCGTGAAATCCCCGTCAAGGAGTCTTCCGATGCGCTCCGTGTCCGTCGCCTCAATATCGGCAAGGAAGCCGACGTGACCGAAATTGATACCGAGCAGCGGCACGCCGTAAGAGCCGATCTGACGCGCGGCACGAATTATCGAGCCGTCGCCGCCGAGAACTATCGCAACATCAATTTTTTCAAGCGAGCTGTCGAGCGCCGTCACGGAAAGCTCAAGGCGCGGACAAAGCGCCGACAGGCGTGACGCCGTTTCGACAGTCACGAATACCTCGGCAGACGCCGAGCGCAGTTTTTCGCACAGCGCACCGATGTAATCGCCGGGTACGTTTTTATCGAAATTTACGATGAGAAGTACGTTTTTTATCTCATGCATACTAAGGCTCCGAGGTTAAAATAATTATCTTCTTAGAGTAAGAGCGATAAGCTCGTCACGGCTCGGCACGCAGACGGCAGCACCAGATGTCTTTTCGGCATAAAGCAGAAATTCACGGTTCCCGTCGCCGCCGAGGATCGGTGAGTCGGCAACAGCCTTAACGCTCATGCCGCACTCGAGTGCGGCGGCAATAACTCTCTCCACAGCGTACAGGTGGTGCGCCGAGCCTTTGACGAGTCCGCCCTTGCCGACGGCTTCTCTCCCGCACTCGAACTGCGGCTTGATAAGACCTATATATTCGCCGCCGTCGCACAGCACCGAGGAAAGCGGTCCGAGCACAAGCGTCTGCGAAATAAACGAAAGATCGGCAACCGCAAGCGAGCACAGCTCTCCGAAGGTGTCCTCCGTCAGCTCGCGTGCATTAAAATGCTCAAGCGAAACGACCCGCTCATCGCGTCTCAGCGCTTCGGCAAGCTGCGCGCTTCCCGAATCCACGGCATAAACACGCCGTGCGCCGTTTTGCAATAGACAATCGGTAAACCCACCCGTTGACGCACCGATATCGGCGCACACGCGCCCCTCAGGCGACACGCCGAAGCACTCAAGCGCACCGCGAAGCTTAAGCCCGCCTCTGCTGACGTAGGGCAATGCGCCGTCGTCGATCTCGAGCACAGACACAGCTCCGTCTTCAATATCGAAGGCGGGCTTTGTTATGCATCTTCCGTCAAGGCGAACGCAGCCCTGCTCGATGAGAGCCTTGGCACGACTTCGGGACATTTTCCGCTCTTCGGCAATATACATATCAAGTCTCATGTCTCAGTTATTCCGCGACATCAGCCATTCCGCAAGAGCTCTCGCGGGCTCCGAATTCGGAAGGCACGACAGCGCGTCGGTCGCGCGGCGAGTTGCTTCCTTCTCGCGGAGTGCGGCTTCTTCAAGCGTCATGTACGACACTGTCGTCTTTTTGTCGTTGGCGGCATCGCTTCCGACAGGCTTGCCGAGAACGGCGCTGTCGCCCACGACATCCAAAATATCGTCATGTATCTGGAACGCGAGTCCGAGCCCCTCGGCGTATTCGCTGACAGCCGTCAGCGTTTTTTCGTCGGGCTCGTCGCATGCTGCATAAACGCCGAGCAGGCAGGCGGCCTTAATAAGTGCCGATGTCTTCAGCGAATGGAGGTGACACAGCTCTTCAAAGCTGCTCACGCTGTCCGAAAGGTCGATCTGCTGACCGCCGCACATTCCGAGATAGCCCGCAAGCTGCGCTGTCGACGCGACCGCAAGCCTTACCGAGCGATCCGACACATATGTATTGGAGGCGCAAAGCTCAAACGCGAGCGTTAGGAGCGAATCTCCCGCAAGCAGGGCGCACGCCTCTCCGTATTTCTTATGGCACGAAGGCTTACCGCGGCGAAAATCGTCATTGTCCATCGCGGGCAGGTCGTCGTGGATGAGCGAATAGGCATGCACCGCCTCTATCGCGCATGCAAAGGGCATTGCCGCCTCCTTATCCGCGCCGAGCATTTCGGCAAAGGTCAGCGTCAGATACGCGCGAATGCGCTTTCCGCCGCCGAGCAGCGAATACTGCATTGCATCGGAAAGCTCACCCTGTGCATCCTTAAAATATTCGCAAAGCGCCTTCTCTACGGCTTCCGCCGCAGAGTGCAGTCGGCTTAAAACATCAATACTCACCGAAAGTCTCCTCCGTCAGTTCATTTCTTCCTCGTCGACCGAGCCGTCAGGTCCGAGACGAAGCTTCACAACCCTCTGCTCCGCCGCATCAAGCTTGCCGTTGCACAGCTTAACGAGCGCGATACCCTCCTCGAACAGCTCAAGAGAGCGGTCGAGCGGAACGTTTCCCGCTTCAAGCAGGCGAACGCTTTCCTCAAGGCGCGTCATTGCCTCCTCGAACGAGAGCTTTGCTATCTCTTCTTTTGTCATGATATTCTCCGTTAATTATCAGTATTTATGCTTTCAATTACCGCGCTCGCCGTGCCGTCCGACATTTTCACTTCGATATGCTCGCCGACACTCAGCCCCGTAACCGACCCGACAAGCTGACCGTCCTCGGAATAAACGGCGCTGTAGCCGCGGGATATTACCGCGAGCGGGTCGAGCGCGTCAAGCTTTCCGACCGTAACTCCGAGTCTAAGCTTCGCTCGGTTTATCTCCGCCTGCTCGGCTGCACCGAGCCTTTCCGCGAGCATTACAGCAGCCATTCGTCTGTCGTCTATCATCGTCTTCGGCGCACTCAGGGCACGCGACGCCGAAAGAAACGACAGCCGCTCGCGTCTGCGCGAAACGATTTTGTCGACTGACGCCGCCTCATGCTTTATTACATTGATAAACTTTGTCTTCAGCTCGCGCGTATCCGGAACCGCAAGCTCTGCCGCGGCAGAGGGCGTCGGCGCACGTCGATCCGCTACAAAGTCGCAGATCGTGAAATCGGTCTCGTGTCCGACCGCGGAAATCACCGGGATTTGCGATGCGGCAACGGCACGCGCAAGCCGCTCGTCGTTAAATGCCCAAAGATCCTCTATCGAGCCGCCGCCGCGTCCGATAATTATAACATCGGCACTCTCGCTTTTGTTGAAATATTCGACTCCCGCGATAAGCTCCGCGGGAGCGTCGGGTCCCTGAACGAGTGACGGATAGAGTATCACCTTGGCATACGGACAGCGTCTTCCCGTAACGTTTATCATATCGCGAATAGCTGCGCCCGTCGGCGATGTTATGATACCGATGCGCGACGGTATCTTCGGCAGCGGCTTCTTTCTTTCCGGAGCGAAAAGCCCCTCCGCCGCAAGGCGCCGCTTCAGCTGCTCAAAGGCAATGTACAGCGCACCGACGCCGTCAGGCTCCATCGATTCCGCGTACAGCTGATACTGTCCGTCGCGAACAAAGGAGGAAACGCGCCCGCGGGCTGTGACCTTCATTCCGTTTTCGGGCGCGAACGGAAGGTGCGAGGCACTTGCGCGAAACATTACGGCGCGAAGCACTCCGCCCTCGTCCTTGAGCGAAAAATAAAGGTGACCTGTCGAATGACACTTAAAATTCGATATTTCGCCCTTGACGGTGACCGACGAGAGAGTTTTATCGCTGTCGAGCACCCTTTTAATGTATTCGTTAAGCTCCGTTACACTTAACGCGGTATTTGTATTTTCATTCATCATCGGGTATATCCTCACGCGCCGCTGTAAAGGCGTGCGGCAATAAGAGCTATCCCCGCAGCATTATCTGAGGAAAATTCCGCATCAGCAAAATATCCCATGTCTCCTATAAGGCGGCGGATATAGTGCGAGCTCATAACGCCTCCCGCGAATACCGTGGGAAGCCTTCCGTAGCGCTCATATGCGTTTTTGACGATGCTTTCAAGCGAGCGGGCAATGTACGTGAGCACGTATGCGGAAACATACGTCTCGCTCTCCCCCCGCTCAAGCATGCCTGACGCCTTGTTTTCAAGCCCCGAAAGATTAAATGTAAGCTCCTTTACGGGAAGCCTGCCGACAGAGATACGCTTCTCGTATTCGAGCGCCTTCCTGTCAAGCATGGCACCGCACGGGAAGCGATAGCCCATACGTACACCTATCCTGTCGATTATCTGCCCCGCGTTCGCATCGGCGCTTCCGCCTATATGCTCAACGGCGAATATTTTTTCGCTGTCGGGACGGACATAAAGCAGCTCGGTCGTGCCTCCCGAAACGTGGAGCGCAAGATGCTCCTTCGATATTATGCTGTCAAGAGGCAGCTCGGCATTTCTGCATGCGGATGCCGCCGCTGCCATAATGTGACCGTTCTGATGCGAGCTTTCGTACAGCGGTATTCCGAGCACGGCGCACACATTCTCCGCTATCGCGCGTCCGACAAGGAAGCAAGGCATATATGAGCCGTCGACGCTTCTCGGAGCGACGGAAACCGCGCCCGCGCGCAAAACGCAGCCCGCCTCCCTCAGATGCGGCAGTGTCTCGCCGAGTCGTCTCGCGATTTCCGGCGCATTCTTTACGTGAGCAAAAACCGCCTCACTCTGACGCAGACCTCGTTCACCCTCTCCGACCGGCAGCGGGCACTTGAAATTGCTTATCACGCTTCCCTCTCCGTCGCACAGCGCAGCAGAAGTGGTGTAATTGCTGGTATCGAAGCCTAAAAACAGATCCTTCATGATGCTGTCAGATCTTTCCGTTTTCCTTTGCGATCCTGTTGAGGATGCCGTTAACGAAAGCAGGCTCGTTCTCGTCACCGTATTTCTTTGCAAGCTCGACGCCCTCGCTGATCGCCACTCTGGGCGGCAAAGGCGTACACAGAAGCTCGTATATGGAGAGTCTGAGAACCGTGCGTGTGACGGAGGACATTCTCGAAATGCTCCAATTCTTCGAATCCTTCTCGATCATGGCGTCAGCCTCGGGAGCGAAGTCATGTGCTCCGTTGAAGGTCGAGCGTATGTAGCCGTCGCTCGGCACGCTGTCACCCTCGTCGAAAAACGAAAGGAATGTCTCGTCCTGCGAGCGCTCCTTATTGAAGTCAAGGGAAAAGAGCATCTGAAATACACGGTCACGTCTGTCGTTCTTATTAGTTTCGAATTGGGTCATAGCCGCAAGCCTTTCTTTTATATTTATGATAGATATATGTCTTATAATAACGTAAATCGGGTGCGGACATATTGCACCTTTATAATTATACATCCTTTTTCCGTATTTGTCAATGGAATAGGCAAATATGCACTATACATTAGGGAAATGAAAAAGCCCCCGAGGGAGCTTTTTTTATAAAGGTGAACTTACCACAGCGCAAGGGTGAAAAGAGAGCCGAGCGAGAGCAGCCCGAGCATGAAATTTATGATCCTTACTATAAGTGACAGCGCAACACGGATACCGAAGCCGACAAGCGCTCCGTTAAGAGCTGCCTTGGCGCGTCGCGGACGCTTTGCTTCGTATACGAAATATAGCACAAAGCCGAGCAGCGGAAGAATTCCTCCCGCAATTGCATAGCAAAGCTCCGTGTCGCCGTCATCCGGACGTGACGCCACAAGCGGCGCACCGCATCTGATGCAAAAATTCTCATTATCGCGGACAGCTCGTCCGCAGTTCGGACAGTACATAATATTTCGCCTCCGTATTATAATATCTCACGTTGCAAGCATACGCAAAGCGCAGTGTTACGGCTTTATTTTACCATATTTGGCTTTGTTTTTCAAGCGGATGTGACATAGACTTCGTTTTTAGACTTCCAACTCTTTGGTAATGCTATTATAGCACAAACAGCGAGTACATTCAACCTTGATTTGTCGAAAAAGCAAAAAACATCGGGCAAACGGCGCCGAGTTGGCACTGCTTGCCCGATATCTCAATTACGAATGTATACGCAGCAATCTACTGATTACTTGGTAGCCTCTTCGACAGCAACGGCGCAAGCAACTGTTGCACCAACCATCGGGTTGTTACCCATACCGATAAGTCCCATCATCTCAACGTGCGCGGGAACGGAGGACGAGCCTGCGAACTGCGCGTCGGAGTGCATACGACCCATGGTATCGGTCATGCCATAGCTGGAGGGACCTGCTGCCATGTTATCGGGATGGAGTGTACGGCCTGTACCGCCGCCGGATGCAACGGAGAAGTACTTTCTGCCGTTCTCGATGCACCACTTCTTATATGTTCCTGCAACGGGGTGCTGGAATC
>CAYYKO010000020.1:12461-26797 GCA_964441695.1 uncultured Ruminococcus sp. | reverse complement strand
CATTTCCTTTCTTCTGTCGCCGAAGCCGGGAGCCTTGACCGCTACGCAAACGAAGGTTCCGCGGAGCTTATTGAGTACGAGAGTCGTAAGAGCCTCGCCCTCTACGTCCTCGGCGATAATGAGGAGCTTCTTGCCTGCCTGAACGATCTGCTCGAGCACGGGAAGAATCTCCTGAACGTTCGAGATCTTCTTATCTGTGATAAGGATGTAAGCGTCGTCGAGGACAGCCTCCATCTTGTCTGTGTCTGTTACCATGTAGGGGGAGAGGTAGCCGCGGTCGAACTGCATACCCTCAACGATCTCGCTGTAGGTCTCTGCGGACTTTGACTCCTCAACTGTGATAACGCCGTCGGAGGTCACCTTCTCCATAGCGTCTGCGATGAGAGTACCGATGATCTCGTCACCTGCGGAAACGGTACCGACTCTTGCGATGTCCTCCTTGCCGGAAACGGGCTTTGCGATGTCGGAAAGACCTGCAACTGCCGCGTCAACAGCCTTCTGAATACCCTTGCGGATAACGATGGGGTTAGCACCTGCGGTAACGTTCTTCATACCCTCATGGATGAATGCCTGAGCGAGAATGGTAGCGGTGGTCGTACCGTCGCCTGCCGCGTCGTTTGTCTTTGTAGCGACCTCCTTGAGAAGCTGTGCGCCCATGTTCTCGGACGCGTCCTCAAGCTCGATCTCCTTTGCGATGGTCACGCCGTCGTTGGTGATGAGGGGAGCGCCGAACTTCTTGTCGAGGATAACGTTTCTGCCCTTGGGGCCGAGTGTGATCTTAACTGTATTTGCGAGCTTGTCAACGCCTGCAATGAGGGCGTTTCTTGCGTCTGCTCCGTAGAGAATATCCTTTGCCATTTTAATTATCTCCTTTTCTGCGATAGATTACTCAACGATTGCGAGGATGTCGCTCTGTCTTACGATGCTGTACTCAGTGCCGTCGCACTTTACCTCTGTGCCGGAGTACTTGCTTGTGATAACGCGGTCGCCGACCTTAACGGTCATTGTGACCTCCTTGCCGTCAACGACTCCGCCGGGGCCTACTGCTACGACCTCTGCGATCTGCGGCTTCTCCTTTGCTGCGCCGGGAAGAACGATACCGGTCTTCGTGGTCTCCTCTGCCTCTGTCGCCTTTACGACAACTCTGTCTGCAAGGGGTTTAATTGTCATGATGTACCTCCTGAAGCCTTCCCTGATTCGGAATGCTTGAAAATCAAATATTAGTTTAGCACTCGCGAATGAGGAGTGCCAAGCTTCGTGATATATTGTAAACCCGTCGCGCGAAAAAATCAAGCACCTTGGCGCAAGGTTTACATACAATTAACAAATTGTCAAAAATAGAACACATTTCCGCTCTTTTCGCGCGTAAAACGGGGCAGAATCCGTCTGTGCAAAGCTGCCTTTCGCGGCGGACGGCTCCCTGTGCGGTGAGCGAGTGTTGCTCCGGGGTGCCTCACCTGCGACGCACTAACGGCGACCGCACGCGGGCAAATTAAGCACTCGCCGACGCCGTGTGCTATTTTTCGACAGGCTCAAAGCCTTTTGAGAAAGCGCTCGAACACAGCGGCGCATTCCGCTCGCGTGGCTCCCATGCGCGGTGCGAGAAGTGTCGTGCCGTGCTCGGCATTCTTGCCGTTCACAAAGCCCTCTGCGACCGCCCACGCCATCGGCTCTCTTGCGTATTCGCGGACACGCTCGGCGTCTGCGAAGGCGTCAAGCGGTGCGCGGGAGTCCGTCGGAAGCGCACCCGACAGCACGGTGTAGCGCATGAGCATCGTGACGAGCTCCTCGCGCGTGACAAGTCCCATCGGGTCGAAGCTTGTCGCAGTACGTCCCGTGACGACTCCGCTCTCGTAGCCCCATGCGACAGCGTCGCGGTACCATGCCGCCGTTACATCCGTCGCGGGAGGTGTCGCCGTCGGCTCGGGCGAGCCGGCAAGTCGCCAGAGGATCAGCACGAGCTGCGCGCGCGTGACGCTGCCGCCGGGCTCGAAGGACGTCTTCGTCATGCCGTTCATGAGTCCCGCAAGGCACACGTAGCGGACGTTATCGTAATACCAGTCCTTCTCGCGCACGTCGGAGAAGGGACTGCTCCACTCGGCATTGCATATGCCGTCGCATTTTCTCGCGCATTCGGGAAATTTGCAATCTGCCTTCAGGCAGCGTCCGCACACGGGGCATTTCTCGGTGCATTCGTGGATATCGGTGCGGACAAAGGAAATGCCGTTTTCCTCAGCGTAGGTATGTGCTGCGCTGTACAGCGCGCCCTTGAGCGTGAAGTCTTCGTAAAGCCTATAGTGCCTGTCGGCGGTGTAGTACCAGCCGAGGGCGCGAGCTCCGAGCCTTGCGACCGTGCTCGGCACGGAAAGCTCCGAAAGGCTCTCGCAGCCCTCAAACGCGCTGTCGCCGATGCTTGACAGTCCCTCGGGAAGAGTCGCCTCGCGCAGGCTCCCGCAGTCCGCAAAGGCGTGCGAGCCAAGCGTCACGAGCCATTTTCCGAGCGACACGCTCTCAAGAGATGAGCAGCCGTAGAAGGCAAGCTCACATATTTCCGCAGTTTCCTCAGAAAGCGTCGCCGTGACGAGCGAGGTGCAGAGCGCGAACGCCTTTCGTCCGACGGAGGTCACGCTTTTTGCAAGCGTGATGTCGAGCAGGGCGTCATACGAGTCGAAGGCGTATGCGCCGATGCGGGTGACGCCCTCCTTGACCCTAAGATGTCGCACGGCGCTCTTATAGGGGCTCCAGGGTGCGCCGTTATGATCAAAATCGGCAAGCTCGCCCTCTCCCGACAGCGTAAGCACGAAGTCCTCCGACAGCGACCAGGCAATATTCCCCGCCGTGCCCGTTATCGGGAAGCTGTGTCCGGGGCATTTGTCGGCGCAGTTCAGAAAGGCGCAATCCGAGGTGCAGAGGGCACAATACGGGCATGTGTCCTCGCAGACGTGCGCGGAGTCGTCGAGGATAAGCTCGATTTCGTGCCGTCTCGCATAGGAGGCGGCGCAGTCCGAGGCTGTTGATATCGAGCGCTCGTGGTAAGCGCGGTATTCTCCGCCGAAATAATAGTAGCCGAAGCTGTAGTCGGGCATTTGAGTGACGCCCTTCGGCACGTGTATCGACTTGAGCGCCGGGCACCACAGAAACGCCTCGCGTCCTATCGACTCAAGGTGACGTCCGAGACTTACACTCTCAAGCGACGAGCAGCCGAAGAAGGCGTAATCGGGCACCGCCTTTATCTGCCACGGAATATTTATCTCGCGAAGCGCGGCACAGCTCTGGAAGGCGGCAGTGCCGAGGTATTCAAGCTTATCGGGCAATATGATGCCGTCAAGCGACGTACAGCCGAGGTATGCGCCGTCGCCGAGATAGACAAGGCGCTTCGGAAGCGTCGTCGTGCGAAGCGCAGTGCAGCCCGCGAATGCCTCTTTTCCTATATAGGTAAGGCTCGATGCGTTGAGCGCGATATTATACTCGGCAAGGCGCCAGCAGTTGGCGAGGGCGCGCGCGCCTATCGTCTCGACGGAGGAGGGCATCTTGAAGCTTTTTATCGCATAGCAGCGCTCGAATGCCGACTCTCCCACGCCGACGAGCGACGAGGGGAGTGTGACTGCGGCAAGGCGCGGCAAAAGCTCGAACGAGTGCGCGCCGATATAGCTTATACCGTCCGAGACGACAAGTGACGTTATACTGTCTGCCATGCTTCGCCACGGCTGCTCGGAATACGACGAAAGCTTGGGGAGCTCTCCCTCTCCGTCAAGTGTGAGGACTCCGTCCGCAGACAGCGACCACGACACGCTGTCCGTGAGTGCTCCGCCGTTTGAAGTCGGCGGCAGGTCGTCCTCCGGAGGCTCATTGTCCTCAGGAAGGTCATCGCCTCCGGTCGAGATGTCGTCGAAAGCGCCGCTGCCGGGCACGCTGCCGTCCGGCGAGCTTTCGGCGGCAAGCACCGTCGAGGCAACGCACGACAGCACGAGCGCTGCCGTGACAAGCAGAGAAATCAGTTTTTTCATTGGCGTACCTCCCAAATAATTCGCTTCCCGTCGTGCTCAGTGCTTTTTGGAGCTTTTTGCACCCTTGCCCTTCGAGCGCGATCCGCTTCCCTTGCCGCCGTACGTGCTCTTACCGCCGTGCGGTGAGCTGCTTTTATTTCCGCCTCGCGTGTCCTTGCCGCGCGAAGCATTGTCGTGCCGACCGTCGTAACGGCTGTCGCCGCGTCCGCCCGCCGTATGCTTTCCTGTGTAAGCCTTGTCTGCGGCGTTCTTCGTCGAGCCGTGCTTTCCGGAGGCGCCCTTCGGCGTGCTCTGCTTTCCCGAGCCGCCCTTCGCGCCGCTTGCCGACGGCTTTCCCTTTCCGCCGGTACTCGGCGCGGCGTAGAGCTCACGCAGCATTTTCACTCCCTCGGGCGAGCAATATTTCTCTGCCTCGCGGATGAGCCTGCGGTTCTCGGGGCGTCTCCACTGGAGCAGCGCACGCTGGAGCTGCTTTTCCCTGTAATCCGTGGGGGTGTATATCTCCTTGCCCGTGAACGGGTCGAGTCCCGTATAGAACATAACGGTCGACGCCGTGCCGGGTGTCGGGTAGAAGTCCTGCACCTGCTCGGGCGCGAGTCCTATTTTCTTTGTATAAAGCGCAAGACGCGCCGCGTCGTCCATCGTGCTGCCGGGGTGGCTCGACATGAGGTACGGCACAAGGTACTGCTCGAGGTTCGCCTCCTCGCTCAGGCGGAAGAATTTCTCGCGGAAGCGGTCGTAGACGCCGATGCTCGGCTTTCCCATGCACGAGAGCACAGCGTCGCTGCAATGCTCGGGTGCGACCTTCAGCTGACCGCTGACGTGGTGCGAGACAAGCTGACGGAAGAAGTCGTCGTTTTTGTCGCACAGCATGTAGTCAAAGCGGATCCCCGAGCGGACGAAGACCTTCTTCACGCCGGGTATCGCCTCCGCACGGCGAAGCAGCTCGGCATATTCGCTCTCGTCTGCCTCAAGGTTCGGGCACGGGCGCGGCACAAGGCAGCGCCTGTCGGGGCAGACGCCGTGCTCGAGCTGCTTTTTGCAGGCGGGCGCACGGAAATTCGCCGTCGGTCCGCCGATGTCGTGAATATAGCCCTTGAAGCCGTCAAGGTGAGTTATCAGCTCGACCTCTGCGAGCACGGATTCCATGCTGCGCGAGCGCACGGCGCGCCCCTGATGGAACGCAAGCGCGCAGAAATTGCAGCCGCCGAAGCAGCCTCTGTTGTGCGTGACAGAGAACTTGACCTCCGAGATGGCGGGCACGCCGCCGTCCTTTTCGTACATCGGGTGATAATCGCGCATATACGGAAGCTCGTAAACGCGGTCGAGCTCGTCCCGCTCGAGCAGCTGCGACGGTGGATTCACAACGAGCGCGCGGTCTCCGTAATATTCGACGATGGCACGGCCGTAGATCGCGTCGTGATTTCTGTACTGCATGCGGAACGCCTCGGCGTATGCTCGTTTGTCGGTCTTCAGCGTGTCGTAATCGTAGCCCGCGGGTCTGCCTTCCGTGCTCTCCATGCCGCGCGGCTCGGCGACGGGAAAGTGAGTTTCGACGCCGCGGTCGACTCGGCAGAGATATGCCGTGCCGCGCACGTCGCGTATCTTCTTCACGGGAACGCCGCGGTCGAGCAGGCGAGCCAGGCTCACGATGCTTCTCTCGCCCATGCCGTACATTAAGATATCCGCCCGCGAGTCGAGCAGTATGCTCCGCCTGACACTGTCCGACCAGTAGTCGTAATGTGCAAAGCGTCTCAGCGACGCCTCGAGTCCGCCGATGAGTATCGGCACGTCGCCGTATGCCTCGCGAATCCTGTTGCAGTAGACGATGAGCGCGCGGTCGGGGCGGCGTCCCGCGACGCCTCCGGGGGAATAGTAATCGTTATTTCGACGCTTCTTGGCGACGGTGTAGTGCGCGACCATGGAGTCGATATTTCCCGAGGAAACGAGAAAGCCGAGGCGCGGTCTGCCGAATTTCTTGAAGTCGTCGACGCTTTTCCAATCAGGCTGGGCGAGCACGGCGCAGAGAAAGCCCGCGTCCTCGAGGACGCGCGTTATTATAGCGGTACCGAAGGAGGGATGGTCAACGTAGGCGTCACCGGACACATATACAAAATCGGGCACATCGCGTCCGAGCGCGTGTACCTCTTCGGGAGTAACGGGAAGAAACGGCATATTAATGGACTCCGATCAAAATGTAGTTTTCATACATATATTTTACCACATACTCCTTCCCAATGCAAGGCATGGCGGCGGCAGTGCGCGATAATATTTCCGCGCAGCTGCGGTGCGGCATGCAGCGGCGATGCATTTCGTTTAATTGAAAACAAATTGTTAACTATGCTTCAAATGCATTGCAAATATGAACGTGTAGTGTATAATATATGTAGGCAATTTGCTTTAACGCGAAAGGAAATCAGTACGGAAATGAAAAATGACGTAAACTCCGCCACCCCGGTCAAGCTTGAAAAAAAGCTGAACCCTCTGAATGTGTGGGCTCTCGCCTTCGGCTGCATCATCGGCTGGGGCTCGTTCGTTAACCCCGGAAAGAAATTCCTGCCGAATTCGGGCACCGTCGGCACGGCTGTCGCGATGCTGTTCGGTGCACTCATTATGATAGTTATTGCGATGAGCTACAGCTACATGGTGCCGAAATATCCCGAGGCGGGCGGTGAATTCACCTTCACAAAGCGCTGCATCGGAAACCGCAGCGCGTACATATGCGGCTGGTTCCTCCTTGCGGCATACCTTACGAATGTGCCGATGAATTCAACGGCTCTCGGACTGATCGTCGACGGAATCTTCGGCGACATTCTCAAATTCGGCTTCCACTACTCGATAGCGGGCTTTGAGATATATTTCGGCGAGATGCTCTTTGCGACGCTCATTCTCACGCTGTTCGGGCTTTTCTGCATCAAGGGCGTTAAGGTCGCGGGCATCGTGCAGACGGTGCTTGCCATCACGCTTGCCGTTTGCGTTTTCACGCTTACCTTCTCGGCACTTCTCAGCGACAAGACCTCGCTTGCAAACCTGAAGCCGTATTTCGGCTTTGACCGTGCGGCGGCTGCCGAGGCATACCGCGCGGCGGGAGACGTTGACATGACCGCCTTCGAGCACAACGGCACGCTGTCCGCATTTTCCTCCGTGCTTGCAACGCTGGCTATCGCGCCGTGGGCGTTCGTCGGCTTCGACACCATCCCGCAGGCGGCTGAGGAATTCAAGTTCTCCGCCCGCAAGGTCAACGTCATCATGACCGTTGCCATCATATTCGGCTGCTTTGTCTATACCGCAAACAACACGATAACAGCGGCGGCTCTCGAGAATTGGCCGGAGCTCATCGCAGAGGGCAACACACCGTGGCTGCTGCTTGCGGCTGCCGAGCGCCTTCTCGGTCCCTTCGGCAAGGCTCTTGTCGGCACGGCTGTGCTCTGCGCGGTCCTCTCGGGCATCATGGGCTTCTACATGGCGTCGTCGAGGCTTATGTATTCGATGTCGCTGGACGGCTATCTTCCCGAGCTCTTCGGTCGCCTTGATGCCAAGAGCAAGACGCCCCGCAACGCTATTATCTTTTGTATGATAGTTTCGCTCTCCGGTCCCGTTCTCGGTCGTGAGGCGCTCGGCTGGTTTGTCGACATGTCCGCTATCGGCGCATCGATAGGCTTTGGCTTTACCTGCCTTTGCACGATGATAACTCTCCGTCGAGACGGCGAGAAGCGCCCGAGACTTTTCTTCCTTGCCGCACTCGGCACGCTCTTCTCGGTGATGTTCATGGTTCTCCAGCTCGTACCGATCCCGAGCCTCGAGTCCGTTCATTTCTGCCGCGAGTCGTATTTGATGCTCGTCGCCTGGTGTGTGATCGGGCTTGTGTTCTACCTCTCGCGCCGAAGCAAGATCAAAAACGTTTCGTTAAAATAAGCATTCTCCTCGGGAGCCGCGTCGCGGCTCCCTTTTTTGCGCTCTCGCGGAGTCTCGGTACGATTTTCGCCGCGGATTTGTCGTGCTGCGGCGAGAAAATGCGGCTTACCCGTTGACATTAGTACGATTTCGTACTATAATATAACGGTGCGCGCTCGCACGGGAGGTTTTTGTGAGTAATACGGATATGATATGTCGGCTGAACAATCTGTCGACGGAGCTTGACGCGCTTTACCGACGCGCGGCACGGCAGCTCGGCGTGCCCGACAGCGAGCTCAGAATACTTTACGCGATATCGGAGCTCGGTGACGGCTGCCGCCTGTCGGAGGTCTGCCGCCTGTCGGGGCTGACAAAGCAGACGGTGAATTCTGCGCTGCGGCGGCTCGAATGCGAGGAGGTGCTGACACTCGGACGGGATGTCGGGAAGTACAAAAGGATATTTCTGACCGAGCACGGCAGGCTTCGCCTCGAGGAAAGCGCCGGTCGGCTGTATGCGGCTGAGTCGCGCGCTGCGGCAAGCTTCACCCCGAGCGAAGCGGAGGAATACCTGCGCCTTATGAAAAAATACAACGACGCCTTCGAGCGCGAGCTTCGGGCACTTTGAAACGGGAGAACAGAATGAAACAACAGATACAGCTTTCGGATCACTTCAGCTACGGGCGGCTGATCCGCTTTACCCTGCCCACGATCGGCATGACGATATTCGCCTCGATCTACAGCGTCGTCGACGGCTTTTTCGTGTCGAATTTCGCCGGAAAGACTCCGTTCGCGGCGATAAATCTCATTATGCCGTTCCTTATGATACTGTCAACAGTCGGTCTCATGTTCGGCACCGGAGGCTCTGCCATTGTCGCGAAAAACTTCGGCGAGGGGCAGCCGGACAAGGCGAGACGGCATTTCTCGCTGTTCGTTTACGTTGCAGTCGCACTCAGCGTGCTTTTTGCAGTGCTTGCGATAATCTTTGTCCGTCCGGTAGCCGAGCTGCTCGGCGCCGAGGGGGAAATGCTCGAGCACGCGGTGCTGTATTCGCGCATTATCCTGTCGGTGCTCCCCTTCAATGTGCTTCAGCTGATGTTTCAGTCGTTCTTCGTCACCGCGGAAAAGCCGAAGCTCGGTCTTGCGGTCACGGTCAGTGCGGGCTGCACGAACATCGTGCTTGACGCGCTGCTCGTCGGGCTTCTGCCACAGGAGGCAAAGCTTGCGGGTGCTGCTGTGGCGACAGCTGTCAGCCAGGTAGTCGGCGGCGTCGTTCCGCTGTTCTACTTCGGTCGGAAGAACTCGAGCATTCTAAGGCTTTGCCGCACGGGGCTCGACCTGTCGGCGATAATTCGCGCCTGCACGAACGGCTCGTCGGAGTTTATGAGCAATATTTCAATGAGCGTCGTCGGAATGCTCTACAACGTGCAGCTGCTGAAGCACGCGGGCGAGGACGGCGTCGCAGCCTACGGCGTTATGATGTACGTCAGCATGATATTCGCCGCGGCGTTCATGGGCTACACCATCGGCAGCGCGCCCGTCACGGGCTACCATTACGGCGCGGGAAATCACGCGGAGCTTCGCAGTCTTCTCAAGAAGAGCCTTATAATGCTCGGGATATTCGGTGCTGCGATAATAATCGCGGCGGAGGCGCTGACCCTCCCGCTTGCCAAAATGTTCGTCGGCTACGACGCGGAGCTGATGCTCCTCACCGAGCACGGCTTCCGCATATTCTCGCTTTCGTTCGCCTTCATGGGCTTTGCGATATTCTCCTCGGGCTTCTTCACGGCGCTGAACGACGGGCTCACCTCCGCGCTGATATCCTTCCTCAGAACGCTCGTGTTCCAGGTTGCGGCGGTGCTCGTACTGCCCGCGCTTTTCGGCATTGAGGGCGTGTGGTGGTCGATAGTCGCGGCAGAGGCGGCAGCGGTCGCCTTCAGTGTGCTCTTCCTCATTCTGAAAAGGCATAAATATAAGTATTTCTAAAGCAAGAGAGCTGTGCGCCGGCGCGCACAGCTCTTTTTTCGTGCAAAGCCTTATTCCTCGGCACGAGCTTGCCGCACCGCCGTGAAGCGATGTGCCGATAACGGCTCACACTCTCACGGCGCGACACGCGGCGCTTTTTTATTTTGTCAGCTCGGAAAGCAGCTCCTCTGCGTAGCGCACGGTCTCCATGGCGTCTGCGGCGTACTTGTCGGCTCCGATCATTGCGGCGTATTCCTCGGTGAGCACAGCTCCTCCGACAACGACGCGCACGTCGGGCGCCTCCTTTCGCAGCAGACGTATCGTCTCCTCCATTGCGGGAACTGTCGTTGTCATAAGCGCCGACAGTCCGACGACGGGCGCACCCGTTTCACGCACGGCGCGAAGCACCTCCTCGGGCGGCACGTCGCGACCGAGGTCGCACACGGCAAAGCCGTAATTCTCAAGCAGCAGCTTGACGATATTCTTTCCGATGTCGTGGATGTCGCCCTTAACCGTTGCGATAACGAACGGGCACTTCACCTCGGTGCTCTCGCCGCGCGGGACGGCTTCCTTTATTACCTCAAAGGCGCTCTTTGCAGCCTCCGCGCTCATGAGCAGCGACGGCAGGAAAACACGCTTTTCCTCAAAGCCGCGTCCGACCTCGTCGAGAGCGGGGATTATCTCGTCGCGCACGATATCGAGCGGCTGCGCCTCCTTCAGTCTCTCACGCGTCAGCTCCGCGGCGCGCTCCTTCATTCCGTGACCGATAGCCCCGCGAACGCTGTCCGCAACGGCAGCTCCGGCAGCGGTGCCCGCGCTGCTCTGCGAAACGGCGACAGTCTTTCCGTCCATGAAGGTAATGTACTGCGAGCACATCGCGTCGAGCCCGTGCAGCGCAAGGTAGGCGTGGTACGTGCGGCGCATCTCCTCGGAATACGGATTCATTATCGCCGCAGACAGTCCGCGCTCGAGCGCGCAGGCGAAGAAGGTGCTGTTGACAACGTCTCGGCACGGCAGTCCGAAGGAAACATTGGACACGCCGAGCGAGGTGTGGCAGCCGAGCGTGTGACGGATAAGGTCTACCGAATCAAGCGTCGCCAGAGCCGCCGTCGCGTCGGCGCTGACGGTCATCGCAAGCGGGTCGAAAATAATATCCTTCTTCGATATTCCGTAGTCGGCGGCAACGTCGAGAATGTGCCGCGCGATCTCAAGGCGCTCCTCAGCGCTCGCGGGAATTCCGCGTTCATCAAGCGTCAGCGCGATCACGACGCCGCCGTATTTCTTCGCGAGCGGGAAGACGCTCTCCATGCTCTCCGCCTTTCCGTTGACGGAATTTATAAGCGGCTTGCCGTTGTAGCGGCGGAGCGCGGCGCTCATTGCCTCGGCGTCCGAGCTGTCGAGCTGGAGCGGAAGGTCGCACACCGCCTGTATCTCACAAACAGCGTCTGTCAAAAGGCGCACCTCGTCGATCTCCGGCAGCCCGACATTGACATCGAGAATATGCGCTCCGCGGTCGCGCTGCGCGAAGGCTTCGGAGAGTATGTACGCCATATCGCGCTCGACGAGCGCTGTCTTAAAGCGACGCTTTCCCGTCGGGTTGATGCGCTCTCCGATGAGCACCGGGGCTCGGTCGAAGGTGACCGCGTGGGTGTAGGACGACACGACTGTCAGTCCCTTATCCTCGGTCGGCACGGGGTCAAGCCCCTTCACGCGTGAGACGAGTGCGGAAATATATTCGGGGGTCGTGCCGCAGCAGCCGCCGACGACGCGCACGCCCTCGCGGACGAGAGTCGCCACGTCCTCGGCGAACTCGTCGGGCTTTACATTATAAACGGTCTGCCCGCAAACCGAGCACGGCAGTCCCGCATTCGGCTTGAGCAGCACAGGCACGGAGGCGACGGCAAGCAGGCGGCGCACGGTGGGCATGAGCTCACGCGGACCGAGCGAGCAGTTCATTCCGACGGCGTCCGCGCCCATTCCCTCGAGCAGAGCGCACATCGCCTCGGGCGTCGCGCCCGTCATGAGCTTGCCGTCCGCGCCATAGGCATTCGATACGAAAACGGGCAAGTCGGAATTCTCCTTGGCTGCAAGAAGCGCCGCCTTTGTCTCGTAGCTGTCGTTCATCGTCTCTATGAATATAAGGTCGACTCCCGCCGCAACGCCGAGTCTAACGCTCTCCGCAAAAACCTCCACCGCCCTCTCAAAGTCAAGGTCGCCGAAGGGGCGAAGCAGATGCCCGGACGGACCGATATCGAGCGCGACGAAATGTCCCTCTCCCGCCTCGTCGGCAGCGCGTCGGGCGAGCGCGACGGAGGCTGAAATTATCCTTTCGAGCTCGTCCGACTCAAACTTCAGCGAGTTTGCGCCGAAGGTGTTGGTGCTGATGACATTGCTTCCAGCGGCGATGTACGCGCGGTGTATGTCAAGTATCACCTCCGGGTGCGAAAGACTCCACCTCTCGGGCAGCTCGCCGGGAAGGAGCCCGCGCTCCTGAAGGAGCGTGCCCATGCCGCCGTCAAGCACGGTAATGTTATTTTGAAGAAACTGCTTTATATCCATAAATTCGGAATACCTCCGGAAAAAATCGCGTTTCGCGTGAGTTGTGTGCGCCACGTGGCGCGGTGCGTAGTGCATAAATTGAAAACGTGCGGCAGCGACGAAGCTTATCTCTGATGCCTTCGCCGTGTCCGCACGTTTCTTCGTCATTCTTTGTTTGTTGGCTCGGCGCTCGGCGCTCAGCCGATCGTCTTCATGTAATCGTCAATGTTGACGACCTGTCCGCCCGCAACACGGCTCGCCTCTGCCGCCAGGCATACGATGTGGCTCTCGATGGAATCGTTGATGCTCGTAACGGACTTCGGCGCGTTGCCTGTGAGAAGATCGTAGAGGTCCGCTACGAGGACATAGTCTCCGCCGCCGTGACCGAACTGGTCAAACTCAGCATTAAAGGTGATCTCCTCCGTCTCCTCGATTCCCTGACGGAAGTGTGTGACGGTGATCTTATCGGAGCCCGCATTCGATACGAGCTCACCGAGCGTTCCCATAACGCGAAGTCCGCGTCCGCAGCTTCCGCTCGTGAAAGCGCACATATTGAAGTCGAGCGTGAGGTCGTCCTCGAAGAGAAGGTTTACGACCTGGTGGTCAACGACGTTGTTGTCGCAGTGGTATACGCAGCGACTGTAGGGACCTGCGAGCAGGTCGCGTCTGAAGTCCTCGTAATTGTCAGCCGCGGATACGACGTCAAGCGGCCAGCCGAAGTTGCCCTCCTTGGCGTGGTGGAGATATCTCTCGATGCTGTAAGCGCAGCTGCCGTAGGCGGGGCAGGTCTCGTCGCAGTGCTCGTGAGCACCCTCGGGCGCACACTCCGGCTTGAAGTGGGAGAGGCTGCCGAAGGAAGAAACGCTCTTGCAGTGCTTGCCGGTGAGCCACAGGAAGATATCCATGTCGTGGCAGCACTTCTGCATGATCATCGGGCAGGTGGTGTCGCTGTTTCTCCAGTTACCGCGAACGAAGGAATGCGCCATGTGCCAGAAGGTGACGCCCTCGTTTGCCTGGATGGAGTATATATCGCCGAGCACGCCGGAGTCAATGACCTCCTTGACGCGGCGGAAGTAGGGAGTGTAGCGGAGCACGTGACATACGACAACGTTGCGTCCTCTCTCGTTTGCGACGCGTGCGATCTCCATGCACTCGCGGGGATCGGTGGAAGCGGGCTTCTCGAGAACGAGGTGGTAGTCCTTCTTCAGCGCGGGGATAGCGTGACCGTAGTGCTGACGGTCGAGTGTGCAGATAAAGAGCACGTCCGCAAGGCGATCCTCCTCAAGCAGCGCCTCGGCGGAGGGGTAGCAGCGCTCTGCGGGAACGCCGTAGGTCTTTGCAAAGCGCTCCATCTTCTCGGGGATAATATCCGAGCAGGCGACTATTTCGAATTTCTCGGGAAGGAGCTTGATGCTCGATGCATATGCGTTACCGCGCGAGCCGAGTCCCACGATGGCAACGGTGATCTTCTTTTCTGACATTATAGCCTCCGATATTTCCGCATTTTCGCGGTAATTCACAGTTATAGATATTGTAGCATGATTTTAAGCTCATTTCAAGAGGAAATCGCAAGATAAAGCCGCGCTCTTTTGCTTTTTTGAGCGAAAGGCGGCGTCTGATGAATATTACGGACGGGCTCGGCGCAGAATATTAGCGTACAAAGCCCGACTCGGGCGAAAAGCTGAAAGGTCGTAAGCAACTATGAAGAAAAATATTTTATACCGCGTCGCGCTGCTCCTTGCGGCAGCCGTTGTCGCGTCTTCTCTCTCCGCCGTATGCGCAGCACAGGGTGAAGGCTTCCGTGATGTGAAGGGCGGACTGCGTGAAGCCGCCGACGGCGTAGGCGACATCGTCTCCGACGCGGCAAGCGACATCAGGGACGGTGTCGAAAGCATCAGGGACGGCGCCGAAAGCGCAAGAGACGACGCCGAAAGC
>CAYYKO010000020.1:0-12361 GCA_964441695.1 uncultured Ruminococcus sp. | reverse complement strand
CGCCGAAAGCGCAAGAGACGACGCCGAAAGCAAGGTCGAAAGCATTAAGGATGACGCGAAAGCCGACAGCGAGAGTCTTAAGGACGACGCAAGGACCGACAGCGAAAGCATTAAGGACGACGTGAAAACGGAGCGCGAGAGCGCAAGGGACGAGTCGAAAAGCGATTCCCGCAGCGAAAGCGTCGAGCACGGCGAGTCCGATGAGGACAGCCCTCGCTCGGTCAGCGCGGCATGGGTCGTGCTCGCCGTCGTTGTCGCGGCGGCAGCCGTAATTGTTGCGATAGTGCTCGCGCGTCGCGGCAGATAATATTCCGGCGGGGCGCTGTGCTCCGCACTACATCGGCAGCTGTCACACACCCGTCGGCGCGAATATACTGAGGGTGTACCGCAATTCAAAGGAAACGAACATCACGGATGCTCGGGGCTCGCCCCGAAGAAAGGAATATTTCATATGAATATAAAAAGAGGCGATATCTTCTACGCCGACCTCAGCCCGGTCGTCGGCAGCGAGCAGGGCGGGCTGCGCCCCGTACTCATCGTTCAAAACGACGTCGGCAACAAATACAGCCCCACCGTTATCGCGGCGGCAATAACGAGCCGCATGACAAAGCGCGAGCTGCCGACCCACATCGACCTCTACGCGGAGCGCGTCGGGCTCGCCAAGGATTCGGTAATTCTGCTCGAGCAGATACGAACGCTCGACAAGGCGCGGCTCGGTGAGAAGATGGGACACCTCGACGACTCGCTGATGGGTGCGGTCGACCGCGCCATATCGATAAGCTTCGGTCTGTGACACAGAGCGTCCCTTCCCGCCGACAGCCCGGCAAGCTCAAGTGCCTGCCTCCACTTTTCGTGCTCGGCGGCGACGGGACGCCGTCATTTCGTGCTATATCAAAAGAAAAATTGTTAATTTTGAAAAAAACACAAAAACCCTATAGGAATTATGAGCAAAATGTGATATAATCTATAGGTATACGACCGCAACGGTCAAATAGCACGAAAGGCGGATCTTCAAAGTGAGTAAGACCACTAACAACAAGAAACCCGGCGCAAAGAAAATTATTTGCGCGGTCGCGGCTATCGTCGTGACAGCGGCTGTGATATTCCTCGCCGCATTTAATCTGGTGCTCGACAACGGTTCTCTCGACCGTTCGATGACTGCCATGAAAAGTGAGAATTACAACGTTTCCGTCGCGGAAATGGAGTATTTCTACCGCACTGTAGCCAACAGCTACATCTCCATGCTCAACAGCTACGGCATGTCGAGCTACATCTCTATCGATTCCTCCACCTCGCACAAGCTGCAAAACTGCACGATGGGCGACGGCACCTGGTTCGACTTCTTCCTTGACATGACAAAGTCCGAGGTAACGAAGATACTTACCTGCGCCGAGGCAGCACGTGCCGAGGGCATTACCCTTGACGACGAGGCTCTGGCCTCCATCGACGAGGAGATCGCGAACATCACGGGCACCGCTGAGTCCTACGGCTATTCCTTCAAGGAATACCTCAACGCCGTATACGGCGGAGCTGTTAACGAGCAGGTCATCAGAGACTGTCTCGAGCTCCAGCTGCTCTACAGCGCATACGTTTCGGATCACGTTGACAAGGCCGACACAGACGACGCGACTCTCGAGAAGGAGTACGACGCCGAGGCAAGCGACATCGTCGAGTACATGAGCTTCACCTTCGACTACAACGATTTCCTCGCCGACGAGGACGAGGAGGACGACGAGAGCACCGAGGAGAACAAGGCATTCTCCACAACGAATGTTAAGGAAGCGCAGGATAAGGCAGTCAATGACGCAAATGACCTTTATACTGACCTTAAAGCTGCCAACGATCTTGAAGCCAAGAAGAAAATATTCAACGACTTCATCAAGGAATATCTCACCGGCACCTTCGGTCTCTCCGATGAGGACTACGAGAAGAATAAGGACAACTTCACCCTTACTTCAAAGCGCAGCTCCGACGACGAAACCATCAAGTGGGCATTCGGCACCGAGGATGATGTACGCACTGCCGGTGACATCAACTCCTTTGTAGAGAAGGAAGAGCTCGGCGATGACGAGAGCGACAAGGAAGCCGGCGAGATATACACTGTAGTTCTTCTTACAGAGACCGCTCACCGCGACGATTCTCTCGCTACAGCCGACATCCGTCACATCCTCTTCTCGGATGACGACTACGAGGACGACACCAAGGCAAACGAAATTCTCGCAGAGCTCAAGGCTGTACTTGACAGCGGCGACCACGACGCGTTCGAGGAGAAGTTCGCAAGCCTTGCAGCCGAGTACTCCGGCGACTCGTCCAACAAGAACAACGGCGGTCTCATGGAGGAGCTTGCCAAGGGTACGACCGTTGACGAGTTCGACGAGTGGGTATTCGGCGGCGAGCACAAGGCAGGCGACCTCGGCATCGTAAAGACCGAGGATTACGGCTGGCACATCGTTTACTTCGAGGCTGAGGGACTTCCCGCATGGAAGAACACTCTCATCAGCGAGATCGAGGCAAACGCGCAGACCGAGGCTGAGAACAACGCAAAAGAGGCATACAGCGTAAGCTCCGACGACAACAAGATGTCCAAGTGGATCGACGCATAAGTCACGCATTACGGACGCTTCCGGACTCAGACGAGTTCGGAAGCGTTTTCTTTGAATACCCCGACGCCTGTCGGAGAGGGAGAATAACAATGAAAAAAGCAATCAGCCTTTTCACGGCGCTCGCGCTTTGTCTGCCGCTTGCCTCCTGCGCGTCGGACGGCAGCTCGACCGGCACGCAGACACCGATAACGTCCCCCGGCGGGATATCCGTGAATCTTCCCGACCGCGACGTGATGTACACGGAAAGCTTCAGGATCAGCGACAAGCTGTACTCGTACACGCTGCTCGAGCTGTACCTTGCCTTCTGCGACAGCCTCACCGAGGCGGGTCTGTCAGCCGAAGAGCTCGGGCTCGTCGCGGGAACGCCGCTTTCCGAGCAGAAATACACGCTCGGCGACACCTACGGCACGTGGCTCGATTATTTCGCCGAGCAGGCGGAGTACAGCCTGACAGAGCGCGCCGTGCTGTGCGAGGCGGCGAAGGCGGAGGGGCTCGAGCTGTCGGACGGGGAGCGCGAGAGCATTGACGAAAGGCTCAGGGGGCTCGGTGAGAGGGCGTCTGCCGAGGGACTGACGCTCGGCGCGTACCTTACCGCGCACTGCGGCGCGGGCACGACGACGGCGGACGTAAGAGCTGCCGCGGAGACGGAGCTGCTTGCCGAGAAATACCTGAGAGCGGTCGCGGACGGCGCGAACACCTCGCGCGCGATCCTCGAAAGCTATTATCTGAAGAACGAGCGCGCGCTCGAGAGCGTCGATTTCCTCGTTTACGTATTCGCAGCGGACAGCGGCAGCTATGCCGACACTCTCGCGCAGTACACGACGCGTGAGGAATTCCTCGAATATGTGCATTATTACATCACGACCGTACAGGGGCTCGGTGAGGACGATTACAATGAGGTCATCGAGCGGCACGTCGTGTGCGAGAATATCAAGCGCGACGACAGTGACACGACGGTGAGCGCCGCCTTTAACGCCGTCGAGGGCGAATGCGTCACGCTCCGCGACAGCGGCAAAATTACGGTGCTTCTCGTTACGCGCTCGCACGGACGAAACACGAAGACAGGCGAGGACGGCGTCCCGATTTGGGAGTCGGAGGTGTCAGACGCCGTTCGCAGCCTCGCCATGGAAAGCGCGACGAAGGACGCGGCAAAAAGCTACCCGATAACTGTCGACAGCAAGGCTCTCGCCGAGCTCGACATCACCCCGTGAGGTGCATTATGGAAAACGAAAGACTTGAACGAAGCGCGCTCGTGCTCGGCGAGGACGGAATGGCACGCCTTGCCGCGTCGCGTGTGATCGTATTCGGCGCGGGCGGCGTCGGCGGTGCTGCTGTCGAAGCTCTCGCGCGAGGAGGCGTCGGTGAGCTTCACGTCGTTGACTGCGACACGGTATCTCGCAGCAATATGAACCGCCAGCTGCTCGCCGCGGAAAGCACGCTCGGTCTCGGCAAGGTCGAGGCGGCGCGGCGGAGAGTCGCGGATATTGCCCCCGACTGTCGCTTTGTCGGGCACGAGCTGTTCTTCACCCCCGATGACACGGGAGACGTGTGCCTTGCGGACTTCGACTTTATAATAGACGCCATCGACACCGTGCGCTCGAAGCTTTTTCTCATTGAAGAGGCGACGCGCCTCGGGGTGCCGATCGTATCCTCAATGGGCACGGGAAACAAGACCGACCCGACGCGCCTTCGTGTATCGGATATTTCGAAGACGAACACCTGCCCGCTTGCTGCGGTGGTTCGGCGCGAATGCAGAAAGCGCGGCATTCGCCGACTGCGCGTCGTGTGGTCGGATGAATTGCCCGTGCGCGCGGTCGCCGACAGCTCAAACGGCAGGCACGCGCCGGGAAGCGTGTCCTTTGTCCCGCCCGTTGCGGGAATGATAGCCGCGGGCGAGGCGATCCGCCACCTTGCGGCACGCAGCGAGAATTGAGCCTGCCGCGCAAATCGCGAGCCTTGAGACGCACAGCGCAGAGCTTTCCCGCACATGTTCGCACGCGGCAAGCCGCAGGACGCCTGCAAAGCGCAAATAAAAAAGTCCGCTCTCGCGCGGGCGCAACGACAGAGAGGCTTCGGCACGCCGCACGGCTGCCGAAGCCTCTCTTTTTCGTTATTTTGTAAGCTCGCGTCGCTCGCCCCGCGTCAGCTTGTGAGTGTCGTAGGGCTGCGCCGTGTAATGCATGTGCTGTCTGTCCATGAAGTGACGATATACATCGTATCTCTCGAGCGCGTCCGCGTCCTTCGACGGAAGCTCGGTTCCGCTCGGCGCCATTACGACGACAAGGTCGTCCCTCTCGCCGTCAAGCTCGATATTCTCGAAATACAGCTTGCGGTAGCGGTAGATGCCGTAGCGTGACTTCTCCTCGACGCGCGTCGGGCGGAAATATTCTCCCGTGTAGCTCTCGACCGTGTTCTTCTCGCGTTCGCGCTCGCTGAGGCTCGAGGAGGAGCCGGACACGCTCTCGCTCTCGGCGCTCAGATCCTCGCCCACGCGCTTCATGAGAAGAAATTCGATGTCCTCCTCACTCTCCGTGTCGGTATAGTCGAGCGCACTGACATTGAAGCGCACCGTCACCTGAAGCTCGCCCGTCTCCTTCACGTAATACAGCGAATACGCGCAAAAGTAGCCGTTGTCCGCCGTGCGGTTCTTGTATGCCATCTCGAGCACATTGAGCTCGCCGTGCTCGGCATACGCCGCGCGCGACGCGTCCGTTATCTCAAAGTCGTCAAAGACGCCCTTGTCGGAATATATCACGGTACGCAAAATAAGCGCGCCGATTATGATGCACAGCAGTGCGATGAGCACCGTCTTCAGTATTTTCTTCACGTTCTCTCCTCCGCGCTCTCCGCATTCACAAGGCACGCCTCGCGAAGGTACGCCTCGATTTTTTCCTCACGCGCGATAACGATGCAATACATGTCCGAGTCGTCCTCGAACACCGCTGCGAGCCTCTCCTCCGGCACCATGTCGACGGTGTAGTAATACACCTTCATGTCTCGTCCGTATTTCTTTTTGAGGGACGCAAGCGTGCCGTCCTCGACTCGCTGCGTCTCGCGCAGGCAGTCGAGGCTCATGAGAAACTCAAGGTTCTCACGCTTTCCCTGCGCACGATGTACGGCAAGGTCGACCTCTCTCGGATACAGCCCCGCAAGACTGCCGTCGGCGCTCGGCGACTTCGGTCTTATTTCATACGTCACCGAGGTGTAGATATATCTGACGAGAATATACGCCGCCGCGCACAGCGCGAGCACCATTATAAGCTGGAGCGGCAGCGGCGAGACGATGCCCGATATCGAAAAGCCGTATGCGACCGCCGCGCAGAACAGGCAAACCCACGCGATAACGGATGCCTGCTTTTTCTGATTTTTCGGAGAATACTTCATTTTTTTCGGCTCCTTTCGTCCGAATAAGCAACAGACCGTCGCATCACTGAATGACGGGACGGTCTTGTCTTCATGCTTCTTCTTTTTTGAGAATGTCCTTGCCCTTGTAATATCCGCATACTTTGCATACGCGGTGTGCAAGAATGTACTCACCGCAATGAGAGCACTTTACCATGCCGGGCATGTCGAGCTTCCATACGTTGGAACGTCTTTTATCTCTGCGAGCCTTGGATGTTTTTCTCTTCGGTACAGCCATGATCACACCTCCCCTTTGGGTCAAAAAATCAATTAAACTATCATGTCATCTAACATTATACTACATTTCTTCGGAAGAATCAAGTAGTTTTTGCAAAACTTTTAGTCTCGGGTCGATTTCTTTGGGCTTTTCGCAGCCCGGATGCTCGTCCGAGAGCTTTTTTCCGCATATCGGGCACAGCCCGCGGCAATCCTCCGAGCACAAATGGCGGAACGGCAGCTCGAGGGATATCGCCTCGGCGACGTCGGCAGTTATGTCGATCGCGCCCTCCGAAACGTAAAGCAGGTCGTCGGTCACGCCGTCCCACTCGTCCTCGTCCTCGCTGATGATCCGCTCTCTCTCCTCAGCAGACGCCGCGCTCGATATTACGCGCTCGAGCGTCAGCTCCGTCTCGAAGTGAGCGCTCTCGAGGCATCTGTCGCACGGTGCGCTGTAGTCGACCGTAATGTCAGCCGAGAGCAGCATGCAGCCTCCCGTATTGCTGACGCGTCCGCTGACGGCGATCCCGTCGTCGTCGATGACGATCCCCTCGGGCAGCATCTCGGAATATTCGCCAAGGTCGTCGCCTCCCGCGGTAAGGTCAAAATCCAAAGCCGGAACACGTCCGCTCATCAATTCCGTAACGTCAAGCTTCAAAGCACAGCCTCCTTTGCCGTCAAGCGATGTAGTATATACATTATAATGCATGACGCCGTGTTTTGTCAAGCTGTTTTTACCGCATCACGGTTTTCGTGCAAACGTTCGAATAAATGTTCGCAAATTCTATTGACAAGCAGCGCTCCGTGTGGTAGAATATTGCCGAGGAAAACCAAATGTTCGGAACTGTATTTCCTTCGGAGGGCATATGGACAGAGTGATACTGCATTCGGATCTGAATAATTTCTACGCCTCGGCGGAGGTCGTGCGCGACGCATCGCTTCACTCTCTGCCGATTGCGGTCGCGGGAAGCGTCGAGGATCGCCACGGCATCGTGCTCGCGAAAAGCTATGAGGCAAAGCGCTTCGGCGTTGCCACGGGCGACACGCTCATGCAGGCTCGCGCCAAATGCCCCGACATTCGCTTTATTCCTCCGGACTTCAAGCTGTACGCCGAGCTGTCGGAGGCGGTGCGGGAAATTTATCTTTCCTACACGGACGCGGTCGAGTCCTTCGGTCCCGACGAGTGCTGGCTCGATGTAACGGGCTCGCTGCGGCTGTTCGCTCCGAGCGCCGCCGACGCGCATGAGGGAGGCATTCTCATTGCCGACACGATACGCCGCCGCGTGAAGCGCGAGACGGGGCTGACGGTGTCCGTCGGCGTGAGCTTTAACAAGACCATGGCGAAGCTTGCCTCCGACATGAAGAAGCCCGACGCGACAGTATCGCTGCCGCGGGAATGCATTCGCGAGCGGGTGTGGCCGCTTCCGGTGGAGGAGCTGCTGTACGTCGGTCAGAAGACCGCCGAACGGCTGCGGCTTTACGGAATTGACACGGTCGGGCGTCTGGCGGAGGCGGACGAGGGCTTTCTGCGGCTGCTGCTCGGTCGGCGAGGCGCAGCACTCAGGCAGAGCGCACGCGGCGAGGAATGTGCGCCCGTCGTGGCGCGAGAGGAGCGTCCGCGCGCAAAGTCGGTCTCCTGCGGCACGACGGCACGGCATGACATGACCGAAGGCGACGAGCTGTGCTCCGTGCTTCGCGCGCTGTGCGTCAGGGTTTCGAGCCGCCTTCGCGAGATGCGCGGGCTTTGCCGCACGGTCAGCGTCACGGTACGCGAATACGACCTTTATTCCTTCGAGCGGCAGACGGGGCTGTGCGAGCCCTCGCGCACCTCGGAGGCGCTGTTTGACGCGGCGCGGGCACTTCTTTTTGCATCGCGACGCGACCGTCCGATACGCTCTCTGACGCTCCGGGCAAGCTCCCTGGTCGACGAGGAGGACATACAGCTGACGATGTTTCCGACGCGTCACGCGCACCGAGAGGAGATTGAGAGCTGTGTTGACGAGCTGCGACGCCGCTACGGCTCGAAATGCATGAGCTGGGGCGTCGCCCCCGACGCGCTCGTCGACGGCTTTTCGCATTGAAGGCACGCGTGGCAGCGTGCAAGACGGAAATGCGGCACGCGGCGGGCTTTATGTCTCCCGCGAGCTCATGTGGCGCGCAAGCCGTTCGCTCCGCACGCTGCGCACGAATAAAGCGCCCGAGGCGCGGTCGTCTGCCGTGTCTCGGGCGCTGTTTGCCATATTCAGTTCTCCGTCGGCTGCTCACTCTGAGTCTCGACGAGCTTTACGAATCTTTCTACGATCGCTGCGACCTGGCGGCGCTCGGCGAATGCCATAGCATCCACCTTCACCGTGCCGTAGTCGTTATTTCCCGTCATAAGACCCGCGCCGATCGCCCACTCGAGTGCGTCGCGCGCCCAGGCAGGCACCTTGCTCACGTCGGCAAAGTCCTCGAGCGAGGCTCGGGAGGTCATGTCGAGCCCGCACAGCTCGGCAAAGCGATACATCAGCATCGCAAGCTGCGCGCGAGTCAGCTCCTCGTCGGGCGCGAAGGTGTTCTCCGTCTTTCCCTCGACAAGCCCGAAGACCGACGCGCGGTACACAGCCTCCGTATACCACCTTCCGCGCGGCACGTCCGTGAAGAAGTAATCGAAGGTGTCCTCCTCCGGCTCGCCGTTATCATCACCTGTCGTGTCGTCTGTCACCCCACCCGTCGTCGACTCATCAGGCTGCGTGCCGTCCGCGACCGTCGCGTCGCCATTCTCCGTGACGGTAATTTCCGCACCGGTGTCCGTCGTGTCAGTGTCCGTCACAGCTTCGTCGCCGCGCTCGGCATCACCGCCGATGCCGTATCTGTCGATAAGTCGGCAGAGCACTGTCACGAACATTGCGCGGCTCATATTCTCGCGGGGTGCGAAGAGCCCTCCCGGCTTTCCCTCGAAGAGTCCCGCGTCAACTACAAAATCAATGCCGCTGTGCGCCCAGTCGCTCGCCTTCGGCATATCCGAGAAGGCAAAGCCGGGGCACCACACGCCGAAGCCGCAGGCGGTCGTTCCCGTCTGCTCCTTCACGAGCGTCGCCGAGGTCTTTTCGTCCGACACGGTGAAGTGGTGTCTCTCAACTATATACTCGCCAGCCTCGTTGACCGCTGTCACGGTGTAATAGTAGCTGCCGCGCGCGAGCTTGTTCATTACGATGTAATTATCGATAACGCCGATGTTTCCGACGAAGGCGTCGCGCTCTATCGTGCGTCCGGTGACGAGCTCGCCGTCCTCCGTGTAAACACCCGCCGTTATCGAGCGAAGGTGCGACGAGAAGGATACGACCGCTCCGTAGAGCGTCAGCGGCTCACCGTACTTCACGTTGTCAGGTACATTATAATAATATCCGTAAATCCCGCGCGTCTCGCCCGCCGTGCCGTGCGCGTACTGCGGCCAATAGACGTTCAGCGCGTAATATATTCTCAGTCCGAAGGACGTGCGTGTGCAGCGCTCGAACTCCGACGCCCAGAGGATGGCGGCTCGCACTGCCCCCTCGGCTGTGTTCGGAATGTCGAGCATGAGCGAATACGCCGCCTTTTCGGTGTTCTCAAGCTCCCACCTGAGGTAGTCGAGCTGTCCCTCGGCGCTCATGTGGTCGAGGGAATTTTCCTTACAGTAATTCTTCAGCGCCTCGTAGCGCGGACCGTTCCACATCATCAGTCCGAAGCTGTAAAGGTCGTTGGTGTCCGTCGCGCCCTTCGTCGGGTCGAACGAGCACTCTATCATAACGTTTCCCATAATTCCCGCAGCGGCAGCGGGAGTGAGCTTCAGCGTGTCGGTGAGGTACGCGTAAACGGTGTCCTGCACCTTCACCTCCGTGCTCTGAGTCACAGCCGTCGGCGCCTCGGCAGCCGTGGCAACGGCGGTGGGAATAAGCAGTGCCGCCGCACACAGGGCAGCGCAGAGTCTCTTTTTCAGCATAGCTTGCAGCCTTTCTTTTATCCGCGCCTCGTGCGCGGTGGGTCTCGATCCGCACGGCGTGCCTCGCGGCAGTGCCGTCGCTCGGCTCACATGTCGCAGTGTATGCGATGCAGCCTTCGCTCATTAATGATATCACATCTTTCGCGCAGTGTCAACAAGCTTCGCGCAACTGCTCCGTTCGGCGGCGAAGAAAATTTTCCCTCTGTGTGCCGACGGCGGAATAAAGGCACACGGCGCGGGATATAATAGCATTACCGTATCGCTGACCACGCCGGGGCGACATCGGGCGGCACAGCCCGACCCTGCGGCAGCGGACAGTCCTTCCAAGCTCGCACGGCGCTTCCTGCGCGGTGACGGCGGCAGGGCTACGTTGACGCAGGGTCGGACGAGTCGGAATTCGGGCGTTTTCGATACTTAACCGTTCGAATGAATTTTTATCCGTCGACTTCGCGGGAGAAATGTCGGGAAATTCTACATTTAGACACATATAAAATATGGCACAAATGAGTTTTCCACAGGGATTTAAGCTGCTTTTCAACATCTTCCCATGTTGAAAATGTGGAAAACCGAATTTGAAAAGCCCGAATTTACTGAAAAGTCCCCGTGATTTCAACATGGGTGTTGAAATCTCATGTTGAAAAGTGGGGAAACCCGGGCGACTTTTCCAAGCATATGCGCCGTTTTGCCACGTTCCGTCACAGTTTGCCAAAATTGATACAATGTAAAAGTATATTACGAATTTGCGGTGTGTATATACACGCCGTTTTCGGCAGCGGTCGCTGTTTTTTCGGCGGCTGCCGTGCCGTTACATATGTAAAAAAGGGAAGGCGCGCGCCTTCCCTTTTCGTCGGAATGTCAATTTTTCGCGTCAGAGTCTTGCTCTCACGTCCGCAAGAGCCGACTCGATGCCGCTCTTTTTCTCCTTGTACTTCTCAAGCTTCGTGCGCTCCGCCTCAACAACTGCGGCAGGTGCGCGGGATACGAAGCCCTCGTTCGAGAGCTTGCCCTCGGCACGCTTGATCTCGCCGTCGACTGCGGCAAGCTCGCGCTCGAGACGTGCAGCCTCCGCGGCAAAGTCGACCATATCGGCAAGCGGGATGTAGATAGCCGCGGCGTCGGTGATTATCTGCACCGCGCCCTCGTCGGCATAGGACTCCGCGAGCTCGAAGGACGACGCTCCTGCGAGCTTCTCGAAGAAGACGCCCGTCGACTCGAACGACTCGGGGTACTTCGTTACGACGGTGACAGCGGCACGGCGGGACGGAACTACTCCCATCTCGGCACGGCGCGCGCGGATAGCGCGAATTGCCGCGAGCACGCGCTCGAAGGACTCAGCCTCTGCGTCAAAGCGCGGGAGCTCGTCGGGCTCGGGATAGCGCTTGAGCATTATCGTGCCCTCCTCGCCCGGCAGACCGGAGAATATCTCCTCGGTGATGAAGGGCATAAAGGGATGGAGCAGCTTGAGCGTTTCGCGCAGCACGTACGCGAGCACGTTCTGCGATACCTCGCTTCTCTCGGTGCCGCTCATTGCAACGGACGGCTTCGACAGCTCGATGTACCAGTCACAGTAAATATCCCAGATAAAGTCGTAGATAGAGGAGAGCGCTACGCCGATCTCGTAATTGTCGAGGTTCGTCGTGACGGAGGCGACAGTCTCCGCAAAGCGTGTGAGCACCCACTTATCCTCGACTGCGAGTCTGTCTGCCTCCGGCAGGCGTATCTCGTCGATCGTAAGGTTCATCATAACAAAGCGTGCGGCGTTCCACAGCTTGTTCGCAAAGTTACGCGCCGCCTCGATCTTCTCGTCGGAGAAGCGCATGTCGTTTCCGGGGCTGTTTCCGGTTCCGAGCGCAAAGCGGAGCGCGTCTGCGCCGTACTTGTCGATTATCTCAAGCGGGTCGATTCCGTTTCCGAGGGACTTTGACATCTTGCGTCCCTGCGCGTCGCGGACGAGTCCGTGGATGAGCACCGTATCGAAGGGCACCTTGCCCGTGTACTCGAGCGAGGAGAATATCATTCTCGATACCCAGAAGGTGATGATATCGTAGCCCGTGACGAGCGTGCTCGTCGGGAAGTAGCGCTTCAGGTCCTCGGTCTCGTGCGGCCAGCCGAGAGTCGAGAACGGCCAGAGCGCAGACGAGAACCAGGTGTCGAGCGTGTCGGGATCCTGATGCATTTT
>CAYYKO010000019.1:0-27708 GCA_964441695.1 uncultured Ruminococcus sp. | reverse complement strand
CGCCCGCGCCGGGGTGGAAGCTGATGATTGCATTGTTCTTGTCATATTCGCCCGAGAGAAGGATCTCTATTCTCTGACGCTCCTCCTCAGCCTCAATGGCTGCAACGTCGGCTAGTATCTCGTCCGTCAGTCCGTCGTCGTTTTCCTCGATGGCAAGCTCCGCCATCATTATGGTGTCCTCAAGCTTTTCGGCAAGCTTGTCGTAGGACTCGATCTTGTCCTTCAGCTGCTTTATCTGGCGAAGGATCTTTCCGGAGACTGCCTGATCGTTCCAAAAATCGGGCGCAAGTGTCGTTTTTTCGAGCTCCTCTGCCTCGCCTCTCAGCTGGTCGATGCGAAGCGCCGAGCCGAGCTCCTCAATGTCGGCTCTGAACGCCGTCAGCTTGTATTTTGCTTCTTCAAGTGCTATATTCAAATCAAAAATCCTCCGATTTCATTATCGTATGTGTCTTTCGCTATCTTATTTGTCGCCGTCAAGGTCGGGAAATTCAAGCCCGTCCGTTTCAAGCGTCGCTCTCTTCGGCGCTCTCTTGAGCGGGTCGTAGCGAAAACGCCTGCATTTGTAATCTGCGGAAACAACCCCATATTTCGGGCACACCATCTTATCCTCCGAAGCAATGGAAGACGCGTGCTCGCAATATTTGCAGAATACCTCGATCTTATCCCTGTCTCTGATTTTCATTGACAATTCTCCATGCTGCTCTCTGTTTCGGTATGCAATACCCGAGCTTTAAGCTTAACATAAAAGCAAGTGCCGAGCGACACAGCTTTACACAGCTATTATTATATCGTAAACTGCCGAATAAATCAAGAGATTTTGCCGTCTTTTGGCGCAGCGGATAATATTTTGGTCAATAAATACAGGAATACAACACCTGCAAGCACAGCGGCACAGCGGCGGTCGCTGTAATTTAACATAAGTGCAGCCTCGCGTCGAGCATCAGGCTTAAAAAACGAGGCATAACCGGCGCACAGCACAGCGCACAGCGTACCGTGCGCGAGCTTGAATGCAATAAGAGGTCTCACGGACAGCGAGCAGCCCGAGGCAGCACTGCATGCCTGGAGAGCCGCACACAGTCCGCCCCAGCAAACAGCAAAGCCGCAAAGCGCGTATCCGAGTACTCCGCCGAGCTCCGACGCGCGTACACAGCCGTCAGACAGCTCAAGAAGGGACGAGATAACGGCAGCGACGGTGAAATTACGTTCTAACGGCAAAAGGAGAAACAGCAGCTCGCCGATATAGCGCATGAAAGCGGTAAACGCTGCAATATTGATGCACGATAGCGCAGAAGAGCATACGGCATCGGAGAAAAGTGCCCCGAAGCTTTGCCGACAATTGCCGTCAACGACAGGCGCAAAAGACGGCAATTGCATATTTCTGCGTCTGTATAACATTGCAAGCGGCACCCATGACGCCAGCTGAAGCACATAGATCATCGCACCGAGGCGCTTGCTGCCCCACAGCACCCCTCCGACAAAGGCTATCGGAAACGAGGGACCCGTATTGTGCGACAGAGCAAGCTCCCTCTCGGCACCGCGCCTGTCCTTAACGCTACCGTGACCGCCTTCGCACAGCACAAGCGCCCCTATAGGATAACTTCCGATAAAGCTTAGCAGCACCGCCGTGCAGCCCCTTTCGGAAAGCGAGAGCAGTCTGCACAGCCTACGCCGCACCCATCCCGACTTGCAGCGCAGCAGAAATGCAGTTGCGAGCTTTGCTGTCACCATGAACACGAACAGCGTCGGTATGACGCGCGACGCGCTGTAGAGCATTGATGCATACACTACCTTCGCTGCCGTGTCCGAAAAGAGCACACCAAGCAGCGTAAAAAGCGCAAGCAGCGACGCCGCACCATGCTTTATCAGTTTTTCGCGACTCCTCAAGTATTTAATCCTCCGCGCTTTCATATTATGCTACACAGAGCTTATGACAGGAGCACGTATTCCATGCGAAAAAGCATTCCCATCCGCGAAAGATTCGGCAGATTACTTGACCTTCCGCACGAGGCGGTGTCTCTCGAGCCCTATATCGAATTATCCGGCAGGAGCGTCGTGCGTGTGACCTCCTGTGGAGACGTGACACAGCTGTCGCCGAGCCTTATCTGTCTCGACTGCAAGGAATATTCCGTTGCGGTACACGGCGAGGGGCTTAACATAACCGAGCTCGACGAGGGCTCGGTAACGCTCGCCGGCTCCGTTTGCTCGGTCAGCTTTGATGCCGTCGGACTTTAAGAGAATTTCGCCGAGCACACCTATCACGAAAAAACGCCGTATCAAGGAGAAACGAAATGCCGCATTCTCTGCTTTTACGTATATTCGGAAGCTACCGCTACAGGGTGGAGTCCGCGTCGGCGCTTGACGCTGTCGCGTGCCTTCGCTCAATGTCGCAATTTATCAACGATGCACGTCTTACGGACGACGGGTATTGCTTTACGGTCTTTGCACACCGTGCGCGTCGGCTGTCTGCGTGCTTTGACGCTCACGGCATAAGGTACGAGCGCTCCTCGCTGTGCGGACTGCCGAGGCTTTTTCCGTTTGCACTGCATCGCCCGGCGCTGATTTTGGGGGCGGCAGCCGTATTTGTCGTAGCGTTTCTTTCCTCACGCGTCGTGTGGGGCTTTGAGCTTATCGGCTGCGACAGCGTCCCTCATGACGAGGTTCTGCTTTTGCTTGACGAGCTCGGCTGCGGAATAGGCGATTATATCCCGACAATGGATCTTGACCGCATACATGCCCGCTTTCTCGCGATAAACCACGACATATCCTGGATAGCGGTAAATTTCAAGGGAAATCTTGCATATGTCGAGGTGATCGAGACGCGCCCGGGAGCAGACAGCGCGCCGCCCGACGGCGTATATGCAAACGTTGTTGCCGCCGAAGACGCGCAGCTATACCTTCTTAAAACCGCCTGCGGCAGAGCACATGCCAAGGACGGCGACGTCGTGCGAAAGGGCGACGTGCTGATTTCCGGCGTTATCGACGTCAAGGAGGATCGCGTCCGCTATGAATACGCGAAGGGCGAGGCGCTGGCATACGTTCCGCGAACGCTCGAGCTTGAATTACCGTTCGAACGCGAGGAAAAAAGCTATACAGGACGCACAAAAACCGAAAGTTCGATAAAAATCTTCAAAAAAAGCATAAATCTTTTCTCAAAGGGTGGAATTGAGTACTCACTTTATGATAAAATAGAGGATGATAGGCAAGTCTGCCTTTTCGGCAGATATCCGCTGCCGGTGTATATTTCGCGCGAAACGCAAAGGGAGTATGAATACGTATCGCGACGCTTCACGGCAAAGCAGAGCGAGTCCTTCGCGAAGGCGGAGCTCCACAGGCTGTTTGAAGAGCTTCTTGAGCGCTGTGATGTAATTTCAAACCGCGTAAGCTTTGACGTGACGGACAGCTCCCTTCGGGTGCGCTGCGACCTTGTATGTCTGACCGATATCGCACGCAGCCGTGAATTCACCGTAGGAAAGTAACAACAGTCTCTCGAAAGGAAGTTTAAGTGAATGTCGCAAAGAACCCTTCTCGTCGGAGATGCCGATATCACGGCTAATATATTCGGCAGCTTTGACCGTAATACGGCGCTGCTCGAAGCAAAGTTCGGTGTACGCATATACAACAGACCCGATCCCTCCGGCGTCGGCGACGCGATTGTCGTCGACGGAGACGAGGCGTCCGTCGCACTCGCCTGTGAGGTGCTGAAGGAGCTGAAAAAGCTTGCCTCGGTCGGCGAAGAGATAACACAGCAGCGCCTTGAATACACGGTATCGATGGTATCCGACGGCAGAGGCGCAGAGCTTGCCTCCTATGATGACGGAGCCGTGTATATCACCCCTCGCGGTAAGCCGATTAAGCCGAAGACCGTCGGGCAGGGGAAATATATTGAGCTTATACGAAAGAACACGATCGTCCTCGGCGTGGGACCTGCCGGAACCGGTAAGACATATCTTGCCGTAATGATGGCAATAAAAGCTCTTCGCGCACGTGAGGTATCGAGAATAATACTGACACGCCCCGCGGTAGAGGCGGGAGAACGGCTCGGCTTTCTGCCGGGAGACCTGCAAAGCAAGATCGACCCGTACCTTCGTCCTCTCTATGATGCGCTGTACGACATGCTCGGAGCAGAGCGCTGCCTTGCCGAGATGGAAAAGGGCGTAATTGAAATAGCTCCGCTTGCATACATGCGCGGACGGACGCTCGAGGATTCGTTTGTAATCCTCGACGAGGCGCAGAACACGACGCCCGAGCAGATGAAAATGTTCCTCACACGACTCGGCGGCGGCTCGAAGATGGTCGTGACGGGCGACCTGACGCAGACCGATCTGCCCTTCGGGCAAAAGAGCGGTCTTTCGGCTGCGGTTCGCATTCTCCGCAATATCGAGGACATCGGAATACACGAGTTCTCCGATCGTGATGTCGTGCGACACCGACTTGTTCAGCGGATCATTGCCGCTTACGACAAATATGACAGAGAGCGCGCCGTGCGAAGCGCCGAAGCCGCTCATGCCAATAAGGCATACCGACCAAAAAGCGCACCGCATCGCGACGGCAGGAAGGACAGCGATAATCAAAAATGAAGATAAAGATCTACTATTCAAACGAGCAAAGCTATTACCGCAATACATTTATGCTTCGCAGACTTGTAAGGCGTGCCTCCTGCGGCGCCCTGAAGCATGAAGGCTTCGGGCACGACGTCGAGCTTTCCGTGACCTTTACCGACAACGAGGAAATCCACCGTCTCAACCGAGAATACAGGCAGCGCGACAGCGCGACCGATGTTCTGTCGTTTCCGATGTACGACTTCAGAGCGGGAGATGTTCCGTGCGACGGTGAATGCGCCGAGCTCGGCGATATCGTTATTTCGGTAGAGCGCGCTGCCGAGCAGGCGCAGCAGTACGGACATTCGCTGAAGCGCGAGATCGCCTTTCTCACGGTGCATTCCGTGCTTCACCTTCTCGGCTATGACCACGAGCTCTCCGAGGAAGAGGAAAAACTGATGTTTGCAAAGCAGGACGAGATCATGAACTCGCTCGGCATAAAACGAAAATAATCACGGAAGGAATAAAGACATGAAAAGAACCGCATATATATCCATAATCGGCAGACCGAACGTCGGAAAGTCGACACTTATGAACAGCATTCTCGGCGAGAAGATATCCATCGTTTCTCCGAAGCCTCAGACAACGCGCAACCGCATCGCAGGTATTCTGACACGCGGCGACGACCAGTTTGTTTTTCTTGACACGCCGGGAGTACATAAGGCGAAAAATCGCCTCGGCGACTACATGATGAAGTCGGTAAAGAGCACCGTTCGCGGAGCCGATGCCGCAATCCTCATTGCCGACGCGGCACATCCCGCGGGAAACACCGAAAAGAATCTTATCGAGCAGATAAAGAACGCAGAGCTGCCCTCCGTGCTCGTGCTTAATAAGATCGACCTTACAAACGCCGAAACGCTTGCGAAGACCATTGAGTCCTACGCTGCGCTCCACAGCTTTGATGCGGTGGTTCCCACCTCCGCCATCAACGGAAAGAATGTTGATATCGTCCTCAGCGAGGTCGAGCCGTTCCTCTACGAAAGCGATTGGATGTTCGCGGACGACGACGTGACCGACCAGCCCGAGCGGCAGATAGCGTCGGAGATAATCCGCGAGAAGATCCTCCGCGTGCTCAACGACGAGGTTCCTCACGGCATCGCGGTCGTTATTGAGGAATTCCGTGAAAAGGGAAAGCTTCTTAACATCCGCGCGGAGATCTTCTGCGAAAAGGCATCGCATAAGGGAATAATTATAGGAAAGCGCGGAGAAACACTCAAGAAGATCGGCTCCTACGCAAGAGCGGACATGGAGGAGTTCTTCGGCGTTCAGGTATACCTCGACCTTTGGGTGAAGGTCAAGGAAAAGTGGCGCGACAGCGAGCTCGTGCTCAATTCCTTCGGCTACAATCAGAAGGATCTCGACTGAGGCGGCTATGGAAGAATTCAAGAGCGCGGCTCTTGTAATACGCGAAAAGCAGCTCGGCGAAGCAGACAAGCTGCTCACGATGCTGACACCCTCTCACGGCAAGCTGACAGTCTCGGGCAAGGGCGTTTCGAGCCTTCGAAGCCGACATATGGCTGCGTGTCAGATCTTCTGCTACAGCGATTTTGTTTTCAGAAAGACGCGAAAATATTATTATATAGCCGACAGCGATACGCAGGACTGCTTTTTCGACATTCGCTTTGACATAACGAAGGTCGCACTTGCGACGTACATGTGCGATATTGCCTACGACCTGTCGCTTGAGGACGTTGCCGACGAGGAGCTTTACAGGCTGATGCTCAACAGCCTGTATGCGTTGTCCTATAAAAAGAATTTAAGCGTCGAGCATATCAAGGCGGCATTTGAATTTCGCGCGGCGGTGCAGGGCGGCTTTTTACCGATACTCGACAGATGCGGCGTCTGCGGGCGCGAGAGCGACGACGAATTCGTGGTATTTGACGTGATGAACGGCATGTACCGCTGCTCTCACTGCACGAACGCCATAGAAAAGGAAGGCATTGACCCCAACGGCACGGCACAAATATATCACCGACTCAGCAAGACCGTGCTTGCCGCACTGAGCTTTATCGCTGAGGCTCCGCTCGGCAGGTATCTGTCGTTTTCAATACCCGCCGAGGACGAGCTGCTGCTCGGAGTATTCACCGAGTCGTACCTCACCTCCCACCTCGAGCACCCCTTTGCATCGCTCAAATATTATAAGGATATAAGATCCGGAAAAATTGACTATGAATAAAAAATCTCTCGGAATACTTGAATTCGGAAAAATACGCGAGAAGCTCGCCGCCTGCGCCCAGACCGACGGAGGTCGCGAGCTGGCGTTCGGGCTTATCCCCCAAAACGATATTACAAAGGTTCGCCTGCAGCAGGAGCTGACAAGCCGCGCCAAGGTCGAAGCCGCCGAGCGCGGTCAGCCGTCGTTCTACGGCGTGTGTGACATAATCTCCGCCGCAGAGCGTGCGTCAAAGGGCGCCTCGCTATCCATGCGCGACCTGCTGCATTGCGGTGCGGTGCTCAGATGCGCCCGCACGCTTTCCTCCTATATGCTCCCGAACGGTGACGACGACAAGCTCTACGAAATATTCGCACGCTTAATACAGAACCGCATACTTGAGGACAAGATATTCGCTTCCATCGTTTCCGAGGACACAATGGATGACAAAGACTCAGCGTTGCTTGCCGATTTCAGGCGCAGCATCCGCCGCACCAATGTTAAAATACGCGACATGCTCCAGAAATACGTTGCGGGAGACTCAAAATTCCTGCAAGAAAACCTTGTCACGACTCGCAGCGGCAGATTCGTTATCCCGGTAAAAAGCGAGTATAGAAATGAAGTCAAGGGACTCATCCACGACACCTCGCAGTCGGGCTCGACGCTCTTTATCGAGCCGATGGCTGTCGTCGAGGCAAACAATGAGCTGAGAACGCTCGAGGCTCGAGAAGCTCACGAGATTTATCGCATACTTTACGAGCTGTCAAGCGAGGTCGGCGAATGCGCCGGAGCTCTCAAGCTAAATTACAGAAACCTCATTGAGCTTGACCTCATCTTCGCAAAGGCGGAGCTGTCCTTCACAATGCGCTGCAATGCCCCCGCGATAAGCGATAAACGTGAGGTCGTGCTGATGCGCGCAAGGCATCCGTTGCTCGATAGCGCGACTGTGGTTCCGATCACGGTAAGGCTCGGCGGAGAGTACGGCATGCTTGTAATTACCGGTCCCAACACCGGCGGTAAGACCGTAACGCTGAAAACCGTGGGACTGTTTTCGGCAATGGCTCAGGCGGGACTGCACATCCCCGCCGACGAGGACTCCGTGCTTTGCGTGTTCGATGATATATTTGCCGAGATTGGCGATGAACAAAGCATTGAACAGTCTCTTTCGACCTTCTCGTCGCACATGAGGGGCATTGTAAACGTTCTCTCGTCGATGACCGAGCACTCGCTTGTCCTTTTCGATGAGCTCGGCTCGGGAACTGACCCCGTTGAGGGCGCGGCTCTCGCAATGGCGATCCTTGAGGAGGTTCGCTGCACCGGCGCGCTTTGCATTTCGACGACTCACTATGCGGAGCTCAAGGCATATGCCATCGAGACCGCCGGCGTCATGAACGCCTCCTGCGAATTTGACGTTGCGACGCTGCGTCCGACCTACCGACTCATAATCGGAACTCCGGGTAAGTCAAACGCCTTCGCGATATCCGAAAAGCTCGGACTTCCCGAGCATGTCGTTTCTCGCGCACACTCCTTTATCGACGACGCTTCGCGCAATTTCGAAAGCGTCATCGAGCAGCTTGAAGCCTCGCGCGGACAGCTTGAGCGCGAGAGGGAAGAGCTCGCACTTCTCCGCAGACAATTTGAAGAAAAAAAGAGGGAAGACGAGGCAGAGCTCGAGCGTCGGCTCAAAAACGCAAAAACCGACAGCGAAAAAATGCTCGCCAAGGCAAAGGAAATGCTTGACGGCGCGCGAATCACGAGCGAGTATGTCTTTAATGAGCTTGACGCGGCAAAGAAGGCGCGTGACGCCGAGTCTGTCGCGAATGCAAAGAAGGATATTCGCCGCCGAGTCCGCGAATACGACGACAAGCTTGACCCGATAGCGCGCGTCGAGGATGACGGCTACGTTCTTCCGAGAGCTCTCAAAAAGGGCGACAATGTCCTGCACAGAAACCTCGGCGTATCGGGCGTGCTGCTTGCAGATCCCGACAAAAACGGCAATGTTTCGCTCAGGCTCGGCGCAGCGAAGACCCGCGCCAATATTAAGGATCTCCGACTCCTTGAGGAGGGCGCGAAGACAAAGAAGAAGGACGCGCATTCGACATACCGCGCCGCAGTTTCCGCCGCATTCAAGCCCGAGCTTGATATACGCGGAATGCTCGGTGACGACGGCTGCTTTATGGTCGACAAGTACCTCGACGAGGCAAACGTCGCGGGCATACGCAGCGTCACCATCATTCACGGTAAGGGCACGGGCGCGCTCAGAAATGCGGTTTGGAAGTTTCTGAAGGGCGACCGCAGAGTAGCACAGTTCCGTGCGGGTCAGTACGGCGAGGGTGACTACGGAGTCACGGTCGTTGAGCTGAAATAATTCTGACCGTACGGCACAAGGCGCGTGTAGGCGCAGAATTTTGCCCAAGGGTTGCAAAAAAATGCGATATCTGCTATAATATATAAAAAGATATTGCGGATCACTGAAAGGTAACGGCTAATATGGCTTCAAAAAAGATGCTGGCAATAGATCTCGGAGCTTCGAGCGGCAGAGGAATTCTCGGCTCGTTCGACGGTAACAAGATCACACTGAACGAAATACACCGTTTTTCAAACGATCCCGTAATGACCAACAGCGGCTTTACCTGGGACACGCTCCGTCTTCTTTTTCAGATAAAGGAGGCAATACTCAAGTCCTCTCTTGAGCACGGAGGTGCGGATACCGTCGGTATCGACACCTGGGGCGTTGACTACGGCTACATAGACCGCTCGGGCGCGCTGCTCTCGAATCCCTATCACTATCGTGACAAGCGCACGGACGACATTCCCGAGTATATATTCAAAAACATCATGCCCTGGAGCGAGCTTTACGGCGTAACGGGCATTCAGTCGATGAACTTCAATACGGTTTACCAGATGACCGCGGACATTAAGAACCGTCCGTGGCTTGTCGAGTGCGCCGATAAGATGCTCAACATGCCCGACCTTCTCGGCTATCTTCTCACCGGCGAGATGCAGAGCGAGTATACGATAGCATCCACAGGTGCTCTCCTTGACGCAAAGCAGCGCGCCTTCGCGTTTGAGCTTCTTGAAAAGCTCGGCATCAAGCGCTCGCTCTTCTGTGAGCTCGTGTCTCCCGGCACGGAGCTCGGACGACTTCTTCCCTCAATTGACGAGGAGACGGGTCACACGGGAGCACGCGTGGTCAAGGTCGCCTCTCACGACACGGCAAGCGCCGTGCTTTCAGTTCCCGCAAAGAACCACGACTTCCTCTATATTTCAAGCGGCACATGGTCGCTCATGGGAATCGAGAGCCTTGAGCCCGTTATCACCGAGGAATCTCTCAAGTACGACTTCACGAACGAGGGCGGTGTTTTCGGCACTATCCGAGTTCTCAAGAATATCATGGGACTGTGGCTTGAGCAGGAATCCCGCCGCCAGTGGGCGCGAGAGGGTATTAAGTACTCGTTCGACGAGCTCTCCTCGATGGCGAAGGCTTCAAAGCCGCTTCAGTCGATCATCAACCCCGACGACGCTCTCTTCTCTCCCGCGGGAGACATGCCCGGACGCATCAAGGAATACTGCCGCGCAACCGGACAGCACGTTCCCGAGAACCCTGGCGAGGTCGTGCGATGCATTTTCGAGAGCCTTGCTCTCAGATACCGTTGGACTGCGGAAAAGCTCGAGCAGATGACAGGTCGCAGCTATCCCACGATAAATATCGTCGGCGGCGGTACAAAGGAGGAAATGCTCTCGCAGTTTGCGGCAGACGCTTCGGGCAGAACGGTCGTTGCAGGTCCCGTTGAGGCAACGGCACTCGGAAACATCGCAATGCAGGCGATTGCAGCCGGCGAGCTCGGCGGACTTTTCGAGGCGCGCGAGGCTGTCAGAAATTCGTTTGAGGTAAAAGAGTACACTCCCGACGCCTCCTCGAAGGACGCATGGGACGATGCATACGGAAGATTCTTAAGACTTGTCGGTGAGAACTGACATTTTGCGGAGGTTACATATTAATGAACACAAATAAGATGTATGAGGCAGCTCGCGAGATATATGCCGAGCTCGGCGTTGACACAGACGCGGCAATTGAAAAAACTGCCGCAGCACCCGTATCCATTCAGTGCTGGCAGGGCGACGACGTAAAGGGCTTCGAAAATCCCGACGGCGTTCTCACTGGCGGTATTCAGGCAACCGGCAACTACCCCGGCAGAGCACGCACAATAGACGAGCTCAAGGCAGACTTTGATTTCGCCGCGTCTCTCATCCCCGGAAAGAAGAAGCTCAGCATCCACGCCTGCTACCTCGACAATGGCGGCAAGAAGGTAGACCGCAACGAGATAAAGCCCGAGCACTTTGAAACATGGGTATCGTGGGCGAAGGAGAAGGGCTACGGTCTCGACTTTAACCCCACATATTTCTCGCATCCTCTGTCCGCAGACGGCTTCACACTAAGCCATCAGAATGAGGATGTCAGAAGCTTCTGGGTAGAGCACGGCAAGGCATCGAGAAAAATATCCGAGTATTTCGGTCGCGAGACCGGCATGCCCTCGTGCATCAACTTCTGGGTACCCGACGGCTTTAAGGACACTCCCGTCTGCAAGGGCGAGTACCGCGCAACGCTCGCCAAGTCCTATGATGAGATATTCTCCGAGAAGATAGACAAGGCGTATAACCTCGACTCCGTTGAAAGTAAGGTATTCGGCATCGGAGCAGAGTCCTGCACGATCGGCTCTAACGAGTTCTACATGGGCTGTGCGATGAAGCACGACATTCTTCTGACGCTCGATACGGGACACTTCCATCCGACCGAGGTCGTTTCCGATAAGCTCAGTGCGGTTCTCCAATTTGTTAACGGCGTGCTCCTCCACGTTTCGCGCCCCGTTCGCTGGGACAGCGACCATGTTGTCATTCTCGATGACGAGACCCGCGCAATAGCTTCCGAGATCGTTCGCGGCGGCTACGAGGATCGTATGCACATCGGTCTTGACTACTTTGACGCAAGCATCAACCGCATTGCATGCTGGGCGATCGGCGCTCGCAACATGCAGAAGGCGCTTCTTCTTGCAAATCTCGAGCCTGTATCTCTCCTCAAGAGCTTTGAGCTCAGCGGCGATTACACCTCGAGACTCGCTTACCTTGAAGAGCTCAAGACACTTCCGTTTGCTGCCGTTTGGGACAGATATTGCGAGATCGCAAACGTTCCGCAGCGCGAAAAGTGGGTTGCCGAAGTCAAAAAGTACGAAAAGGACGTTCTTTCGGCACGCTGAACTCCCGGGTAACGTAAAAGGACGACCTGTCGCCCACGCGCGGCAAATCTACGGTCTTCAAAGGTACCGCTGATTGAACTTTAAGAAAATGATCGCACTTCTCGTGATGACAGCGTGCGTGTTCACGGTCATCACGGGCTGTGCAAAAAGATACGATAACGACGCGACGCTGCCCGGACGAGGCGTCGGACGCTCCAATGTTGTTCCCGAAGCACCGGTCGATACCTCAGAGACGGAGGTATCGCTCCCGAAGAACGGGTACACAATTTGCGTTGACCCGGGTCACGGCTTCGATGACCCCGGAACCTCATCCGAGTACATCGGTGACTTTACCGAGAAGGATATCAATTTTGATGTTGCGATATACCTGAGAGACGAGCTTGAAAGGCTCGGCTACACCGTTATAATGACGCACGACGGCGAGAGCTTCCCGAAGACCTCTGCATTCGACAACAACAATAAATACAAGCCCGACGAGAGAGTCGCATATGTTAACTCTCTCGAAACGAAGATAGATTATTACATCTCCCTCCACTGTAATTCGCACACCTCCGAGGACGCCTCGGGAACGCGTATTTATTACTACGAGGGCGCTTCAAAGACTGCGGGCTTCGACCTTGATATTTCGAACTCTCTTGCCGAAAGTCTCTCCGCCGCTTTCCCGGACGCACGTACTCCGGTGGTCGAAAATGACATTTTTTATGTCATACGCTTCACGAACTTTCCTGCGTCGCTTGTCGAGCTTGGCTTTGTAACGAATCCCGACGAGGCCAAGAACATGATAGACCCCGAGTGGCAGCAGAAATACGCCGAGGCACTTGCGGAGGGTATCAACAATTACTTTACTGAAAACCAAACAAACTAATAATGAAAGCTGGTAATGAACAATGATAAATCTCGAACGTGAGATAAGAGAACAGCCCGAAATTCTCGCATCCGTTATAAAGAATAACGAGGCTGTTGCCGAGCAGATAGTCGCCGAGGCAAAGGCCAACAATGTTGCGGGAATTTACTTTGCCGCACGCGGTACCTCCGACCACGCATGCATCTACGCGCAGTACATATTCGGTATTCTCGCAGGTGTTCCGTGCGTTCTCGGAACACCGTCCGTGTTCACAAAGTATGACGCGCATGTAGATCTCTCCCGTTATCTTGTGATCGGAGTTTCGCAGTCGGGTAAGGCTGAGGACGTTCTCGAGGTGCTGAGAAGCGCAAAGGCTGACGGGGCAGTTACGGTTGCCGTAACCAATGAACTTGCTTCTCCCATGGCTTCCGAGGCAAAGTATCACCTCTACTGCGGCGCAGGTCCCGAGCTCAGCATCGCCGCTACCAAGACCTTTACCTCTCAGATGATGCTCCTCGCGCTTCTCGCCGCTAAATGGTCGGGAAATGACGAGTTCCTTGCTTCTCTGAATGCGGTTTCCGCAAAGGCGGCAGAGCTCATCGACGGTCTTGACGGCACGCTACAGACTCTCGCCGAAAGGTACAGCACAATGCCCGGAGCAGTACTTCTCGGACGCGGCATTTCTTACTGCATCGCGCTCGAGGGCGCGCTCAAGATGCTTGAGACAAACAAGATCAAGATGAAGGGCTACCCGATTTCCGACTTCCACCACGGTCCGATCGCACAGCTTCACGACGGCGACCCTGTATTCGTAATTGCACCGAAGGGAAAGACCTACACCGACGCCCTCGAGATCACCGACAAGCTGAAGGGTGTCAACGCTGACATTATCTTCATCACAGACGACGCCTCAGCTGTTCCCGCAGGCACAACGGGTGTCGTTATCCCGAACACGGGCTGCGAGCTTACAACTCCGTTTATCAGCGTTCTTGTGTTCCAGATACTTGCATGCAAGATGACCATCATTCGCGGAATCGATCCCGACAAGGCAGGAGTCATCAATAAGATCACAATTACAAAGTAATAGCGCACGCTGCTTCACGCTCGCCTGATGAGCTCTCACCGGGCGAGCTTTTTTCTCGTAGAACGTCGCGTGTGCTATGTTAATATGCACAAATTCACTGCGCTGTTTTTGTCAGTTATATCAATCGACTTTACGGTATTTTTGTGGTATAATGTATGAAGCAATATTATGCGCGAAAGGAGCTTATAATGAAGCTAAAGAAAATCGTATCAAGCGCGCTTGCCGCAGTTCTGCTCGGCGCGTCTATGCTGACCGTCGGCACAACAGCAGCCGACAGCGAGCTGCCGTTCAAGGACGTCGGAAAGAAGAAATGGTTCTATGACGAGGTCAAGTTCGTTTACGAAAACGGACTTATGCAGGGAACCTCGACAACGCTGTTCGAGCCGGACACAAAGCTTACACGGGCAATGTTTGTCACTATCCTCGGCCGTCTTGCGGACGCCGAGCAGAAAGAGACCGACCGCTTCAGCGATATAAAGAAAAAGACCTGGTATACAGGCTATGTCGGTTGGGCAGTCGACGCGGGTATCGTAAACGGCTATGAGGACGGCACCTTCCTTCCCGATAAGGCTCTTTCGAGAGAAGAAATGGCAGCCTGCATCGCAAGGTATATCAACTACATGGATATAAGCATGCCAAGAGAAAGCACGGCTCCATCGACCTTTGCCGACGCGAAGAAAATAGGGAAGTGGGCTCGTGAGTACGTTGAAATTCTCCGCCGCGCAGGAATTGCGAACGGTGACCAGTATAAAAAGTACAACCCCAAGGCAGATATAACAAGAGCCGAGATGGCAACCGTAATAATGAACATTATCGATGCAGAGGCTAAGGCTTGGCAGGGCTATACTCCGTCTGCCGATGACAGCTCAAAGATCTTCGGTGCGAAGTACCTGTATTGGAGCGGCACGGCGGTTTCAGGCTCTCTTGACAGTGAGCTTGATGAAGCTACAGCTTATCCGACACTTTATGCCTTCCGCGACAGCTCGCTGAAGCTCGAAAACGACAATTATGACCCAAGCGGTACAATAGGTGTCAGCGCCAATGTTCTGGACATCGACCTTTTCAAGACTCCCGTGCTCAAGGTAGCGTACAAATATGCACCCGACGCACAAAAAACATTAAAAAGCGGCGTTATAAACATCAACGGAACCGAAAAGAGCGAGTTTTCACTCACAGCGGGTGTCGATGACCTCGGAATGAAGACCGCTACGGTCGACCTCACGGCTGTTATGAGCAATTACAAAGCACGTGATTTCGACACGGACTTCCTTCATATTCTGCTTTCGGCATTTGACGAGGAGCCTGCTGACACAGATAAGCTTCACATAGCCTACATCGGCTTCTTCGAGAGCATGTCGGCTGCCGACAAATACTCCGGCACGCAAAATGACGATTATCTGAAGAATTACTTCTTATATTCATCTGTCAAGTACCTCGAATACACCGCTGACGTTGAGAAAAAGTACGACGAGCTTCTTCAGAGCCGTATTGACGAGATACTGAATTCCGAGTCGAAGCTGACCCCCGAGCAAATCCTCGCAAGCGGCCATAACTGCTTCTACGTTTCTTCAATAAACGGCGACGATTCCAATAAAGGAACATCTCCCGACAAGCCACTCAAGACACTCGAAGCACTGTGGGAAGTAAAGGCAGGAGGCGCTGCCATAATTTCAAAAGCAAAAGAGGGAGACGGCGTATTCCTCGAACGCGGCAGCACGTGGTATCACGACCGCTACCTCGATAATTCACGTATTTCTCTTGTTACCACAAAGAACGTATCCTACGGCGCCTACGGCACAGGTCCCAAGCCAGTTATCTCCGGAGCCATCGAGTTTGACAACGGCGTCGGAAGCTGGCAGAAGACTGAGTATGAAAATATTTATGTGCTTGACAAGATAGACAATGACCCCGCATGGTGCGGCGAAAAGTCCGAGGTCGGCAATATTATCTTCAACGACGGCGAATATTTCGGTGTAAGGATCAAGTCGACAGATGAAGGCGATCCCTTCGGAGAAGGGAAGACCGCCTATTGCTGGTTGACCGTCGGCTCGGGTACAGAGCCCGTGCTTGTTTCAAACGGCAAGGAAATGTTTGTCTCCGGCGGAACTACGTGCGGAAATATCGGTGAGGCACTCAACAATGACCTTGAATATTTTCACGACTATAAGTCCGGCAAGCTTTACCTCTACTCGAAGGATGGAAATCCGGCAGAAAGATTTGACGATATCAAGTGCTCAAAGAGCGGTTATATCGTCAAAGCCGAGCAAGGCACAACGTTTGACAATATTGCGATCAAGTACAGCGGACGCTACGGTATAACCGGCGGAAGAGCCGACTTTACAATGACAAATTGCGAGATCGGTTACATCTTCGGCTGCTTTGTCGAGACAGGAATGGAAATTTACGGCTCGAGCGATAATATTCGCATTCTTAATTGCTACGTTCACGACGTAGGAGGTTCGCTGACCTGCCAGAACGGCGGCAGCGAAAGTGGCAGCAAGGGTCAGAATATTTCCAATATCGAGTACGGTTATAATGTCATCGTTTCCTCGATCACAGGCTGCGAGAACTGGAACGGAATCGGAAATCTTGACGAGAACGGCTACAGCCGTGACAAGATGATAAATCAGCACATTCACGACAACATCTTCGCATATATGGGCTACAGCAAGACAAAGACAGCTGTGCCTGCCGCACGAAGCGAGGTTGTTTCCTCGAGCATCTATATGGAGGGTGAGAACTGCATTTTCGAGAATAACACGATAATGTACGCCGCGTCCTCGATATATAAGGCTCAGATGTCAAGCGACACCGTCGACCGCGGATGGATCTGCCGCGATAACACATATATCGCAGCTCCGTCACATGCGAAATTCTACTTCCACTATGACGATGCTCTTACTGTCAATCACAAGAGATATAAGAACGCAAGAATAACAGCTCCGTATAACTACCGTTATCTCGCTTACTTTACGTCTCTCGGAATAGACACAACAGGAACCTACTACTACATGTCAGATGAAACCGATGAACGCATCATAAACGACTATTTGGTCAAGTAATATACGAAAAGAAGCTGCCTCGAGGCAGCTTCTTTTCGTTTTGTTCAGTATAAAGCTGTCACTCCCGACATATAATTGAGCGAAATTATTACTCGGGAGTGATAGATATGCATATACGCGCCGACAGCCGGTGCGAGCAGCTCGCACAGTACATAATTGATACGCAATCAACGGTACGCGATGCGGCAGCAAGATTCGGTATAAGCAAGTCAACGGTACACAAGGACGTCACAGAGCGTCTTGAGCTTACAAACCGTGCGCTTTTCGAGCTCGTCAGAGAAGTGCTTGACAAAAACAAGTCAGAACGTCATCTGCGCGGCGGTGAAGCTACAAAGCACAAGTACATGCTCAAGCACATGAAAAAGGAAGCCTCTCGCAGCCTGAGCTAAAAAGTGAGATTATCAGCGGGCTTGAGAGCTTCACGCCAATATAATATACATCGCACACCGCCAAAAAGCATATCAGCGTGAATTAAACGCTTGATTTGAAATACTAATGATTATACAAAATGCAAATTTTGTATAATTGAGGGAAGGCTTGCGGTTAGCGGTAATGGTGGTTGCTAACTAAGTTGCCGTTTTCGCCGTTGTTCAGCTTACGAATTCGAAAACCGTTACGTGGCGGTATACGTCGCCGACCTCGAGCGTTATGTCATCAAAATTTTTATTATTCGGCGAATCAGGCATTGCGGCACATTCAAGGCAAATACCGAAGTGCAGCACCTGCTCGACACCGTTTTTCATCCTCGGCTCGTCCTCACCGATCGAATTTGCTGTATAGATCTGCATTCCGGAGCTGTCGGTGTAAACGCGCATTGTAATGCCCGAAGCATCTCCTGTAAGCTCCGCGACACATTCCGAAGCATCAGATGACACATTGTCGAAAATATAATTGCAGTCAAGCCCGCCGAGCTCGCGGAGCTTATCGCAGTCGCCGTTAATTACCGAGCCGAGTCTGCATTTGCTGTTCATGTCAAACGGAGTGCCCGTAATGTCAATTATATTTCCTGTCGGTATGAGCGCTCTGTCGGTCTCGTTGATATGCGACGCTGCGACCCTAATAAGATGGTCCTCGACGCTGCCGCTGTCATAGCCGTTCATGTTAAAATATGAATGATTTGTTAAGTTAACTACAGTGCGCTTGTCAGTCGTCGCAAGATACTCTAGCGAGTCTGGTGCCGCCGAGGCGATACTTAACACTGACAGTCAGATTACCCGGGAAGCCCTCCTCGCCGTCGCGACTGATATAATTGAAGGTAATTTCGCAGCTGTCGTCACCGCTGTATTCGACATTCCACAGCTTCTTATCAAAGCCGTACTTACCTGAATGGCAGGAATTCATGCCTTCGTTACGATATGTTCTGAACGTCTCGCCGTCAAGTGTAAATTCAGCGTTCTTCAGTCGGTTGCAAACTCTTCCTACAGTAGAGCCCTGATATTCGGTAGACTGAATATAAGCATCAATTGTATCAAAGCCGCCGACAACGTCGTAGCTCTTCCCTGCGCTGTCAGAAACATGCAGTGCGTGGATAGTGGCACCGTATTCAAGCAGCTCCACCGACATTGCGCCATTTGAAAGCTCGTATAAATTTATCTCTTTTCCGCACGGATGATATCCGAACAGTCGTTTGCGTATCATTGCTTTCCCCTCCTAAAGGAAATCTCCGAACAGAGCGAGTCCATTCGGAGATATAAAATTTAGTTATCAGTCCTCGTAGCCGTTCGGGTTCATCTTCTGCCATCTCCACGAATCGGCGCACATGTCCTTAATATCGTTCTCAGCTACCCAGCCAAGCTCCTTCTCAGCCTTTGAAGCATCGGAATAGCAGGTAGCAATATCGCCGGGGCGGCGAGGCTTGATCGAATAAGGGATTTTAACGCCTGTAGCATCCTCGAAATTCTTAACGATATCAAGAACGCTATAGCCCTTACCCGTGCCGAGGTTATAAACATTCAGTCCTGCCTTAGCCTCGATCTTGGCAAGCGCCTTGACGTGACCGCGAGCAAGGTCAACAACGTGAATGTAATCACGAACACCCGTGCCGTCGTGAGTGTCGTAGTCGTTTCCGAATACGCCGAGTTCGGGACGCTTGCCAACAGCAACCTGAGTTACGTAGGGCATAAGATTGTTCGGAATGCCGTTCGGATTCTCACCGATCATTCCGCTCTTGTGCGCTCCGATGGGATTGAAGTAGCGAAGCAGAACGATATTCCACTCGGGGTCTGCCTTGTGGATGTCGGTGAATATCTGCTCGAGCATGGACTTCGTCCAGCCGTAGGGGTTAGTACACTGACCCTTGGGGCACTCCTCAGTGATCGGAATAAACGCGGGGTCACCGTATACCGTAGCAGAGGACGAGAAGATAATATTCTTCACGCCGTGCTCGCGCATTACGTCAACGAGGACGAGCGTTCCGGTGATATTGTTGTTATAATATTCCCACGGCTTCGCAACGGATTCGCCGACAGACTTAAGTCCCGCAAAATGGATGCAGGAATCAATGTCCTCGTTTGTGAAGATCTCCTCAAGTGCAGCCTTGTCGAGAATATCGGCCTTATAGAACTTAGCCTTCTTGCCCGTTATTTCAGCGACTCTGTCAAGACTCTTTTCACTGGAGTTGGAAAGGTTGTCGACGACGACAACGTCGTAGCCTGCGTTCTGAAGCTCGACTACGGTATGCGAGCCGATATATCCGGCACCGCCTGTTACAAGAATAGCCATATTAATTGCTCCTAAGCTAAAATAAAGTAATTACTTCCAGAGACCGTTCGGATACTCGCCTGCATCGATAAGCTCGCGGAGGCGTGCGATCGTATTCGGCTTGTCATCGGCATAGGTAACGCCGAACCACTTTGCACTCGTCTCGAGAACATCAACGGTGCATTCGCCGTTCTTGATCATGTTGCCGATGGAGTTCGGAAGAAGCGCTTCGCTCTTGAGAGGATCCTTTGCGGTGTCCTGCTTGAAGGTCTCAAAGTCCTTCTCAAGACCTGCAAACACGGAGGGAGTGAAGCCCCAGAAGTTCATGGAAACCACTGTATTCGGAGCGAGATCCACGGCATCGCCATTCTCGTCGAAGAAGCGAGCTCCGGTCTCGGTCTTGTATATCTTTGTTCTCTCGACGATGGTATCGAGCTTTCCGTCAACGGTATTGCAAACACCGCGTGCTACGCTTCCGTTGTCCGTGAGCGTATTTCCGACTCTGTAGCCGACCATGCAGAAACTACCGTCGTTCTTTGCATCGCGAAGAAACTCGGCAACCTTCATGAATGCGTCTCTGCCGTAAAAGTCGTCAGCATTGATAACTGCAAACGGGTCGTCAAGAACTTGCTTGCCGCAAAGAAGTGCGTGCGTGGTGCCCCAGGGCTTGGTACGACCCTCCGGAATCTCGTCGACAAACTTGTCGAGCTCCTGGAAAACATACTCAACCTTGATCTTACCCTCAATACGATGACCGACAGTCTCGCGGAAGATCTCATAGTTCTCCTTCTTGATGATGAAGACAACTCTGTCAAAGCCCGCCTTGATCGCGTCATAGATCGAAAAATCTATAATGAATTCGCCATTCTCAGTAAAAGAATCGATCTGCTTGAGTCCACCGTATCTTGAACCCATTCCTGCTGCAAGTATAAATAAAGTCATTGTACTCGTTCGCGTTCACAATGCCGCACGGCACTGCGCCTTTCTGTGTAAATATTCTTATCTGTATATATTTTAATACAATATGCGCTAAATATCAATAGGTAAATTACCTAAAGATAAAGCTTTTAGAGAAACTTATTGGTTTCCGTGCTTTCGGCGATACCATCCTTAATTTTAAGGAGCAATCTCATCAGCTGCTTTGCTTCAGCCTCGGTCAGAGAGTCCATTGCCCTCGTCTCCGACTTCGTAACCTTCTTTATGATAAACTGGTTGTACGATTTTCCCTTTTCCGTAAGGTAGACTCGAACAGAACGCATATCATAGTTGTCGTGACGGCGGCCTACATAGCCGTGCTTTTCAAGCTTTTGCAGAGTGATGCTGATCGTCGGAGCCTTCAGATGTGTCATTCTGACAAGCTCAAGCTGTGTTACGCCGTCTTTTCGGTCCAGCTCAAGCATCAGCAGTCTCGACGAATTCTGAAGCAAAGGATTTCTCTCCTCACCCTCAACGATCATTGAGTTGACAATACGCGTTATCTCTCCTATAACTGAAATAGGATTCGGTGTGTGATACAGCGTCCTTTCCCCCCGAAGCTCCGGGGGCAACTGCCCATTTACATTCAAGTTCATCCATTACACCTCGCAGTCGTGTAAAAACAATTAAAATTACATAATTGATTATAAAACAAAATCGGCTGAGATTCAATGTTAAAATGTTAACAAAACTCACACTTTAACAAAATGAAGTGAAATTCACATGTAAATGTTCGTTTTCGGCACGTCTCGGTTATCTTTGAACTCTTCCCGAGCCGTCTCCGCCCGAAAGCTTTTCAACCTCGGAAACACCGACGCGGTTGTAGTCACCCTCGACCGAGTGCTTAAGAGCCGACGCCGCAACTGCAAACTCAATTGCATCCTTCGAGGACTTACCGTCAAGAAGAGCATAGATCAGTCCGCCGCCGAAGGAATCTCCTCCGCCTACTCTGTCGACGATGTGAAGGTGGTAGGACTTCGAGAAGCAATACTCGCTGCCGTCGTAAAGCATTCCCGCCCAGTCGTTGTCGTTTGCCGAGATGGACGAGCGAAGTGTTATGGCAACCTTCTCAAAGCCGAAGGTGTCCGCAAGCTGCTTTGCGACAGACTTGTAGCCCTCATGGTTGAGCTTACCGCCGTAAATATCCGTGTCCTCTGCCTCAATGCCGAATACGTCCTTTGCATCCTCCTCATTGGAGATGCAAACGTCAACGTACTTGCAAAGCTTTGTCATGGTTTCGCGAGCCTTTTCGCGTGTCCAAAGCTTGCCGCGGTAATTAAGATCGCAGGATATCTTCACGCCGTGTGCTTTAGCGGCCTTGCAAGCCTCGAGGCAAATCTCGGCAACATTATCGCCGAGCGCGGGTGTGATTCCGGTAAAATGGAACCAGTCGGCTCCGGCGAATATCGCATCCCAGTCAAAATCAGAGCAGGCTGCCTCGGCGATTGCCGAATGCGCGCGGTCGTAAATGCAGACCGAGCCGCGCTGAGACGCGCCCTTTTCAAGATAGTATATTCCGACTCTGTCGCCGCCGCGAACGATCTTCGAGGTATCAACACCGAAATATCTGAGAGAATTAACAGCCGCCTGACCGATCGCGTGAGACGGAAGCTTAGTGACATAAACGCTGTCAAGACCGTAGTTTGCAAGGCTTACGGCAACATTGGCTTCACCGCCGCCGAAGGTCGCCTGCATCTGGTCATTCTGGAAGAAACGGTAATATCCGTTGGGGGCAAGTCTGAGCATCAGCTCGCCGAAGGTCACAACTCTTTTCATGATTAGCCTCTTTTTATAGTTTTATTCTTTAGGAATTCTTGAGAAGATGTATTGCAAAGCCGCAGATCTCGTTTTCTGCGTAAACAAAGGTCATATTACCTGCCTCGTCATACTTTGCCGTGGACATATCGAAGACGAGTCCGCGCTTTTCGAGATGGTAGACAGCACGGTCGACATAATTTACACTGAGCGCAATGTGTCCGACACTTCCCTTTATCGCGTCGCTCATGACCTCGATCTTATCTCCGCTCCATACGGAAATTTCCGTTTCGCGCGTCTGTACGCCGAGTATCGCCGCAAAGGTCTTTGCTGCCTCGAGCGAACCGTCCTTGTCAGAATTAATCCCGACGTGGTGGAGACGAATGTCAAGCATTGCGGAGACCGCACCGCGTGTGAGAGACTCTATCTTGTCAAACTCGCCCGCCGAGATAAGCTTTTTGGGAGCCATCCAGCTGCCGCCGCATGCGAAGATCTTGCCGAAGGAGAGATAATCGTTGAGGTTCGCTTCGCCGATGCCGCCGGTCGGCATAAACTTGATCTTACCGTAGGGTGCAGACATTGCACGGATCATGGCAATTCCGCCTGCCGCCTCTGCTGGGAAGAATTTGACCGTATCAAGTCCGAGCGAGATCGCACACTCCACCTCTGACGGCGTAGCGCAGCCGGGAACTATCGGGTAGTTGTTCTTTATGCAGTGCTTTACGACCTCGGGGTTGAGTCCGGGGGAAACAAGGAAACGAGCTCCCGCCTTTATCGCGCGGTCAGCCTGCTCACAGGTCAAAACGGTTCCGGCACCGACGAGCATGTCGGGATACTCGGTCGCCATAATACGGATCGACTCCTCGGCAGCGTCGGTTCTGAAGGTTATCTCCGCACAGGGAAGTCCTCCGTCACAAAGCGCACGCGCGAGAGGAGCTGCGTCCTTTGCGTCATCGAGCGCGATGACCGGTACTATACCGATAAGTGATAATTCTTTGATAATGTCCATTTTATTCTCCAATCACCGCATAAGCGGGTAATTTTTTCGAAGTTTTATTCGCTCGCTCTCTCGATACCGCCCGCAAGCTTGACAAGCCAGCGCGCAAGCACTCTTAGAAGCGACGAAAGTGTATATATTACCGACGGTATGAGCAGTGTAAACACCCCAAGGACAAGCCAGCCACCGTAATCGGGATGTGTAAGCTCAAAAAAGCCCGGCATTATAACGAACGCGCCTGCAAAAAGCACGACAAGCGAGCAAAGAAGCGCCGCACGACGTTTATTGAAGGGTCTGCAAAGCGTGAATATCATTGTAAAGCCGACAAGTCCCATTAATACGGTTATTATCGAGGAGGCGATGTCCCCGTCGATGCCGAAGGCGTCGGCAAACAGTATCACGCCCATTACCACAATTAGGTCGGTCAATGCCGCGGGCAGCGCCCTGTAGATCACGTTTACAAGGAATTTCCCCCGCACGCGCTTCTCATTCTTCTCGAGCGCAAGCACGAAGGACGGAATTCCTATCGTAAGTCCGCTGACAAGCGATACCTGCACGGGCTGAAGCGGATACTCAAACACGGCAATTATCGATATAAGCGCAAGTAAGAACGAGAAGGTGTTCTTCACTAAAAACAGCGACGCGGAGCGCTCGATATTATTTATGACCTGTCTTCCCTCCGCGACGACCGACGGCAACGAGGAGAACTGCGATTTCAGCAGCACAAGGTGTGATATCCTGCATGCGACATCGCTTCCCGACGCCATGGCTATGCTGCAATCGGCATCCTTTAGCGCCAAAATATCGTTGACTCCGTCACCGGTCATTGCAACGGTATGTCCTTGCTTCTTCAGTGCGCGCACCAGGACTCTCTTCTGCTCGGGCGACACGCGTCCGAAGACCGTGTATTCTTCCGCCACCTCCTCAAGCTCCTCGCCGGTAAGGTCGGAAATATCGATACAGCTATCCGAGCCCGGAATACCCGCCTCACGCGCGGCAGCGGAAACGGTAAAGGGATTGTCTCCCGATATTACCTTGATATCTACGCCCTGCCGCGTGAAGTATGTAAAGGTCTCACGCGCCTCGGGACGTACGGGATTTGTCAGTGTAACGATCGCAAGCGGAACGGTCCTCGTGCTCTCGGAAGCGGAAAGCGATGTGCTCTGTGCAAAGAGCAGCACACGCTTGCCGTCGTGAATATACGGCTCGAGCACCTTCTTAAAGCTCATGTATTGCTCGCGAAGCACAAACTCGGGCGCGCCGAGAAGATACTTCTCCCCTGCCGAAAATGAGGCAGCACTGGTTTTTGTCGCCGAGGTAAACGGCGCGACCTCTATCGCGCGTCTGCCGAGCTCGCCGTTAAAATGAGCCTTGAGCGCTGACATTGTGATATTGTCCTCGGGCATATTGTAAACAAGGTCACGCACGAGAGGCACGGGATCCGTGCCGGCTCTCAGCGGAATTATCTCACTGACAAGCATTGAGTTGTCGGTGATCGTGCCCGTTTTGTCAACGCACAGCGTATCGACTCGCGCCAAGGTCTCGATACAGCCAAGGTCGTGGACCAGCGTATCGACTCGCGCAAGCTTGATCACACTGACCGCAAGTGTAACATTTACAAGCAGATACAGCCCCTCGGGTATCATTCCGATAATGGCAGCAGAGGTCTGCGTTACATTGTCGCGAATTCCTATCCCGAGCGAATAATGATGCCTGAGCATCAGCGCGGCGCCGAGCGGTATGACAAGTATTCCGATTATGACGATAAGCCGATTCAGCGCGAGCATCATGCCCTTGACGCTTTTCTTTTTTGTCTTTTTCGCGTCAAGCGTAAGCTTCGATACAAACGAATCGGCGCCTACGGCATCGAGCCGCGCATAGCAGGAGCCTCCGACAACATAGCTTCCCGACAGCAGCGTGTCGCCGGGACGCTTCAGTATTTCATCAGATTCTCCCGTCACCAGTGCCTCGTTGACCTGAAGCTCCCCGCTGAGAACTGTCGCGTCAGCGCAAATCTGCTTTCCCGCACTGAGGATAATAACGTCATCGAGAACAAGCTTTTCGGTCGGCACACTGTACTCACGACCGTCGCGTATTACCGTGATATGCGGCTCTGTCAGAAGCGTGAGCGAATCAAGTGTGCGCTTTGAATTTATCTCCTGCACTATCCCTATCATCAAATTTACAAGGATTATGACCATGAATGACAGGTTGTTAAATGAGCCGACGAGAATCAGCGCAACAGCGATAATGAAAAAGAGCATGTTGAAATACGTGAACACGTTGCCCGAGATTATCTGCCCGACAGTCTTTGTCGGAGAAGCAACAGGTGTATTGACCTGCCCTGCCGCTATGCGCTCTCTGACCTGTGCCGCCGACAGTCCGCGCTCACAATCGGTATTAATGCGTCTGACCGCGGAAGGTCTGAACGAGTTGCCGTGAGAAGGAAGATGCATTCGCCGTCGCCCCCCTTTAATAGCTAAAAATCGGCTACGCAAAAAATCGCCTTATAAAGTATAACTCATTTTTCGCCAAATAACAAGGGCAAATCGCCATTTTTTCAAAGATTAACGATTTTCTTGACGCCGATTTCTCAAAAAGCCCGCGACAGCTGCGCTATAACTCATAAAGCGCAGCGTCGCGAGCCTTGGTCATGCTAAAGTCCGAAGCGAGCGGAGCATGCAAGCTCTCCCTCAATTTCGAGAAGTCTGTTGTACTTTGCGGTGCGCTCGCCGCGGCAGGGCGCGCCTGTCTTGATATATCCGCAGTTGACTGCGACCGCGATATCGGCAATCGACGTGTCGCATGTCTCTCCCGAGCGGTGAGAAAGTATTCTTTCATAGCCGCTTCTTGAAGAAATGCGAACGACCTCGAGCGTTTCGCTGAGAGTTCCTATCTGATTGGGCTTTATTAGCACGGCATTTGCCATACCGTTTTCGATTCCGTGCCGCACACGTGCGGGATTTGTCGCAAACAGGTCATCGCCGACAAGCAGCACCCGAGCTCCGAGTCGCCTTGTCATTTCGCGCCAGCCCGCCGAGTCGTCCTCACCGAGTCCGTCCTCGACCGAAACGATGGGATAATCCTTTATGAGCGCCTCGAGCTTGTCGGTAAGAGCGGCAGAGCTTGCCCTCTCGCCACACTTCGGCAGGCAGTAGCCGCCGTCGCATGTCCACTCGGAGGCAGCACAGTCAAGCGCTATCTTTATCTGCTTTGAGCTGTAATGTGCCTCCTCTATCGCACGCATGATATAGTCAAGCGCTTCCCTCTCTCCCGAAAGATTCGGCGCACAGCCTCCCTCGTCGCCCACAGAGCTTGAGTGACCGTCACGCTTCAGTATTCCTGTCAGAGCCGCGTAAACCTCACAGCCTGCGCGCAGCGCCTCGGAGTAGCTTTCAAAGCCCTCGGGAACGATCATGAATTCCTGGATGTCGAGATTGTTTGCGGCATGCGCCCCGCCGTTCAGTATATTCATCATCGGGATCGGCAGGCGAACTCCGCTGACGCCTCCGATATATCTGTAAAGCGGAATGTGAGCATGGCACGCTCCCGCCTTCGCCGCCGCAAGCGAGACTGCAAGCGTCGCATTCGCACCGAGTCCCGACTTGTTGTCTGTCCCGTCCTCGCTCAGAATAACGCAATCGACCATGCCCTGATTGCACACCATGCCGCACAGACGCGAGGCAAGGCGTGTATTTATATTTTCTACCGCGCGCAGGACTCCGCGTCCTCCGAAGCGTGACATGTCTCCGTCGCGTAGTTCGCATGCCTCATGACTGCCCGTCGAAGCACCCGAGGGCACGGCCGCAACGCCGCGTGAGCCATCCTCCAAAATTACGGTTGCCTCGACTGTCGGATTTCCGCGCGAATCGACGATCTCACGTCCGCGAACACATACTATTTTGTTTGAGCAAAGCATATTATCAGCCCTTCCGTCATATAATACTTGAGCTGTAACAGTATTTGCAATCGCAGAAATATTATTCGCACAGACACGCACTGCCACTGCATATACTGTAAAGCATAATTAAGTCGGCACTGAAGTGTCCTTCATGCCGCTGACAGGAGGAATAAATAATGAATATATACACCGTCAAGCGCGGCGACAGCGTGTATTCGGTCGCGCGGCAGTTCGGTGTCCCGCCGAGCCGTATAATCACGGACAATTTTCTGACTAACCCGTCACGTCTTGCAGTCGGTCAACAGCTTGTGATCCTCGAGCCGACACTGTCGCATACCGTTCGCGGAGGCGAGAGTCTGCACACAATTGCCGCTGAATACGGCGT
>CAYYKO010000018.1:0-27765 GCA_964441695.1 uncultured Ruminococcus sp. | reverse complement strand
TTGTATATTATATCACTTTCCTCCCCCTTTGTCAACACCTTTTTCAAAGTTTTTTCGCCTTTTTTTCGATTTTTTTGAAATTGCCTATTTTCCTACATTTATTATATACTAACGTCGGAGAACGTGTTTTTCTGTGCGATTCCCGTCTTTTCGAACCTTATTTTCGCAAAATCGGTTGTTATACGGCGATATATATGATACAATATATTTGATTTCAGACCTCGGAGGTATTATTTGTGACACTTTCAAAATTCTTCGGCGACCGCTCCTTTTACAGGAATCTCGCGCGGCTGCTAATCCCGCTGACGCTTCAGCAGGTCATCACCAACTTCGTCAGTCTTCTCGACAATTTGATGGTCGGCAGTCTCGGCACGCCCGATATCAGCGCCGTTGCCGTTGTCAACCAGCTCATCTTCATCCTTAATCTTGCGATATTCGGCATGCTCTCGGGCGCTTCGATCTTCGGCGCTCAGTTTTTCGGCAAGGGCGACCGCGAAGGACTTCGCAACACCTTCCGCTTCAAGCTTCTCTCGACACTCGCGCTGACCGTACTGTTCATCGGCGCCGTCTCGATTTTCTCGGACGAGCTCATAATGCTTTTTCTTCAAAGCGAATCAAACTCTCCCGAGGACACAGCACTTGCTCTTTCGCTCGCTCACGATTATCTGTCCGTGATGCTCATCGGACTCGTTCCGTATGCGCTGGTTCAGATATATTCCGGAACACTCAAGGATTGCGGCGTGACCGTGCCTCCCATGATCGCAAGCTCTGTGGCTGTTGCGGTCAACATGATCTTCAATTACCTTCTCATCTTCGGTAAGCTCGGCTTTCCGCAGCTCGGCGTGACCGGTGCGGCGATCGCGACCGTCATGTCACGCTTCGTCGAGATGCTTTATATCATAATTTACACTCACCGCAGGCTCGACCGCTTTGACTTTCTCAGGAAAATATACCGCTCTCTCAAAATTCCCGCGGACTTCACCCGTCGCGTGTTCGTTACCGGCGCACCGTTGCTCGCAAATGAGGTGCTTTGGTCGCTCGGCACAACCTTTATCAATCTGAATTACTCCTCGCGCGGCATCGACGTAATTGCAGCCGTGCAGATAAATCAGACTGTTTGGCAGCTTTTCTGTGTCGTGATGTTCGCAATGGGCGGCGCCGTTTCGATAATTCTCGGTCAAAAACTCGGCACAGGCGACACCGACGGCGCGAAGGCGGATGCAGTAAAGCTGATCACCTTCACACTTGTGCTTCACGTCGGCATCGGACTGCTGCTTGTTGCAATGTCCCCGCTTGTTCCGCTTCTTTACAATGTTTCAACCGACGTTCGCACGCTCGTTTCGCGTCTTATGATGATCGCCGGCGCCTCACTGCCGATACACGCCTTCATACACGTTGCGTATTTCACCATCCGCTCGGGCGGCAAGACCGTAATCACCTTCCTTTTCGACAGCGTTTACACCTGGTGCGTGCCAGCAGTGCTGTCGTTCATTCTTTGCCGAACGACGTCGCTGTCCGTGCCGCTGATATATTTCATCGTTCAGTTTTCGGATATTTTGAAGCTCTCGATCGCAGTGCCGATGCTCAAAAGCGGCTTCTGGGCAAGCTGCGTTGTCAAGAGCGAAGACAATTAAGCCCGTCGAAGCCGACGGACAGCCAAGCGGCGGAGCTCAACCTGCGTGCTTCGCCGTTTTTTCGCCAAAACAAAGCAAGCGACGGATATTTTGCGTATGCAAAATATCCGTCGCCTTTATTATCCCATCAAGCGAGTGATTTTCTTAGCAAATCGCGCCTTACTTCTCGGCAGCAGCATTCTGTGTGCAGAATCTTGTAAGAACTGTTGCGATCTGTGCGCGTGTTGCGTTTCCGCGCGGGTCGAGCTTGAGAACGCCGGTCTCATCCTTTGTTCCGGTGATGAGCTCCTCGGCGAACGCCCACTTCATGTTCTCCTCAGCATAGCTGTGGATCTTAGAGGTGTCGGGGAAGTTGAGCTCTGCTCTTGCCGTTACGTCGAGCCCTGCGAATTCGCAATATCTGTAAAGGATCGCAGCGATCTGCTCGCGGGTCACAGGCTCATTGGGACCGAACTCTGTATCTGTGATACCGTTGACGATCTTATTCTTATAAGCCCATGCTACAGCTGTCTTGTACCAATCCTGCTTGAGGTCGGTGAAGGGAGTAGCATCTGTTACCTCGGGAGAGCCTGCGAGTCTCCAAAGGATAGTAACGAGCTGTGCTCTCTCGGTCGCTTCGTTCGGAGCGAACATATTGTTGCCCTTACCGTCCATGAGGTTCTCATTGAGAACGAAATCAACGGCAGCCTTGAACCAGCTATCGCTCTTGACATCCGTGAAGGTCTCGGCAGAGTCCTTCAGGCGCGGGATTTCGGTAACGCCGGACTTTTCGTCGCAGCGCGAGCAGTGGTGAGACATGCTTCCTGCGGACTCAAGTGTAGCTTCCTTATCGATCGTCCACTCCTTGGAGAAGTCGTGGTCGAGTGCGGGAACGATCTCCTGAGCTGTGAGGATCTTAGCGCAAACAGAGCAATGCGAGCCCTCGGTAAGACCTGCGTTTGTGCAGTCGGGATCCTTTTTTGCGTCTGTGGCGGGAGTATGTGCGGGAGTCGCAGCCTCAGCTTCACCGAGCTTTATAACATTGCAGTTCATAAGACCGGGGTTGTTATCGCTGTCGGCGCCGAAGAATGCACCCCATGCGAGCCAGCCTGCGTAGCTTGAATCCTTGGTGCCGGAGATACGGATCATGTTGAACGCAAGGAGCTCACCCTCGGCGGGAGTGATGCCGAGCTCTGTAAACGGAATTGCGAACATAACATTGAGTTTACCGTCTGCTACGATGATATTCTGCTCGATACTATCAATGGTGCTCGAGTTCGAGCCTGCGTGAGATGCGGAGCTTGAGCCGTCGAGTGTTACATAGATGTCGAAGAACTCGCCCATCTCTGTGCCGGAATTGATACGGAACTGAACTCCGTCGCCCTTATATGTCTCGCCGTCACCCTTCAGATCTGCATCCGCGGAAACAACACCGACATAAAGCTTTGCGCTGTCGTACTTGAGGTAAACATCAGCCTTGATATCCTCGGCTGTCTTCTCGTAGTTTGCAAGCGCTGCGTTGCCCTTGCCGTTTTCGAGAGAAGCGGTGGGTGCGCCCCATGTGCAGGAGTTGATGACCTCGTTAAAGTCGGGAGCTGCCGCGGTCGCGGGAATGCTGATGGCATAGTCTGCGCCGTTGTAGTTCTTGAGAGCCATCGTGTTGTGCTCGGTTACGCCTGCGTTGTTACCGCTGTCGGGTCCGAAGAACGAGCCCCATGCAAGCCAGCCGGCATAGCCCTTACCGCCCGCACCGGAGATACGGAGCATGTTGAAGGAAATTCTCTCGCCCTCAACGCCTCTGATACCGAGATCGGCAAGCGGAACAGCTATCATAATATTGAGAGTATCACCGTCGATGACGATGTTGCCCTCGGGTCTTCTTTCGTTGTTTGTGCCGAGCGCACTTGTCGTACCGTCCGCGTTGAGCGTTACGTATACGTCATAGAAATTGTCGTAATCCATAGCGCCGCCGGCCTTCAGGCGAAGCTGAACACCGTCGCCGACCCATGTGTCGTCACTTCCGACCTTATCGTGGTCCTCGCTGGCAACACCTACATAGAGCTTAGTTGCGTCCCAACGGAAGTAAACGTCTGCCGTTACCTCCTCGGCTGTGCCCTCGTAGTTGATGGTTACTGCATTGTTCTGACCGTTCGCGATGGTCGCAACGGGCTGACCCCATGCGTTCTCGCTGATCGGCTTTGTAAAGTCGGGTGCCTTCTGAATGCTTGTTGCGAGGTAGTCATCGGGGTCAAACTCGACCTTCTTCGACTTGCCCTCGAGAACGAGCACGTTGTTCTCGTTGAGACCGGGGTTGTTGCCGTTGTCGGCTCCGAAGAACGAGCCCCATGCAAGCCAGCCCGCGTAGCTTGAATCCGTGGTACCGGAGATACGGAGCATGTTGAAGGCAATTACCTTGCCCTCTGCGGGAGTTACGCCGAGTGCCTCGAACGGAACTGCGAGCATAACATTGAGCTTGCCGTCCTCGATGATGATATTCTTCTCAACCGCATAACCGGAGTTTGTTCCCGCCTGCGTGCTGCTGTTATCGCTGTCAAGAGTTACATATACATCATAGAAGGTGTCGTAATCCATAGCCGTGCCCGCCTTCATGCGGAGCTGGAGTCCGTCGCCCTTCCAAGAATCCGCGTCGCCGCGAAGATCGCCGTCGGCGGATACGAGGCCTACGTAAAGCTTGTCGATATCCCACTTGAAGTAAACGTCTGCGGAAACATTCTCAGCTATCTTCTCGTAGTTTGCGAGAGCGGCATTGCTCGTGCCGTTCGAGATAGTTGCCGCGGGAGCTCCCCACTCTGAGCGGTCGATAGCCTTATCGAAGCTCGGAGCCTTGTCGGTCTCGGAAGCGGCAAAGAGGTTCTTTTCAACCGCTGCATCCTTGAGGATGAGCTTGTTTGTCTCGGTCACACCGGGGTTGTTGTCGCTGTTAGCGCCGAAGAACGGTCCCCATGCGAGCCAGCCTGCGTAGCCGTTCTTAGCGTTACCGATGATACGGAGCAGGTTGAAGGTGAGAATGTCGTTGTACTCGGGAGTAATGCCGAGAGCAGCGAAGGGGATCGCAGCCATTGCATTGAGCTTGCCGTCTGCTACAACAAGCCCGTACTGCACGCCGTCGGCACCGCCGCCGTTGAAGCTCGAAACATCTGCCTTGAGAGTAACATATGCACCTGCAGTCTCGCCGTTTGCACTTACGTTGATCTGGAGACCGTCGCCCGCCCATGCGTCATCGTGGCCTGCAAGGTCGGAGTCTGCGGAGACCATACCTACATAGAGATATGTGTCGTCCCAGCGGAAGTAGAAGTCAGCCGATACGGGATCTACATCCGCATTGTATCTTGCGAGAACCGCGTTCTCTGTATTCTGATCCACAGTCGCAACGGGTGCGCCCCATGCGTCAGCTGTAATTGCCGCGTTAAGCGCGGGAGCACTCTCGGTCTTGTTTGCGCTGAGTGCGCCCTCGGCAGCGTCGGAATCACGGAATACGAGTGTGTTGCAGTTCGTAAGTCCGGGGTTATTGTCGCTGTTGGCGCCGAAGAACGGTCCCCACGCGAGCCAGCCGGCATAGCCGTGCTTTGCGTTACCGATTATACGGAGAAGATTGAAGGTAAGGCGTGTGCCGACCTTTCCCTCTACGCCGAGTGTGGAAAGCGGGATCCTAACGATAGCGTTGAGCTTGCCGTCTGCCGCAACGATACCGTGTTCTACGCCGTCCGTTCCGCCGCCGCCGAAGCTTGCGGCATCAGCCTTGAGCGTAACGTATGCACCTACAACCGCCGCGTTGTCGTCGTTGACATTGTCAGCGGAGATGTTCAGCTGAAGGCCGTCGCCCGCCCATGCGTCGTCGTGACCTGCAAGGTCGGAATCCTCGGATACCATACCTATATAAAGGTTGGTGCTGTCGTAGCGGAAGTAGAAGTCAGCCGATACGGGCTCGACCTCTGCGTTATAATTGTGAAGGGCTGTGTTTGCCGAATCTGCATTGATAGATGCGGCGGGAGCACCCCAAACCTCCTCAGTAATTGCCTGATCGAGTGCGGGCGCGGTGTCCGTCATCTCTGCGATCACGCGGTCACCTGCGATATCCTCAGCACCTGCCGCAAACGACAGACCGGGAACGATCATTGTCGTCATCATGGCACAGACCAGCACTAATGATAAAAAGCGTTTCATATTTTCCTCCGTGAAAATAATTTGCAAAGCGCGCAGTCCCACGGCATGAGGGCGGCGCGTCCTTGTGTCTTAGTCAATTATACCACATATTGTTTTTGTTGTCAATCTGTCAAACAGAATTTATTCGTTTCGAAAGCAATTTGTCGAAATAGCATTTGTTTGCTTGCACTTTTCCCGCAATTAAAAACTTTTGGAGGACAAACGCCGACCGAATTTGAAAGAGAATAATTCCCTTTCGGCTTGTTGCACAAATTCATAGCGCGTTTTATGTGCAACATGCCCAAGAATCGTTGCATGTGCCCGTCGTCGAGACTTTTATCGGCTTTTCTCTTGATTTCGGCACGCCGTTATGATATTATTAAGGTAACACAATTTCAGTAAAGGCACGGTTTCTTTTATGGACTTCAATCTTATCCGCTTTGACAAAACCATCACCGTGTGGGATGAGGCGATCCCGCTCGGCAACGGACTGCTCGGCTGTCTCATCTGGGGACGCTCGAACGCACTCAGACTCAGCCTCGACCGTTGCGACATTTGGGACTGCACGGACGCGCCGAAGGCCGGCGGTCGCTATACCTATGAAAACCTTATCAGGCTTTATAAGGAAGGAAAGCACGACGAGATCTACGAGATCTTCGACACACCCTACCAGAAGCCCTCTCCGACAAAGCTCCCCGCGGGAAAGATAATCGTCGATCTCGGTCTTGACGCGAATGTCATCTCCGAGCTTGACCTTGAGCGCGCCGAGGCGACAATATACGCCGGCGGCGTAAAGCTGCGCTCCTTCCTTGACGCGACTGGAAGCGCGGGACTTATCGACATTGACACTGAGCTGTGCTCCTTCCGCCTTGAGAACCCCGAGTACGGAAGGATAGGCGAACCCGACGTCGAGGACAGCGAGTCGCTGAAGAATCTTCATTACGAGGATCCCGTTCTCTCCGACGAGGAGCACGGCGGAGTTCGCGTTATGTCATTCATTCAGAAGGTCGGCGAGAGCATGACCTACGGTCTGTTCCTCGCAGTAAAGAAGGAGAGCGGACACACCTTCGCCGCTTACACCGTCGCAAAGGGCGAAAACGCGGAGGAGATCAAGAAGTCCGCTCACGACACGCTCTCTCCCCTGCTTGAATCGAGCTACGACAGCCGACTCGACGCTCACATGGGCTGGTGGAAGGAATATTGGGATCAAAGCTACCTCAAGATAGGCGACCGCCTGTTTGAGCAGAGCTGGTACTTCGCAAACTACCTTCTCGCCTCCTGCTCGCGCAAGGGGCACTACCCGATGCCGCTTCAGGGCGTTTGGACCGCCGACGACGGAAAGCTCCCGCCGTGGAAGGGAGATTATCACCACGACCTGAACACGCAGCTCAGCTATTACAGCTATCTTAAGTCAAACCACATTCCCGAGGGCGAGTGCTTTATCGACTACCTGCTCTCTCTCGAGGGCGTGGCTGAAAAATTCGCACGCGAGTATTACGGCGCCGCAGACGGACTCTGCCTGCCGTCCGTCATGGACATCGAGGGCAATTCTCTCGGCGGCTGGCCGATGTATTCCCTGTCCCCCACGAACACCGCGTGGCTGTGTAAGGCAATCGCCGACCATTATCACTACACGGGCGACGAGGACTACCTGAAGGAGCGCGCATATCCGTTTATCAAAAAATACGGTATATTCCTCGAATGCATCCTCCGTGAGAACGACGAGGGACGCCTCGTTCTGCCGATATCGTCCTCTCCGGAGCTACACGACAACACTCACGAGGCATTCATCACGCCGAACAGCACCTACGATCTCTCGCTCATGCGCTACGCCTTTGAGGAGCTCATCCGCCTTTCAAAGCATCTCGGTCTCGCCGAGGACGAAGCTCGCTGGACGGCTCTGCTCTCGAAGATGGACGACTTCCCCGTCGACACCGACGGATATCTTATGATCTCCCGCAACGAGAGGCTTTGCGAGTCGCACAGACACTTCTCGCACCTTATGCCCATACACCCGCTCAGACAGATCCGCTACGAAAGCGAGCGCGAGCGCTTCATTATCGACGGCTCCATCGCAGCGACCGAGGCGCTTGGAATATTCTACTATGTCGGATACTCCTTCTGCCTGCTTGCCGAGCTTTACGTCGTTCAGCGCAATGCTGAAAAGGCGTATGCCGAGCTTGAGCGCTTCTGGAATTACTTCTGCCTGCCGAACGGCTTCCATGCAAACGGCGACTACAAGAAGAAGTTCGGCATGAACTGGGACTACCGCCCGTTCACTCTCGAGGCTAACTACTGCGCCATCGATGCACTCCAGGAGATGTTCCTCCTTGACGGCGAGGGACGCATCACGATCTCCCCCGCAATTCCCGAGAAGTGGCACGACTACTCGTTTAAGCTCCGCTCGAAGAACGGCGTCACCGTTGAAGCGGTAATTAAAAGCGGAGTCCTCGAGCGCACCGTGCTCGAGGCATACCGCGACTGCACCTTCGAGCTTTACTTCGGCGACGAGCCGATCGATACATTAAAGCTGCGCCGCGGAGACGAGCTCAAGATAAACACCCTCGCATAAGCTTAAAACCGATAAAAAGCACTCACGCAGCACTCTTCGTGAGTGCTTTTTTCGTCTGCGCCGCGTCCGACACTTGACAAGACACACGGAATGCTTTATAATAGTTAACGCAGATTAACTTGGATCGCCGTCCAAGTCGCAAGGAGATATCTCTCATGACAAAAGAAGGCATTTACGAATTTATAAAGCGGCAGAAAACTTCAATTATTTCTTCAGTCGGCGAGGACGGATATCCCGCGACACGCGCTCTGATACAGCCTGTGCTCATCGACGGCGACGATATTTACTTCGCCACCTACACCTCCTCGAGAAAGGTTGCACACTACCGCGCGAATGCGAAGGCATGCGTCTATTTTTACGAAAAGGGACGAAGCTTCTCGGGCGTCGAGCTCAAGGGAAGCATGGAAGTGCTCACCGACGACGAGACAAAGAGAAGGTTTTGGAAGCCGTTCTTCAACAGATTTTACAAAAGGGGCGTCACCGACCCCGACTACTGTATTTTGAAATTCACCGGCTTTGAAGCGCAGTACTTCGCAAATCAGCATACGCAGACAATAAAGCTTTAGGAGAAGGCATGGATAAATACATGAGCGCGAACGCTGTTTTCTCCAAGTTTTCGCGAGACTACATGGAGACAAAGCGCGAGCTGCCGATACGCCCGAGCGAGATGGCTGTCATCAATATAATTACGCGGCGCGGCGGACGCTACACCCCGCTTATGATAGCCGAGCTGCTCGGCGTGTCAAAGCCGATGATAACTGCGCACATTCGCGTATTGATGAAGAAGGGCTACATCACGAAGTCTCCCTCCGACGGGGACAGACGCAGCTTTTATGTGCTCCCGACCGAAAAAGCCGAGGCACTCGCCGAAGCCTTCAACAAAAAGCAGGAGACCTATCTCAAAAAGCTCGAAGGAGCGCTCGGCTGCGGCGAATTCGACGAGCTGACACGACTGCTCGAAAAGGCGCTGTCGGCGCTTGAAGCAATAAAGGAGAAACAAAATGCAAAATAACGAAATCAGCAAGGCGGTGGCATGGAATCCGTGGCACGGCTGCAAAAAGGTCAGCCCCGGCTGCATGAACTGCTTTGTATACAAGATGGACAGGCGTTACGGACGCGATACCACGGTAATTGCAAAGGGCAAGACCACCTATGAGCTTAAGGATCGCGACTGCCCGCCGGGCTCACTCGTGAAGCTCTGCTTCTCGTCCGACTTTTTCATCGAGGAGGCGGACGCGTGGCGCGACGGCTGCTGGGATTTTATCCGCCGACGCCGCGACTGCGTCTTTGTCACCACAACGAAGCGTCCCGAGAGGATAAAGGACTGCCTGCCGAGCGACTGGGGCGAGGGCTGGGATCATTTTCACCTCAGCATCTCGATAGAAAATCAGGAAATGGCTGACAGACGCCTTCCGTATTTTCTTGACGCCCCGCTCAGTCACCGCGAGGTGTTCTGCTCTCCCCTCATTGCACCGATATCCCTCGGAAAATATCTCGACACGGGTCTTATCAGGTGCGTGAACGTCGGAGGAGAGATGTCGCCGAAGAACGAGGTTCGCCCGATAATGTGGGAGTGGGTGCGCGACCTTTATCTCGAGGCAGCGGAGCGCGGGATCGAATTTTACTTCCACCAGTGCGGCTCAATGTTCCTTCGAGACGGCATCAATATCGGAAAATGGAAATTAAACGAGCAGATAGCCCGTGCCGAGGAGATACAGCACGAGCTTGAAGAAATGTACGGCGGCGCGGTGCGTACAAAGCCGCGCGTCAGCTGCTAAGGAGGAAAAAATGAGCGAGCTTGAATTTTACCCGAAGCACCCGTCCGGCTTCAAAACACATAAAATAGAGACACGCGCCATGCCGACGCTTTCTCAGGACGCACCGTTCGAGGTCAAGGCTCTCTACGGTGAGTATGCCGCAGACTCGGAAAGCTTTTTCGCAAGGTACACCGACAGGCGCTTCGAGGTCACCGGAATTGCCAAGAAGGTCGGTCCCGACATCCACAGCAAGCCCTCGATCGAGCTGTCCGACAGCGTCGACGGGCAGACCTTCGCACTTGTCATATTCCCGACCGACGAGCATTACGCGCGCGTCAAGGTAGGAGATCGTGTCACAGTGCGCGCAAATTATCTCGTCATGAGCAATCACTTCGGCACAGTGATGAAGTTCAGCGAGCTTGTAGCTGTTGAAAAATGACAAAAAACGAGCTTTTCAATACACAGAGCGCCGCAGAGACCGTTCTGAATTATCCGCTGTTCGACGGCGAAAGGGTCATCGAAAACGCCTCTGTCGTTATAAAGAACGGCGTCATCACAGCTCTCGGCAGCTCAAAGCGCGCCGATGCCGACGGACTCTTTATGCTGCCCGGGCTCATCGATGCACACACGCACATAAATACAGCCGCTCAGGCAGAGGCAATGCTGAAGTGCGGCATTACCGCCGCCTGCGACATTTCAGCCCCCGCCTCGCTGATCGAGCGCTCCAAGCACTTCACCTTTGTGTCCTCGGCGGGCATGACTATGGGAACGCTCAACGGTCGTGCATATGCAAGGCACGCTATAGCCTGCGGCGCGGCATATGTAAAGGTCATGCTCACGGAGCCGAATCTTATGCTGAAGAGCGTCCTTCGCGACATCTGCGACACAGCGCACGAAAGCGGGCTGAAGGTCGCCGTTCACGCGGTATCGGTCAGGGCGGTAAGGACTGCTGTAGGCTGCGGCGCGGATATTCTCATCCACGTTCCGATGAAGGAGGTCTTTCCGTGGGAGCTTGCCGAGGAGATTTTCGAAAAGGGCATATCGGTCGTCCCGACGCTCGTCATGATGAAGGCCTTTGCCGACAGCGGCAGAGGCGCGTACAAGACACAGCATTATACAAACGCCGAAAATGCCGTAGGGCTGCTTCACGAGTGCGGCGTGCCGATCCTTGTCGGCACAGACTCTAACGACGGCTCCTTCTCGCCTGCCGTTGAGTACGGTCACTCTCTGCACCGCGAGGCGCAGCTTCTCGCAAGGGCAGGGCTCACGCCGTGCGAAATTCTGTCGGGAGCGAGTACGAAGACTGCAAGAGCCTTCGGTATTTCCAAGCTCGGAAAAATCGCCGTCGGACAACGCGCCGTGCTTTTGCTTTGCGAGGGAAGACCCGACAAAAGTATATCCGATGCAAAATGCATCAGGCAGATCATAATTGACGGAAAGGCGATATTATGAAGATAATAACCGTCGAAGAACACATCTCGTGCGCGCCGATAGACCGCTATCTCGCAAAATATTCCGCAAAGGACGCGCCGTATGCGGCATATTCTCACATAGAAGGCAGACCGTATTCGCCCGACTCGCGGCTGTTTGATACCGACAGCCAGCGCATCGACGACATGGACAGAAACGGCATTTCGTATCAGATACTTTCGTATCCCGTGAAGACTCAGCTGCTCCCGAGGGCTCAGTGCGCGCCGATCGTGCGCGAGGCGAACGACTTTATCGCGGACACGGCGGGGCGTCATCCGAGCCGTTACGGCGCATTCGCGCTGCTCCCATGGTCAAACCCGTCGGAGGCGGTGAAGGAGGTCGAGCGCGTAAGGAAGCTCGGCTTTCACGGCATTCTGCTCAGCGGCAGAGCCTCCGCCGACGAAGCCTTCCTCGACGACAGACGGTATTTTCCGATACTCGAGGCATGCGCGGCTCTTGAGCTGCCTATATTCATCCATCCCGCAGCACCGCTCAAAGCAGTGCAAAGTGCATATTACGCCTCGCTCGGCGATGAGGTCAGCGCAAGGCTTTCGCTCCACGGGTGGGGCTGGCATAACGAGGCGGGAGTGCAAATACTTCGCCTCATACTCGCCGGACGCCTCGACGAGCTTCCGAGGCTCCGACTCATCGCAGGTCACTGGGGCGAGCTGCTGCCGTTTTTTCTGTCGCGCGTCGATCAATCAATGCCGCGCTCGGTAACAAAGCTCTCCCGCAGCGTGACCGAGACCTTCCGCCAAAGCGTATACGTCAGCCCGAGCGGCATTTTCGATTATCCTCAGCTGAAATTCTGTGTTGAGGTGCTCGGAGCCGAGCGTATCCTACACTCCGTCGACTGCCCCTTTATAAGCAACGAGGGCGCGCGTCCGTTTATCGAAAACGCTCCGCTCGACGAAAATGAAAAAAATCTCATTGCCCACGGCAATGCGGAAAAATTATTTAAGCTATAAGCAAGGAGAACAGCATGAACACTTTGAAAGCTATCTACAGCAGAAGATCAATACGTAATTTTAACGGTACACCCGTCACCGAGGACGAGCTTTGCGAAATACTCAAGGCGGCATACGCCGCTCCCGTCGGACGCGCGATGTACGACACGCTCGCACTTTCCGTTATAACAAAGCCCGAGCTTCTCGCCGAGTGGGAAGCTCTCATGGCAGACGCCGTCGGAGATCCCGCTATGCACCCCTTCTACGGCGCGCCCGCGGTAATCCTCGTGTCCTCCGTCATCCCGCCCGAGCAGGACGGCAACGTAAATTATTCAAACGCCGCAATACTTGTGCAGAATATGGCTCTCGCCGCAACCGAGCTCGGCGTCGGCGCCTGCCACATCTGGGGAGCGGTTCGCGTACTGAGCGACAATGAGAAATTCGCCGAGAAGCTGAAGGTGCCTGCGGGAATGAAGCCGTGCTGCGCGATAGCACTCGGACATTTTGACGGCAGCTACGAGCCGCGTGAGGTCGCACAGGCTCGCATTAAGACTGAATACGTGGGCTAAGCCCTTCGCGGAGGAAAACATGACAGATATAAAAAGGCTCGGGCTCGGCTGCATGGGCATGTCGAACCGCCGAAACCCCGACGCCTCCGTCAAAACCGTCCGCCACGCACTCGACTGCGGCATTACATTGTTTAACACCGGCGAATTCTACTCCTCCGGCGAAAGCGAGATGGTCGTCGGTGAGGCACTGCGCGGAGTGCCACGCGACAGCTATTTTCTCTCTGACAAGTTCGGCGTGCTCCCCCAGCCGGGGGGCGGAATTTACGGGCTTGACGTTGCGCCCTTCAATATCAAGGGACACCTCGCGTATTCACTGTCCCGACTCGGCACGGATCATGTCGATCTGTACCAGCCCGCACGGCTCGACACGGAGATACCGGTCGAGGAGGTCGTCGGAGAGATATCTCGTCTTGTCGAGGCAGGCTATGTCCGCCACATCGGTCTTTCCATGGTGGACGCCGACACGCTTCGCCGCGCGTGCAAGGTGCATCCGATACACACGGTCGAAATGTCGTATTCCCTGCTTGACCGAGACATCGAGCGCGAGCTCATCGCAGCTGCAAAGGAGCTCGGCGTGCGCGTGCTCGCCTTCGGAACGGTCGGCCACGGACTGTTCGCCGACGACGTGCTCGAAAGGTACGAAAGGGACCCGTACACCGCGCGCGGTCTGCTCTCCCCGGAGCACCGTGAGACGAACCTCCCGATGCTGAGAGCGCTGAAGGAGCTCGCCGACCGAAAGGGCATAGGGCTGTCTCAGCTTGCACTCGCCTGGTCGCTTGCAAAGTACGACAATGTGCAGAGTCTTGTCGGAACGACAAATCCCGAGCACCTGCAAGCTGCCGTCGACGCGCTCGCCGTCGAGCTTTCCGAAAGCGATATTGAGCAGATCGAAGCGGCGTTTTCGGCAGATCTCTTAAGCGGCAGGAGCATGAGAAATTTCCGTTTCTCAAACGGACGCATGTCCCGCGTCGGGCTCTGAAGGTCGTCGCACAGCGCGCTTTACACATAACGAAAGAAGGTATCCGTCCGACGTTTTTCGGGCGGATGCCTTCTTATTTTCGGCAAGCGCTCAAAAGCCGCTGCCGAAAGCTCGCAAAAAACGTCAAAAACCCACGTCAAACGGGCGAAACTTGATTTTAGACAGTTGACAAAAGGTTTGAAGGTGTGATATAATTCATGATGAAACAGTCTACTCATTTTTAACAAAACGGAGGTACACGCAAATGAAGTGTCCCTACTGCTCCTTTGAAGACAGCAAGGTCATCGACTCCCGCCCGGTAGAGGAAAACAACAGCATCCGCCGACGCCGCGAATGTCTCGAATGTCACCGCCGATTCACGACCTATGAGGTGATCGACGTTTTTCAGCCTGTAGTTATAAAAAAGGACGGCTCCAAGGAGCTCTTCGATAAAAACAAGCTTCTTTCGGGTCTGCTGAAGGCATGCGAGAAGCGTCCCGTCAGCGCCGAGGCTGTCGCCGATGAGGTCGAGGGCGAGATACACAATTCTCTCCGCCGCGAGATAACGTCGAATGCCATCGGCGAGCTCGCAATGGATAAGCTTCGCGCCAAGGACGACGTGGCATACGTGCGCTTTGCCTCCGTCCACCGCGAATTCAAGGATATCGACTCCTTTATGCGCGAGCTGACGAGCCTTAAGACGCGAAAGGGAGACGAATAATGCCGCGCCGCAGGCTTTCGCTCATTGCCCTGCTTTCGGCACTCGCCGTCACTCTTTCCTCCTGCTCCCTTCTCCGAAACGCCGACGCGACAGGTGACGCGTCTGGCACCGAGAGCAGCGAAGCTCCCTCGGCTCTTGCGTCATCGGACGCCACCGACGTCACACCGGACACGGACGAGCCCGAGCTGCCCGACGACCCCTACCGTGATGTGAGCATTAGCTTCACGGCGGCGGGCGACAATCTGATACACCCGAATATTTATATGGAGGCGGCATCCCGTGCGACAGGCGGCGAGGATTACGATTTCAAGCCGCTGTATTCGGAAATTGCCGAAAGGATAGCCTCCGCGGATATCGCCTTTATAAATCAGGAAACGCTGATGGCGGGCGACGGCTTTGAGGTGTCGGGCTACCCCTCCTTCAATTCTCCGCAAAAGCTCGGAGAGGATCTGGCAGCGCTCGGCTTTGACGTCATAAACATCGCAAACAATCACATGCTCGACAAAAGCGCCGCGGGGCTCAGTGCGACCATTGACTTCTGGCACACGCAGCCGGTGACGCTTATCGGCGGCTATTATAACGCCGAGGACGCCGCGCGCCTTCGCACCGTAAGCGTTGACGGCGTGACGGTCGGCTTTCTCTCCTACGCACACCACACAAACGGGATCGCCCTTCCTGCGGGAAGCGAGCTTGACATACCGTATATCGATGACTCGCGCATCGTGCGCGAGCTCGGAGCGGCACAGGCTCTTGCGGATTTCATTGTCGTCTCGGTTCACTGGGGCGAGGAAAACACCTCGGTACAGGACAGCGAAATGGAGCGCCTTGCCTCGCTCATGGCTGAAAACGGAGCGGATGTCATTCTCGGTCACCACTCGCACACCCTGCTGCCGCTCGAATGGATAGAGCGTTCTGACGGAGGACGCACGCTTTGCGCGTATTCTCTCGGAAACCTCGTTTCGGCGATGATGTACCCCGAAAACATGGTCGGAGGGCTGCTGTCCTTCACGGTCGAGGGCGACGGCAGCGGTCACCTTGCCGTCGGCGAGGTCGAGTTCACGCCAACGGTGTTTTACTACGGCATGAACCACTTCGGCACGCATATTTATCTGCTTGAAAATTACACCGACGAGCTTGCCGCCGGTCACGGAACGCAGATGTACGGCTACACCACAACGCGCGAAAAGGCATTTACCTATCTGAAGCGCACGATCCCCGCGGAATATCTTCCGGACTTCGTAAAATAAAATCGCGGACAGCTCTCACTCAAAAGCGGGCTGTCCGTCTTCTTTTAATCCATTGTTCACACGCAGTTCGTTGACAAAACGCCGCGCGTGCTGTATCATCTCAAATAAGGATATTATTTCAGCTTACTAAAGGAGCACGATGTCAATGAAGCCAACAAAAGCGCTGGCGCTCTTTCTCTCCGCCGTGATGCTCACATCATGTGCGTCTGAAAGTACGCCCGACGCGCCCTCACCCGAAGACCTTCCGGCAGATGAGCTTATCACCGTGCCGCAGGTCACGCTGTCGAGCATCTATATCGACACCGAAACGAGAGGCGACGTGAAATCGAAGGAGGAATACATCCTCTCCGATTTCCGTATCGTCATGAAGGACGGTCGGGACATGTCGGTACAGGACGTGAAGATACGCGGCAGAGGCAACCAGAGCTGGGGCGTTTCAAAGAAGTCCTACCGTCTGAAGTTTCCCGAAAAGGCAGCGCTTATCTCCTACAGCGATTACGATAACCGCGACTGGGTGCTTATAGCCAACCACGCCGACAAGAGTATGATACGGAATATTGCCGCATACGAGCTCGGACGCGCACTTGACGGCGTCGAATGGTCACCGATGTCGGAGCTTGTCGACGTTTACCTGAACGGCAAATACCGCGGCGTCTATGTGCTCACCGAGCGAATTGAGGTCGCGAAGGGGCGTATCAATATCAACGAAGAGGGCGACGACATCGGCTTCCTCTTTGAGATGGACAGCTACGCCGATGGCGCACTGTTTAATTCTTATTTCATAGCGGGACCGCGAAAATATTCGATCCACAGCGACTTCACCTCCACGACCCAGGTAAAGCAGCTCTCTGAGCATGTGACTCGCGCCTACAATGCGGCGCTTGACGGGAATTACAGCGAGGTGAGCAGATATCTCGACATGGATTCCGTCGTCGATATGTATCTCATCTGCGAGTACATGCGAAACCTTGACGCGGGCTGGTCGAGCTTTTACATGTACACGAAGGAAACAGATGGAAAGATATATTTCGGTCCGCCGTGGGATTTTGACCTGTCGTCGGGAAATACGCAGAACACGCCGTACACCGACGGACTCTTCGTCGGAAATTATTACGGAATGTCGGAAAAGGACCGACACTGCCATGTGTGGTATACAGCCCTTATCAAGCACGAATGGTTCCGCGAGCTCGTTCGCGACAGGTGGAACGAGGTCAAGGACACAATGGCAGCCACCGTGGACTCGTGCTGCGATTACGTTTACGACAATCTATACAGCATCGAGCGGAATTTCAAGCGGTGGGACGTGCTCGGCACTCGGATAAACCAGGAGCCGCAGGAGGTGCTGCGCCTCAAAAGCTGCGCGGAGAATGTGGATTACATGAACACCTGGCTCGACGAGCGCTTCGAGTGGCTTGACGCCTGCTATAATTCCGACGCATTTATTGAAGGGATAATTTATAACAACTGATACGCAACAAAAGCGGCATGAGCCCTCGCCATGCCGCTTTTCGCTTTGAGGCAGCCGGACGCTGCCTTATTTTATTGTCGGAAACAGCAGCTCATTTCGGTTTTTCTTGTCGAAAATGCTGTTGTACTGCAACGCCTCGTAAAGCTCGAGGCGGCGCTTTTCCTCGCCCTCCGCCTCCTCGAAGGTGAGAAAGCGTCCCTCGCTCTGCGAATAAAAGCCGTTTGTGTTGATCGCGGGAATGTACCGCTCCGTTTCGCGCAGGAAGCGGTTATACCTCGGAAGCTCCAGCCCTGCGGCGTCGTATACATAGGACGACAGATAATTAAGGCTCGTGCATTCGATGTATTCTTCACCGATATCGTAATTCGCCCAAATGAAGAACGGCACCTTGTACCTGTCCTGCTTTTCCTCAAGCGTCGCGCCCGTATTCCCGCCGACTGCGTCATAAAAGCCGTCGTCGATATTCGGCTGATGGTCTCCGAAGAACACGACGAGCACGTCCTCGTCAACGCCTTGGAAATATTCTATCAGATACTCCACAGCCCTGTCCGTTTCGTGTATGAGAGAAAGATACTGCTCCGCCTCCGGGAAGACGTCGCCGTACTCTTCGAGCGAGATATGCTTTGTGTAATTGTCTCCGCTGTAATTGTAGCCGCCGTGGTTTTGCATTGTCACGCCGAATAAAAACATCGGTGAAGCCGACTTCTCTGCTTCGTAGGTATCCGTCAGGTACTCGAACATCTCGCGGTCGCTCACATAATTTCTGATAAGCTCCTCCTGCGGGAAGTCCTCGAGAAAGTGCCACTCGTCGAAGCCGAAGTGCTCATACACGCTCGGGCGGTTCCAGCCGCTTGCGGCAAACGGGTGCATTGCAATACACTTGTAGCTGTAGTAAAGCTTCAAATACGACACCATCGAATACGCAGACGAGCGGATATACTGCTGATACGGCACACAATACGGCGACAGCCACGCAAGCGAGTTTCCTGTCAGAAACTCATACTCGGAATTTGCCGTATTGCCTCCGTGAACACTTGCCAGCGCATAGCCGCTTACCGTATTCTCGCGCAGAGACGGGATAAACGGAGTGACCTCCGTATTACACGAAAGCTCGCCCACAACACCGAGGTCGGAAAACGCCTCGTCCATTATCACAATAATATGCGGCACTCTGCCGTCCGCGTCTGTCACGTCCGCAGCCTTATATTCCTCCGCTATGCTGTCGACAAGCTCCGCGCTGTAGCTGTCCGGTCGCGACGGCGATATCTCCCGGAGCTTTGTGACAAGGTCAAGAACATAGCCGTTGTACGAGGCGCCCTCAAGCGCCCAGTGATAGGTTTTAAGGGACGAGGCATACAAAAGCACCGAAACGGCGGCTGCCGCACACAGCAACAGCGCCGACACGCGCCGCCCTGCATTAATTACGGGTCTTTCCCCGCGGTGCGTCAGGTATATAAGCACCGCCGCAGCGAGGAATATCACCCAGGCGGTCGCAACATATCGCGGAAGCGGGAAAAGCCTGTAGCTGCTCGCGACGTTCACAGCCGTGCCGGCGGAAAAAATGTCCACAGGCTCAAGCAGTCGCCCTCTGAAGCGGTAGACATACGCATTGACCGTGCCGAGGAGCATAAATATTCCACCGCCGAGCAAAACGGACAGCGTAAGCCGCCCGAGCAGGCAGTAAAGCAAGGTCACCGGTACCGCAACGATAAGCACACACCAGAAAAGTCTGAAATATCCCATCGACAGCAGCTCGCACGACGACATGAGCTGCACGAGAAGCACGGTCATCAACGAGGCTCCGCCGCAAAGCGCAAGACCGCCGACAAAGCTGTCACCGAGCTTTACCGAGGCTGCCGAATGCAGGACAGCGTTAATGAAATACGCACAAAGCAGCGCGAGCACTGCCGAAAGCGCCGCAAGCAGCCCCGGCAGCGGCAGGTGCAGCGCACCGAAAAGCGATATGAGCTTTGACGAATTGATCCATCTTTCGTAAAATGCGGCGCCGAAATATGCCGCGAGCAGGGCGGAGACGGGCAGAAAATAATACCGTCCTCTCAAAGCAAGCCTCGCGCCGCGCAGCCTTTTATAAAGCATAAAGGCAACACCCGCGACGAGCATTACAGCAGAGCTCTCAAGCCCCGCCGCGCTCGGCGGCATCAAAATAAGCAAAAAAGCTCCGTAAGAGAGCAGCAGCAAAACAAAAGCAAGCATAACGTCTCCTTCACCCTGCGATTTCGCGTTTTTAAGTCGGATGCAGCTTTGATATCGTTCAATTACAGATTATACCACATATTCCGCTGCTTTTCTACAGGAATTTACAGAAAACAGGCATTTTTCAAAAAAATCGGCACGCAGCCCTTCGGATGCGTGCCAATGTGTCAATTTCTCATTTATCGAATATCAAAGCGTGTCCTGTGCGTCAGCGGCGACCGTGAGCGAGAGCTCTAAGTTTCCGTTGCGGCAGCGGAGCCGGTCGATGAATTCCTTGGTTTTGCCGCTCTGCTTGAAGCAGACACGGTATCTCAGCTTGTAAAGGCTTCCCATATTCGAGGTCTTCACGCCGAGCAGCGTGCGGCTCTTCAGATATTCGTCGAAAATATCGTCGAAGGCATCCTCGAAGCACAGCGACTCGGGAACGGTTATGCGAAGCTCGAGCGCGCTCTCGTTTTTCATCGGAATAATACTGAAAAGGAGCATAAGAGCGCAGACTATGAGCGTGAATATCAAGGCTATCCATATGTATCCCGCCGCGCACGCGAGTCCCGCCGTCATCGAGAGAAAGATCGCAGCGATCTCCTTGGCCTTGCCGGGCACCGAGCGGAAGCGAACGAGCGAAAACGCTCCCATCACCGCAACTCCCGTACCGAGATTTCCGTTCACCATTATAATGACCGTCTCGACGATAGCAGGCAGAACGATGAGCGATATCGCGAAGCTTCTCGTGGTATCCGAGCGAAATGCGCTCGCCAGCGCGGCAATAAGTCCGCAAAGCAGCGCCGTCGCAGTGCATATGAGGTACCACTTCAGATCAAGCCCTTCGGAAAAAACGGGGGTAAACACGTCAAACATAGAAACAATCTCCTTCATTTATACATTCCTTGCCCGTCATTTTCAGAAACGCCGAGCCGTATTTCGAGAAGCTCTGCGGGAATATTCCGCACTCGTCGAGCGCACGCGACAGCCAAAGCGGCATGGTGCCGGAGGTCTTTATCTCCATTATCTCGACTCCGTCGTCAAGCAGCCCTTCGCCATCAAGGTCGCGCATGCACTCAAGCTCATGCGTCCTGTAGCGCACCGCGCCGTCAAAGGTTATTCTGAGCGACGGGTCCTCGCGCAGCGTGTATGCCTCTCGCTCATACAGTATTGCAGCGCGAGGCTTCGGGCGGTCGTAATACCGCAGCGCGTAGTTTATCTCATCGGCTATCTGCCCGTCCATCGGTATCTCCCCGTTTCTTATGCAGGACATCGCCTCGTCGTGCCGCATAGATATTCGCCTTTTGTAGACAACGCCGCAATATTTCTTCTTTATCTCGAAGAACACCTTGGTGTCGTCTCGCGGCAGCCCGTAGCTTCGCACGCGAAGCTTCTCCTTGTACGCGTCGGCGTCTATTGAGTTTCGGATGAGAAGAAAGCTCGGCGTGTCGAGGTACAGCGAGCACACCGTGCTGACACCGTGCTCGTCGGGTATCAGGTGCTCGCGTATTCCCGAGAGAAAGCACTTCTTTTGCTCACTGCTCAGCCTGTACTTTTTTTCAACACGCTTGAAAATATAGATATCCGCCATCGACACCTCCACAGTCCACCGTCGCGTTACGGTTAAATTATACTACCGCTGCGCGAAAGCAAAATGAACGGTATCCGAAAAATATCTGAATATTGTCGGACACCGCCCCGTCACAATCAGACAAGGCGCGAAATGCAGCTAAAGGTATCGTCAAATATCGGCTGCGCGTCAAGAGAATTCATATAAATTATCTCGTGACGTCCCTCCTCGAACGCCCACGCACCGTCAAGGCGCATTCTCGGTGCCGTAATAACGGAAAGGTCGAAGGCTGATACATTGTGGAGAACTCCGACTCCCGCGATATCCCAGAAGCGGTGTGTCCAGCCCGTCTCGCCGGGGTAGGCAAGCTCGGGAAGCTCGCAGCGGAAGTAATGCGCCGCAGGCGAGTCGCCGCTTATTATGTCAAGCGTCTCCTGTGTGCCGCGAAGCATCTGGGTTCCCGTGCCCTCCGGTCCGAGCGCGGGGAGCAGAACGAGCGGAACGCCGCAGTTGAGGAGATATCTTCCCGCCACGACATCCTGCCAAACATTGAAGTCACCCGCCTCGCCGTCGTAGCGAATATCGTTGCAGCCGACCCAGACCACGCATAGCTTCTCCTTGATCTCGGGGCACTTCATAATTGCCGAGGCGACATTCGTCGCAGCACCCGTCGCGATAACATAAAGCAGCTCCTCCGAGGCAAGTGCGGCGGATATAATGTAATCCGAAGCCTCCGACTCGCCGTATTCTCCCTCGCCGAGCTGTGTCAGCGGCACGGGGCAGCCGAGATTCGCGCGCACCTCGCCGTCGCGACCGATAAGGCGAAGCTCCTTCACCGCCTCGTCGTAGCTCTTTCTCATTCCGTCCTCAAAGCCCGAGCATCTGTAATTGTTAAACAGCACTGCACCTACCGCGAGCAGTCGCAGCCTGTCGCTTCCCGCCGCGAACGCTATCGCGTACTGGTCGTCTATGTCGTTATACGCATCGCAGTCAAGGATAACGTCCTTCACTCTGTCGCTTCTGATATCGTCAAGTATTTCACGGATTGGCATATGACCACCTCATATAATGAATTTGTCTCCATTATATCAAACAGCTGTGAATAATTCAAGTCAATTTTCAACAAATTACGCAAGAAGAGGAAACGAGAAAAGCAGCTCGCGAAGGCGCGCGTATATTGCGTCAAGCTCGCTCATCGGAAGCGGATTCTCGCCGAGCCCGCATTCGAGCGTGAAGGACGGCAGCCCGAGGCGCCGTATGCACCAGTCCGTAAGACCCCCGTAGCACGCGCCGCCCTCGGGAGCGGAAATTTTGTACCCTGTCATCGACGAGATGAGCCGCGCGGCGCACTCCATCCCGCGAACGAGCATTCCGCCGGACGAGGCGTATATTTCCTCACCCTGTGTGTGCAGTGTCAGAACGCCGCACAGCTCCTCCGAATGCCTTATAAGCGAAGCGAGCGCGGCACATTCCGGCTCACTCTCCGGTGCCTCTCCCGCGAAGCGCGACGCGCACGGACCGCTTATGCCGAGCGAGCTCTCGAGCCTCTTGTACTCGTAAAAGCCCTCGTCGTAATTGTGATTGAGGTCGACGCCCCGCACGTTCGCCTGCCAACGCCTGAAGTCGTCGCCGCCGTTAAGCTCACGCAGCCGCTGTGCAAGCTGTCCCTCACCGGCTCCGTTCAGTGCAAGCTCTGCTCCGTCGACATTCAGCTGAGGAATGACTGTTATCCTCCTGCTTTGATACAGTCTGCCGACAAGCACACCGTACACTCGTCTGTGCGAGGCAAGGCAGGCGCAGTAATCCTCGACAAAGCGAAGCAGAAGAGCACTCGTTATGTGCTCCGCGGCGTGATGCGCTCCGACGTAAAGCACGCTGCGAGCCCTGTGCCGCTCGCCGCCGAGCGTTATCATCGGAATACCGCGTCCGAGAAGCGACGTTCCCATGTACGATACCGTGATAAACGGGTATTTCTCCGCCAAAGCGTGCAGCATCCCTATAAGGCACGCGTAGTCGACGCCGTGCCCGAAGTCCTCCGTTATAAGCCTCATCAGCTCACCTCCGCACAAATTTCCCGACGCGCGGGACGGTATATCCTATGCCGCACTGCGGCGCAGAATTCCTCCGCGTCGGCGCGCGTGGTGCGAAAAAAAATCACAGGTCTATTGTCAAGCGCGGAATATTGTAGTATAATTGTATATGAAAATAACGGTGCGTGTCACCGATAACGAAAGTGAGACAAAACAATGCTTAAAGGTATCAACAAGATCATTTCCCCCGAGCTGCTTTGCGTGCTTGCAAAGATGGGACACGGCGACGAGATAGTATTCTCCGACGGAAACTTCCCCGGCGAGAGCATCGGCGCTGCGGGCGGAGCCATCGTCCTCAGAAGCGACGCGACCGGCGTTCCCGAGCTCATCGATGCGGTTCTCGAGCTCATCCCCCTCGACCAGTACGACAGCAATGTTTACCTTATGGACAAGACCGAGAAGGACCGTGACCTGAAGGTCGAGATCTGGGACACCTATCGCGAGATCACCTCGAAGCACACGGACAGCGAGCCTGTTTTTCTCGAGAGATTCGAGTTCTACGAGAGAGCGAAGAAGGCTTACGCCATCGTCGTGACCGGCGAGAGCGCTATCTACGCGAATGTCATTCTCAAGAAGGGCGTCGTTAAGTAATCGCCGATGGATAAAAAGGATGAGATAATCGCCGCGCAGCTCGAGCTCATCCGAGAGATGACCGAGAGGAACATACGCCGCATCAGCGACGATATTTGGTCCTCGGACGGCAGCACGAAGCGCTCGGCTGCCAAGGTCGGCACACCTGTCGGCGGAGCGACAACGGACAACGCGGGGATCGGCAACGGCGAAAAGGCGCACGGCGACATGGCAGACAGATGCACCGAAAGAGCGGAAGGCGGCAACGACAAGGCGAAAAGCTCTGCCGACAAGCCCGCCGCAGCTTCAGCTTCAGCCGACGGAGACAAAGGCGAAAGCGGTGAGGCTGTCGAAAGCATCGACGAGCTTCTTGCGGAGCTTGACTCTTATATCGGGCTCGAGCGGGTAAAGAAAGAGGTGCGCTCGCTTATAAACACGGCAAGGGTCACCTCCCTTCGCCGCGAGCGCGGACTCCCGACAGTTGACACGTCGCTACACATGGTATTTTCGGGCAATCCGGGCACGGGAAAGACCGTGATCGCGCGCTTTATGGCTCGCGTTTACCGCTCGCTCGGTCTGCTCTCAAAGGGGCAGCTTGTTGAATGCGATCGTTCCTCGCTCGTTGCGGGCTTTGTCGGTCAGACGTCTCAAAAGACCGCGGAGGTATTAAAGAGCGCGCTCGGAGGCGTGCTGTTCATTGACGAAGCATATTCTCTGACCTCGCACGACGGACAGGACTTCGGTCCCGAGGCTGTCGACACGATCCTCAAGTTTATGGAGGATCACCGCGACGACCTTGTCGTGATAGTCGCAGGCTACGGCGAGCAGATGGAGGACTTCATTGACTCGAACCCCGGACTGCGCTCGCGCTTCGTGCGCTACATCGATTTCGACGACTACAGCGCAGAGGAGCTGACGGAAATATTCCGCCTTAACCTCTCTCGCGGGCTGTATACGCTCGGTGAGGGCGCAGAGGAGCTGCTTTTCGAATATTTCACCTCCTGTGCCGCCGATGCCGCACGCTTCGGCAATGCACGCGGAGTCAGAAACACCTTCGAGCACGCGCTTCGCGCACAGGCTGACAGGCTTGCGACAATTGACGCGCCGAGCCGCGAGGAGCTGACGCTCATCACACGCGAGGATATTGCCGCGGCAACGGCTCTTGCGGAGGAGGCTCTGTGACGGCGCTGCTTTGGGCTGTCCCGGCAGCTGTAATACTGTATCTGTTCCTGATTTTTCCCGCGACATGTCGGCGCGACGTGTCGTTTCTGCTTGACGCGCCGATAGCGCACCGCGCTCTGCACGGCGAGCACTGCGATGAAAACAGCCTGTCGGCGCTTGCCGCCGCCGTTGACGCGCGTCTTCCCGCCGAGCTCGATGTCAGGCTGAGCTCTGACGGTGTACCGGTCGTCTTTCACGACAGCACTCTCTCGCGTCTGTGCAGTGACGACTGCCCGCTCTGCGAGCTGACGGCAAAGCAGCTGTCGCAACGCCGTCTGCCGAAAAGCGGAGAGCACATCCCAACGCTGCGCGAGGCGCTTGACACCGTCGACGGGAAGGTTCCGCTGCTCATCGAGCTGAAAAGCTCCACTCGTGCAGGGCTATCAAGGCGTCGCACCGCACGCGCTGTTTCGGACGTGCTGCGGGACTACCGCGGCAGCTATGCCGTTCAGTCCTTTGACCCGCTGCTGCTTCGGCAGGCTCGGCGCGTAATGCCGGGCGCAGCTGTCGGACTGCTCGCGGACAGGCGTCGCTTTTCCGAGGGCGCTCACCGCTTCGCGGCATCTCACCTGCTCTGCAATTTTCTCTGCCGACCGGATTTCATCAGCTACGGCTACACCGACAGCCTGCCCTTCTCCGTCCGCCTTGTGCGGCGCCTCGGCGCACCTGTCATTGCCTGGACGCCTAAGAGTGAAGATGAGGCGCGCGATGCCGAGCTTCGCTTCGACGGCGTGATCGCCGAGCGAATAAACGAAATATTTCCGGGGCGCGACGCCTGACGGCTTAATTCCGTCGGCGCCGCGCTTTTTTGCAATGTTTACGATTTGTTTTCATTTTAATTTATTGTAAATAATCGTATGGCAAAATGTAAATTTCCGCAAAACGGGCTTGATTTTTGATTTCTTCATTGACACTGACCAAAATCTATGGTAAAATATTAAACTGCATTAGATTCGCTCTCGCGGCGAATGCGAGTAGTTTTGTCGGTGTTTTCTACAAAAAACACCCCGTCCTATAAGGCAATTTAAGAATGGAGTGGTAGCTCAATGATTAAACCTCAGCAGGTCGAAAAAATGGTCAAGCCTCAAAAGGTCGGCAAGAAGACCCGTATGAGCTTTTCCAAGATCGATGAAGTCCTCGAAATGCCGAACCTCATCGAGATTCAGAAGAACTCTTACCAGTGGTTTCTCGACCGCGGACTTATGGAAGTCCTCGACGACGTATCCCCCATCACCGATTATTCGGGCAATCTCATTATCGAATTCGTAGGTTATTCTCTCGACGCAGACCCCAAGTACCCCGTAGAGGAGTGCAAGGAGCGCGTTGTCACCTACTCCGTACCTCTCAGAGTTGATGTACGTCTTTCAAACAAGCTCACAGGCGAGGTGAAGCAGTCCTCGATCTTCATGGGTGACTTCCCCATCATGACCGAGAAGGGCACCTTCGTCATCAACGGAGCAGAGCGCGTTATCGTTTCACAGATCGTCCGTTCCCCCGGAATCTATTACGACAGTGCTCACGACAAGACCGGTAAGCGCACCTACAGCGCAACGGTCATCCCCTACAGAGGCGCATGGCTCGAGTACGAGACCGACGCCAATGACGTTTTCTATGTTCGCATAGATAAGAACAGAAAGCTCCCCGTTACTGTCCTCATCCGTGCTCTCGGCATCGAATCCGCCGATGAGATCGCAGCTGTTTTCGGTGAGGAAGCAAAGCTTTACGCAACGCTTGAAAAGGATCCCTGCGACCGCGAAGCCCTTGACAACGGCACAACGATCCGCGAGGAGGCTCTCAAGGAGATCTACAAGAAGCTCCGTCCGGGTGAGCCCGCGATTGTCGAGTCCGCCGAGATCCTCATTAATAATCTCTTCTTCGATCCCAAGAGATACGACCTCGCTCCCGTCGGCCGTCACAAGTACGACAAGAAGCTCGCTATCGGCGCGCGCATCGAGGGTCACACGCTTTCCCGTCCCGCAGTCAGCCCCATCACCGGCGAATTCCTCTTCGACGAGGGCACAACACTCTCTCACGAGGACGCTCTCACGATCGAGCGCGCGGGAATTACCGAGATATACCTCCGCCGCGGCGATACAGAGGAGACCAAGGTATTCTCCAACGGCGCTCTCGAGCCCGAGTACATCCTCGGCTACGACCTCAAGGAAGCCGGCGTCACCGAGAAGGCACGCATTTCCGTTCTTCTTGAGATCATGGAGGAGTGCGGCGACGATCGCGCAGCCGTAATTGCCGCTGCAAAGCGCAGGATCGGCGAGCTCGTTCCCAAGCACATTACTCGCGACGATATTCTCGCCTCTATCAACTATCTTCTCACCCTCTCGCACAGCGTCGGCGTAACCGACGACATCGACCACCTCGGCAACAGAAGACTCCGCTGCGTCGGCGAGCTGCTTCAGAACCAGCTGAGAATCGGTCTTGCGAGAATGGACAAGATCATCAAGGAGAGAATGACGATCCAGGACAGCGATGCCCTCTCGCCTCAGACTCTCATCAATATAAGACCCGTCGTTACGGCTATCCGCGAGTTCTTCGGCTCGTCTCCTCTGTCGCAGTTCATGGATCAGAACAACCCCCTTGCAGAGCTGACTCACAAGAGACGTCTTTCAGCTCTCGG
>CAYYKO010000017.1:20327-30366 GCA_964441695.1 uncultured Ruminococcus sp. | reverse complement strand
ACGGTCGCACGGTTGCCGCGATGGACTGCCTCGTACCCGGTATCGGCGAGATCATCGGCGGAAGCCAGCGTGAGGACGACCTTGAGAAGCTTTCCGCGAGAATGGACGAGCTGGGACTCGACCGCGAGTCGTATGACTTCTACCTCGACCTCCGCAGATACGGCTCGGCGCGCCATGCGGGCTTCGGACTCGGCTTTGAAAGATGCGTAATGTATCTGACGGGTGTTTCCAACATCCGCGACGTGCTTCCTTTCCCGCGAACCGTCGGAAACTGCGAGCTTTAATAAAAAAACAAAAGGGCAGGGCATGCCGCGATCGCGGCATGCCCTGCTTTGGCTCAGTGGAGCTCTACCTCGGGAGTGAATTCAACAGCGGAGATCTTGACCTCCTGAAGGAAATCGGAGTCTACTGTCGTATCGTTCTCAAAGAAGAAGTAGTATATCGGAACATAGTAGCCGATGCACGCCTCGCTGTCATATACCGTGCGGCATACGAGCGTCGACATATCGGCGTGCGGATAATTGACCTTGACGTACTCGAGAGCGTCGGTGTAGGAAACTGTCGGGCAGTCGGTGGGCTCAAGCTTAAAGATATCGAAGGTATTGTAGATACCAACGATCGTGCGAGAGTTGCTGAGAGTGACCTTTACATACGGAACGTAAGCGAAGGTTCTGTCCGCGGACTCGAGTGCTGCCTTGTCGTAAATATAGTAGCTTTCGTTGCGGTAATCCTCATATACACCCTCGAATCTCAGGTCTTCCGTGATCACAGGCTCTGTGATTCCGACGCGGTCGAGAGCCGTCTTGATATACGGATTGCCTGCGGGATCGCTTTTGACGTCGGCGCCTTCGAGCACCGTGCCGTCAAGTGTTATGGATATAACGTCCGCGACGCCTGCCGAAACCTTGATGCCGTCATGCTCTGCATATCTTGTCTCGAACCTTTGACCCTCTCCCACCTCAAGCTCGTAGGTCTTAAGCTCGAGTCCGTCGGCTACAGCCTCGTCGAAGATCAGGGGAAGGAATGCTCTGAGCGTGTTTTCCATCTGTGCGCGGTCGCTGTCGGTGACCGTGTAGTGAGGTCCGGACTGACCGGAGGGGTAGGGATTCTTATAAACGGGATAGGAGTCCTCGAGCCCGTCGTCGGAGCTTATCATGTTATATCTCAAAAGCTCGCCCTTATAGAGGAGACCCAACGGACCTGCGCCGCCGTTTAAGGTTGGATATTCGATGATGCTTTCAAGCTTTGACTCAGATGTGTCGGGCGTGTTTTCTGAGGTGTCGGATGCTGCGGGAGCATCTGTGGAGTCTGAGGTCGAGTTATTGTTGCCACCCGAGCAACCGATAATGGAGACAACAATGATAAAGCTTAATAGAAATGCGAAAAGCCTTTTCATGCTTGTTTCTCCTTTTACTTATGAAGCATTCTGTGTTTTAATTGTGCTGGTGGTTAAATCTACGGCAGATACCTTCACGTCATGGTAGTAGTCATCGGATACGTTGCTGTCTTTGAAGATGAATTCGTATATCGGAACATAGTATCCGAGGCAAGCCTCGTTGTCGTATCTTGCGCGGCATGAAAGCGTCGATATGTCCATATCGGGATATTCCGCTTTGACGTACTCAAGCGCGTCGGTGTAGGAAACTGTCGGGTAGCTTGTCGGCTCGAGCTCGAATATGTTTTCGGAGTTGTATATGGAAATCGCCGAACAGGAGCCGGAGGTGGTGCTGTACACACCGACTCTGACATAAGGGATAAAGTCGAACTTTCTTTCGGACGATTCCAGCGAAGCCTTATCATAGATGTCGTAGACAGCCATGGTTTGGTCACCTGCTATAACGAGCGGATCCTTTATGCCGACATAGTCAAGCGCAGTTTTGATATATTGATTGCTTGCGGGTGAGCTTTTAATGAGCTCTTCGTCAATAAGAGTGTCGTTGACGGTGATACATACATAGCCCGACACGTCGTAAACTATTTCTGTGTTTTCGTAATTGGCGCATGGAAGCTTGTATTCCTCTGTCTCGTAGTCCTTCTTTTGGCGTAATCCGATCTCGATATTACTTGCAATTTCGTCGCCGTATATCAGGCAAAGGAGGTCGCGAAGCTTGCTTTCGGCTGCCTTAAGCTCCACGTCGGTGGGGTCATATGACGGTCCGGTCGTCGAAACGGGATATGCGTCCCTGAATACGGGATAGGAGTCCTCGAGCCCGTCGTTCGAGCTGATAAGGTTGTAGTTCAGAAGCTCATGCTTGCCGATGTAGCCCATTCCGGCACCGTTTAAGCTTGGAAATTCGGTGATGCTTTCAAGCTTTGACTCAGATGTGTCGGGCGCGTTTTCTGAGGTGTCGGATGCTGCGGGAGCATCTGTGGAGTCTGAGGTCGAGTTATTGTTGCCACCCGAGCAACCGATAAGGGAGACAACAAGTATCACGGTAAGTAAAAAGGCTATAATCTTTTTCATGTTAGTTTCTCCTTGATAATTTAATGTATTATATATATGAAAGCATGTCAGTAGGTATATTCTTTTATCAACGGGCACACGCGTAAATCAGATGACCGCCGCTTGAGTGGTTGCGTAAGAGGCTGCGCATTTCGGACATCTTCACGTTTAATGTTTTGCAATAGCTCGGATTCGGATCATTGACAACAGCATAGTAATTCACTGCCGAGTCGTGCGTTGACCCTTTTATTACAACATAATGTCCGTTGGAGGAATACCCGAAGGCACTGTCTGATGTTGGTTTGATGAGTGCGATCATAGGCTGACCTTGCCCTGACCGAGGGTGTTGGCAGTATTCTTGAAATCAGTCTCAGATACATAAATCCCATAGCTTGCCAAAATCATTCTACCGCAAGCAGCGTTACAGGTTGAGTTGGATTGCTGCTTGTAAAGCGGAACAGAGCTGATGGTATAATCCGGATAGCCGAAGGCACGCATTGTATATGACTGTGTGGTAGAATAGCCTTCAGTAGTATATATACAAACGTAGTAGTATTTGTTGTTTTCAACCGGAATTGTGATCAGTTGCTGTTTTGCCATATATTTGGTGCTCTCTCCGAGTATGACAGAGGCGTCTTCGTCAACTACATAAAGAACGTAATTGCATCCGCTCGGAATATTGCCAAGCCAAAAATTGGCGTACCCGCTTTTCGCGAAGAAGGTCTTCCAACAGTCGAAATCCTCCTTTGATGAGATATAACCGTAATTATTTCTGTCTTCCAAAGTCAGATTATAGGTATCAAAGTCATCATTCGGTTCATATTCCCATCTATCAGCGGCTGATGATGTAACAGATAGAAACGACAGCAAAAGAACGGTAAATGCGAATGTGCTGAAAAACAGTAGCATTCTTTTTTTCATAAGATGCTATCCTCCTTGAATTTTGTATTGTTGAGCGATACTGTTATATAGTAGCTCGGCAAACAAAACACGGGGAACTGTCTTGCCGAGGCTACTTGGCTGTGTGACCCATCGGACTCATTCCTTTCATTCTGCGTGAGCATTAGTTCACAATATTATATTAACACAAAAGTATTCCGATGTCAATAGAAAAAAACGCGATTTTCGAGAAAGTTCACAAATTATTTATTGAATTCCTTATTTCGTCAACAAATAATTTGACATATAATTTCCATCGGCTGCCCCGAGCGTGAAAAATAATGGGGCAGAGCGCCGAAATACGGCACTCTGCCCCGCGAGTCAGTGCAGGATAATATCGGGTGTGAACTCAACCGCCGGTATCCTCACACGGCAGTAAAGGTCGTGAAGCGTTCGCTCCGGCTCCTTAAAGTAGAAGTCATATATCGGTGTGTAATAGCCAATATACGCGTTTTTGTCGTATGTCGTCACGCAGACGACTGACGACAGATCTGCATTCGGATGCATCAGCTTGAAAAACTCATATGCGTCATTGTAGGACACAGTACGGCAGGAGCTCGAGCTGTAGTCCGATAGGCTTGTTCTGCAAATAGTTATGTAGACATTCGGTGTGTCAATGCCCGCCGTGTACTGTATAATATCGATGTGCTTACAGTACGCGAACGGGGTGTCGGATTCGCAGTCGGCTCTTTCGTAAATGCTGAGACCCTGAGCTGTCTCCACAACGAACGGCTCCGTAATTCCGCAGCAGTCCATGGCGTCACGGACAATAGAGATGGAGGCGGGAGATTCGATAAGCTCGCTTACATCAAAGGAGCGGTTGTATGCACTCACACCGATGCAGCTGTAGGGATTTACCGAAACCTTGATCCCGTTATGACTTGCAGACTTTGAGTAGGCGGTGCCCTCTGCGGAGCTGTAACGATCGTCGGCTATCTCAAGCGAGGAGGCTGTGTCGTCTCCGAAAAAGTAGACTAAGGCCTCGCGAAGCTCCTTTTCCATGCGCGGCAGATCTTCTTCGTTTACATCGTACAGTGCGCCGCCCTGACCGATCGGGTACGGGTCGGTGTACACGGCATATTCACTCTCTAAGGTGACGCTGCCGGTCACGCGATGGTATCGCGGCAGCTGAGTTTCGGTGTAAAACATCTCCGAGCCGTTGCTACCCGGGAGCAGCACGAGACCTGACAGCCTCTCGGGGATCTCGAGCGGGGCGGCAGAGGTACTTTCGGGGGCTTGTGTATCGGATTGCTCGTCCGACACGCTGAGGCTCTCATTCGGAGCCTTCGACGTTGCGGCGGGTGCTGTGCTGCTATTCTCGCCGACGGCAGAGCAGCCTGCAAGCAGAATTGCAAGAGCTATACTCAGCGTAAGGTTAACATGACGTTTCACTGCTTATTCTCCTTTGATGATAATATAAAATGTACGGCAAGGCTGACGGCAAGCCGGTCAGCGCTGAGCGTGACCCATCGGACTCATTCCTTTCCTGCTGCGGATGCATTATTACAATATTATAGTAACATATACACGCGGCATTGTCAAGAATTATTATAGACTTTTCGAAGTGAAGGCGGAAAAATATCAAAAGCGGAGAGAAGCCGTGAAGGCGGTCGGCACCCGAGCGTGTCGGACGGCGAATATACGCCGAGTTTTTGTCTTGACAAAACTCTCGCATCGTGCTATACTGACAGTATAAAAAAATACCCGCGGGCTTCCGCAGGTATTTCGGTCTTATTCGCAGTCGACATCTTCGCTTTTCGGAAAATCATGCTCCTCGCTGAGGGCTCGGGCTACCTCTTCGTCGTAGGCTCTGAGCACCGCCTCCTCGAGCTGCGCGCGAAACTCCGCATTTATCGGGTGGACGATATCGCGATAGGTACCGTCGGGATTTCTGCGGCTCGGCATAACGATGAAGTGTCGGTCACGTACGTCAATTACTTTAATGTCATGCAGTGCAAGCTGACCGTCAAAGGTGACGGAGATGACTGCCTTCATGGGACCGGTCTCAAAGAGCTTTCTTACTTTGATATCAGTGATCTCCATAGTGTTTCTCCATACTCATATGTAGAATTGTATGTTTATAGTATAGCGGAATAATATTACAGCTTTACATCCAAATTATTGCCTATTTTTGAATTTTGCACAATTTTTATAATATTCGGCGAAATTATTTGCTCAGTGCGCCTGATAAGCACGTGTAGCACAGCCCTCGCCGAGAGAATCGAAAGGACGCATACGCCATGTCTTTGCCTAACACACACTTCGGTCACGACGCGATCTGCGAGATGATCGGCTCCGAAAAACGGAAAATATTCTTCGCCGGCATCGGCGGCATCAGTATGAACTCGCTTGCGAAGGTCTGCCACGCGCGGGGGCATATCGTCTCCGGCTACGACAGAACGCCGTCCGCGCTCACACGCTCGCTCGAGCAGCTTGGCATCGCCGTATATTACACCTCGAGCGCACAGCTTGTCGAGGCTTGCGAGCTGTTTGTTTACACGGTCGCAATGCCGTCGGACGACCCCGCCTACGTCAGAGCGGGCGAGCTCGGAATTCCGCGTATTTCGCGTGCGGATTTTCTCGGCTATATAATGGTCGGCTATTCCTCGCGAATCGGGGTTTCGGGTATGCACGGAAAGAGCACGACCACGGCGCTGCTTTCCTCGATATACACGGCGGCAGGACTTGAGCCGACGGTATTCGGAGGCGCGGTAATAAAGGATGCGGGCTCGTCTGACATTCTCGGCGGGGAGCGTGCGTTCATCTTCGAGGCGTGCGAATACATGGACTCGTTCCTCGATTTTTACCCGACGACGGCGGTCGTGCTCAATATAGAGATGGATCACGTTGACTATTTCCGATCGATGGAGCAGATACGCGGCTCGTTTGCGGCATTTCTGAAAAAGGCAAGCTGCGCGGTCGTCAATATCGGAGACGCGGACGTCGACGCAGCGCTGAAGCTTTCGGGAACTGCCGCTGTCACCTTCGGTGAGGAGGGCTCGGGAGCCGATTACACGTCGGAGAACGTATACTTTGAGCACGGATATGCTTCATTTAATATAATGTATAAGGGCGAGCTGCTTTGCCGCGCGGCGCTTCGTGTGCCCGGACACCACATGGTGACAGACGCACTTGCAGCCGCTGCCGCAGCACACAGCGACGGAGTTGACGGCGAGTCGATCGAGGCGGGACTGCGCGCCTACGGCGGTATCTCTCGCCGAATGGAGCTTGTGGGAAAAAGCGCAAACGGTGCGGATATATTCGACGACTACGCGCATCACCCGACCGAGCTTGCAAACACGCTTGAGGCGGCGTCCGAGCTCGGCTATGCTCGCACGGTATGCGTATTCCAGCCGCACACCTTCTCTCGCACGGCGGAGCTGCTTGACGGCTTCGCGCGCTCTCTCGGCGAGTCGCATGTCGACGAGGTGCTTCTCGCGCCGATATATCCCGCACGCGAGGTGAATACCTACGGCATCTCCTCGGAGAAGCTTTGCGAGGCGGTCGCCTCATACGGCAAGGCGTGCCGCGTTATCGACACCTTCGAGGAGATATCAAATTACCTGAGCTCCTCGCTCGGCGCAGGAGACGCCGCGTTCGTCATCGGCGCCGGAGACGTGACGCGTGTTGCACATCTTACAGCCGAGTAATATGCAAAGCGTGAATATTAATTCATGCTTTGCCGTGCGAAATGACAAAAACTGCGTTTTCTGGTGCAAAAATGCGCCGAAGGGGTCATAATTTCGCAGATGCTGTTGACATACATGCGAAATTGTGATAAAATAATCGTATTATATTTATAAATGCGCGTCGGTGCCACGGCAGTGCTTACGCTGTGTCTGACATGCGCGATGTATCTTAATTCCGAAGGGAAATGGAAAATGAGTAGTAATAAGCTGAGAGCCGGCGTTGTCGGCGCGACAGGCATGGTGGGTCAGAGATTCGTGACCCTTCTTGAGAATCATCCGTATTTTGAGCTTGCGGCGGTCATCGCGAGCCCTCGCTCCGCAGGTGTGACCTACCGCGAGGCGGTAGAGGGTCGTTGGAAGATGAGCACGCCCATTCCCGCAGAAGCTGCCGACATGATAGTAATGAACAGCAACGACATTGACGCCGTAGGTCGCGTTTGCGATTTCGTTTTCTGTGCCGTTGATATGAAGAAGGACGAGATCCTTGCGCTTGAGGAGGCTTATGCGAAGGCTGAGATCCCCGTGATCTCGAACAACTCCGCGAACCGTTGGACGGCGGACGTTCCGATGGTAATTCCCGAGATCAACGACAGTCATCTCGAGGTAATCGCGAGCCAGAGAGAGCGCCTCGGCACAAAGCGCGGCTTTATCGCCGTTAAGCCGAACTGCTCCATCCAGAGCTACGTTCCGATGCTTTCTCCCCTTCTCAAGTTCGGTATCAAGGAGGTAGTCGCTACGACCTATCAGGCGATCTCCGGTGCCGGTAAGAACTTCGAGTCGTGGCCGGAGATGGTGGATAACGTTATCCCCTACATCGGCGGCGAGGAGGAGAAGAGTGAGCGCGAGCCGCTTAAAATTTGGGGTGAGCTTCGCGGTGGTATAATCGTTCCCGCAGAGGCTCCTGTTATCACGACACAGTGCATCCGCGTGCCCGTTACCGACGGACATACAGCTGCCGTATTCGTAAGCTTCGAGAATACTCCTCCGAAGGAGGCTATTCTCGAGCAGTGGAAGAACTTCCGCGGAGCACCGCAGCTTCTCGGACTTCCGTCCGCTCCCGAGCAGTTTATAACCTATTTTGAGGAGGATAACCGTCCTCAGATCCGCACAGACCGCGAGCTTTATCACGGTATGGGAATCTCTGTCGGACGCCTTCGCCGCGACACGATATTCGACTACAAGTTCGTCGGAATGTCGCACAACACACTCAGAGGTGCCGCAGGCGGCGCCGTGCTTATCGCGGAGCTCCTTTACAGACAGGGCTACCTCGCGTAAGAGACAGCAATTTCAAAGAAAAAAGCAGGACATCCCGCACGGCTTGCCCTGCTTTATCTTGTATACGGAGCCAATATGCCGAACAAAGTTTTTCTCGAAATAACGAATGTTTGCAACCTTTCGTGCAGCTTTTGCCACGGAAGCTCGCGGGAACGCCGATTTATGCAAATTGACGAATTTGCGACTGCCGCGGAGCGCGTGCGACCCTTTGCGGATTATCTGTATTTTCACCTGATGGGCGAGCCGCTGCTGCATCCGAGGCTTGCCGAGCTTTTCGAAATTGCGGGTGCTCTCGGCTTTCGCGTGATACTTACGACGAACGGAACGAGGCTTCGTGAGTGCGAAAAGGTGCTGCTTGGTGCCGCCGCACTCCATAAGGTCAGCATTTCGCTGCATTCCTTCGAGGCAAATCGAGGCGGCGTGCTCGACGAATATCTCGAGCAGTGCTTCGCATTTTGCAGCAGAGCAGCGGAGCGCGGGAAAATTGCCGTAATGCGCCTGTGGAACGCCGGAGGCGAGGACGCGCTGAATGCAGGCATTCTCTCTGCGATGCATTCCGCCTTTGAGGGGAAGTGGAAACGGATATACAGCGGCTATAAGCTGCGTGAGCGCGTGTTTCTCGAGGACGGCGCGCGCTTTGAGTGGCCCGATGCGGACGGCGAGTGCCTTTCCGAAAGCCACACGTGCTACGGGCTTCGCGACCAGATAGGAATACTTTGCGACGGGACGGTCGTGCCGTGCTGCCTTGACGCAGACGGCGCGATACCGCTCGGAAATATATTCTCGCAGCCGCTTGAGGAGATACTTGCCTCACCGCGCGCCGCAGCGCTCCGCCGCTCGTTTGAAACACGCTGTATTACCGAGCCGCTGTGCAAAAGCTGTGGCTACGCCTCGTCGAGATACGGAAAGAAATAAGCTTATGCTACACAGAAAAAAGCTCCGCCTTCGGAAACTGTCCGAGCAGCGGAGCTTTTTGTGTCAGGCTATATTACTTTGTGCAGCAGCAGGAGCAGCAGCCGTCAGAGCCCTCTGCTTCCTGAGCGGCAACTATCGCGTCTGCGGGAGCCTCCTCGGGAACAAAGCCGCTGAAGCCGAGCGCGGGAGTTGCTGCGATTGCAGCCATATCCTCGGGAGCGATCTCGAAGTCGAATACCTTTGTGTTCTCGATGATACGGGAAGGTGTTACGGACTTAACGAGCGGGAGCAGGTCATACTGCATTGCGAAGCGGATGCAGATCTGAGCTACGGAGCGCTCATACTTTGCAGCGATCTTCTTGAGTCCCTCGTCGGAGAGAACTGCGCCGCAGCCGAGCGGGCTCCATGCCTCAACGAGCATGCCGAGCTGCTTTGAGTAATTTACGTTATCGAGCTGCATGAAGCCGGGGTGGAACTCGATCTGGTTAACTGCGGGCTTGATCTCGGCAGTCTTGAGCAGCGCGTCAAGGTGCTTCTTTTCAAAGTTGGATACGCCGAGTGCGCGGATCTTACCGTCGCGGTGCATCTTCTCAAAGCCTCTCCAGGTGTCTGCGTTCACCTCAGCCCAGTCTGCGTTTGTCTTCTCAACGCACGGCCAGTGGATGAGGTAGAGGTCGAGATAGTCAAGACCGAGGTTGCGGAGAGAAGTCTCGACAGCCTCGATGGTCTTTTCGTAGCCGCGGTGGATGACCCAGTGCTTTGTGGTAACGAAAAGCTC
>CAYYKO010000017.1:14885-20317 GCA_964441695.1 uncultured Ruminococcus sp. | reverse complement strand
CCGGAGGCCTTGATACCCTCGCCGACGGAATCCTCGTTGCCGTAAGCGAAGGCAGTGTCGATGTGGCGGTAGCCCGCGTCGATTGCAGCCTTAACGGAATCTCTTGCGACATTTCCGTCGGGAGTCTGCCATGTGCCGTAGCCGAGGCAAGGGATCTTCACGCCGCCGGCAAGCTCAAAGGTGTCTGTGAGTTTGTTCATTTTCATGATGTGTTTCTCCTGTGGATATGTTTTCCTTCATCAGCCGTTATGGTGAGAAAGGTGTTTGATGATTTTCAAAAATGCGTTCGTGACGGTGAGCCTGCGTACACGACCGCGGTCGCTGAGCGCACCGAAGTGCATCGTGTCGGTGTAGGTGCCGTCGACGGTCGAAATGCCGAAGCAAACCGTGCCGACGGGCTTTTCGTCGGAGCCGCCGTCGGGACCCGCAATTCCGGTTACCGAGAGCGCAATGTCGCAGCCGAGCGCGCGGCGTGCTCCGCGAGCCATTTCTGCGGCACACTGCTCGGAGACCGCGCCGTATTTTTTAAGTGTATCGGCAGACACGCCGAGAACGTTCATCTTTACGTCGTTTGAGTAAGAGACGATACCTCCGAGGAGCACATCCGAGCAGCCCGGGATATCGGCAACGCGCGAGGCGATCATTCCCGCCGTGCAGCTTTCCGCAAAGCCGACGGTCATGTGACGCTCACGCAGAAGCGAAAGCATGCGTCTTACGGTCACCTCCGACGGCTCGTCGTCCGAGGTGCTTTCGGCGTGAATATACTGCCCGAGCTCGCCGCTTTTTATGCTCTCGGCGCACTCGCGGCACATTCTTTCGCATTCCTCTCGGCACGTGCCGCGTGCGGTAATGCGTATTCGCACCTCGCCCTCGGCTGCATACGGAGCAATGCTCGGATTCGTGCTTTTCTGCATCAGCTCTCGAAGTATCGCCTCCGCGCCGCTTTCGCCGATGCCGTAGAGGTGAAGATTCAGGCTGAATATGGTGTACGGCGATAGCTCGCGAAGGTACGGGAGCACGCCCTCGTTGAACATTGGCTCGAGCTCCTTCGGTGGTCCCGGGAGCATAATGACGCACTTTTCGCCGTCGAGCCCCGCAACCTTACCGTTTATGCGGACACCGGGGGCGGTGCCGTGATGATTTTCAATTGCCGTCGCTCCGCGCGGTATCAGCGCCTGTGCGAGGTTATTGTCCGTCATTTCGCGACCGATATCGCGGAAATAACGTATGATAGCTTCCTTCGAGTGAGCATCCTCCTCGAGTGGTAGCCCGAAAAGCTCCGCGGTCACGCTTTTTGTGATGTCGTCATATGTCGGACCGAGCCCGCCTGTGAGAATGACGAGCTCCGCGCGGGAAAGTGAGGACTTCAGCGCCTCAGTGAGGCGTTCGGCATTGTCGCCGACGACTCCCTGATGATACACGGGGATGCCGAGCGAGGCAAGCTGCTTTGAAATAAACGCCGCGTCGGTGTTAACGATGTCTCCGAGCAAAAGCTCGGTGCCGACGGACAGTATTTCCGCTTTTATATTATTCATAGCTGCCTCTTTTAAGCTTAAAAGCCAAGACGGCGGAGCCAATCAAGTGCCAGCGAGGGCCAGATATGTGCTGCGCCCTCAAAGCCCTCGGCGAGTCCGAGACCGTGCTCTCCCTCGGGGAATATGTGAAGCTCGTAGGGTATGCCGTGCGCGCTGAGTGCGCTCGCCATTACAAGAGAATTCTCGACCTTAACACAGCTGTCCGCAGCGGTGCTCCAGATAAACATGGGAGGTGTGCGGTCGGTCACCGCAAGCTCGCCGGAATACTTTTTGACAAGCTCCTCCTTCACGCTCTCCTCGAGTCGACCGATGAGAGTATAGCGTGTGTCCTCGTGCGTCAGCTCGCGCGTCATTGAAACGACGGGATAGCAGAGAAGTGCCGCATCGGGGCGGCTTGAAACGCTGTCTACCTCGTCGGAGCCGGAAATACCGTCCTCGAATACCGTCGAGCCGAGCATTGCGAGATGACCGCCGGCGGAAAAGCCGAGCACGCCTATCTTATCGGGGTCTATATTGAAGCGCTGTGCGTTGTAACGGACCCATCTTACGGCGCGGCGAATGTCGGCGACTATCGCATTGTGGTCATACGGACGGCATCTGTAGGTCAGCGTGAAGGCGCTGATGCCGTTTGACTGAAAGTATTTGCTGACAGGATCCCCCTCGTAATCTGCTAGCCCGACATACGCGCCTCCGGGACATACGATGATGCACGAGGTCTTAGTGCCGTCCTCGCACTTCGCGGGAAATGCCTTCAAATGCGGCTTGTCCTGACCGTAGGAGGGGTCAAAGAACGGAACTTCTCCGTCCCAAAGATAATACTTTTCCATGATATGCTCCTTGCCACTGAAAAAATTACCGTGGATAAAAATGAAGCCCTCGGAGAGTCCGAAGGCTTCATGCAGTTTCGATCAATCGTTAAAGGGAACGCGCTCGCCCTTCTCGACGGACTCAAATGCCTTCATGATGACCTTCAAGTCAACTCTCATCTGGTCATGTGTGATGAACTGCTCTTCAATACCGTCGATCGCGCGGACGAAGTTTCTGTAGTAGTCGTGAACATCGGAGCTCGGGCGCTCAAGCTCGTACTCATCAAGCGTAATGCTGTCGCGCGGAGCCATGGTCTTGGTAAGACCTGCGGCTGTCTGTACGGGAATAACGTCGGACTCATGCCAAGCCTTGCACTTTGCAACACGGCACTTTTCCTTCCAGTCGGTGATAAGCGCGCTTCCGTGCTCGGCTCTCATGTAGAAGCGGGGCATGGAAATAAAGTTATATGTGCCGACCTCAATGAAGGCCTCCTGACCGGATTCGTAGTCGATCCAAAGCTTGAAGCCGTCGTCGACCTCGTCGTTTGTGATGTGCTCGAAGGTGCAGCGAACACCTGCGATACCGTCAAAGCCGAGGATCATGAGAGCCTGGTCGATAAGGTGAACGCCCCAGTCGTAGAGCATTCCGCCGCCGTACTTCTTGATGCCTCTCCAGTCGGAGGGAATACCGCGGCTTCCGTGGATGCGGGACTCGATGTTGATTACCTTGCCGATCTCGCCGCTGTCGTGAAGCTGCTTCATTGCGAGATAGTCAACGTCCCAGCGTCTGTTCTGGTGAACGGCAAACTTACGTCCTGCGCGATTTGCCGCGTCGATCATTCTCTCAAGGCTGTCAAGAGAAAGTGTAACGGGCTTCTCACAGATAACGTTCTTGCCTGCCTCAAGGCAAGCGATAACGACTTCCTCATGAACGTCGTTCGGGATAGCAACTGTAACAAGCTCGATCTCGGGATCTGCGAGCAGCTCCTCGCGGGAGGAGTACGCGCGAATTCCACGGGAGCGTGCGAGCTCGCTCTTTTTTTCATCAATATCATAAATTCCGGCAAGCTCGACGACATCGCTGTTCAGCATATGCTGAGTGTGCCATCCGCCCATTCCGCCGTAGCCGATAACGGCTGCTTTCTTCTTCATAGGGAATACCTGACCTTTCACAATGTGCGGGAGCGAATTTCCCCGCCGATAATTGTATCACTATTATTATATCAGTTATTCGGAAGAAGTCAAGAGAATTCTCCGAAAAAAAGCCGAACTCGGCGAAAAATATTTTTTCTGCGCTGAAATCACGAGGTGTGCTCCTCGAGAATCGACTTCAGGGCCGCGGCGGAGCTGCTGTGAGAGCGGGCAATACGCGTGCGAGAGCTCTTCGCCTCGCTGAGCACGCAGCGCACCATCTTGTGCGAGACCGTTCCCGTAAACAGAACGAGCAGGTCGGGCGAGCCGAGATTCTTCAGTCCCGCGGACATCTTCGGATAAACCTTCGCCTTACATTTATATTCGTTGCAAAGCTCAATATAGCGGCGGGTCATGCACTCGTTTCCGCCTACGATAACTACACTCATTTTGTACTCCTCAATTCGGTTAGCACATGCTAACTCATCGTTTCAAAGCAAGCCGCGTCGGTTGGTTAGGCACGGCTAACTGTTGCTTTATTATAATATATTTTCCGGCGCATGTCAAGTGCTTTTGCGAAAAAACGCGTCCTGCGTGAAGAACAGGTGCATACGAAAAAAGCCTGTCAGCAAGGCATGACCCGGCAGACAGGCTCTGTATTAATGTAATGAAGGGATCACTTAGCGCGCTTTTCGTCAAGGCGTGTCTTTACCTCGGCGGGAGTAAAGGAATATTTCTCACCGCAGAAGCGGCATACCGCCTCTATCGGCTCATCGCGCTCGAGCAGCTCGTCAAGGTCACCCTCCGACAGACCCGCTATTGCGTTAAGGTATTTTTCACGGTCGCAGGTGCAAAGGTACGCAGCGTCGAACTCATCGAACATCTCGTACTCGAGTCCCGAGAAAACGGCAGAAATTATGTCCTCGTCCGTCTTTCCCTCGGCGATGAGCGCGGATACCGAATTCATCAGTCCGATATTCTTCTCAAGGCGCGAGATCGTGGATTCCTCGGCGCCGGGCATGAGCTGGAGCAGGTAGCCTCCCGCGGCAAAGCATACATTGTCGCGACCGACGCGAACGCCGAGCGCGCACACAGTCGGCGTCTGCTCGCTGTTTGCGAAGTAATTCGTTATATCCTCCGCGATCTCGCCGCTGACGATGGGGGAGGCGCCGATGTACGGCTCGTTCATTCCGAGGTCGCGAATAACGTACATCGTACCGCCGCCGACGGCGCCGCCGACATCAAGCTTGCCGCGGGAATTCGGCGGAAGCTCGACTGAGCTGTTCTCGGCGTAGCCGCGGACATTTCCCTTGTAGTCGGAAACGCACACTATGCTGCCGCAGGGACCGTCACCGTCAAAGCGCAGTGTCAGCGAGTCGGTGGAATTTTTAAGAAGCGAGCCCATAAGGGAGCAGCCCGTCAGGGCGCGTCCGAGCGCGGCGGTCACAGTCTTCGAAAGACCGTGCTTTTCGCCGGCGGTGCGGACGATCTCGGTGCTGTCTATATAGGCAATACGTGCGGAGCCGTCCGATGTGATGGCTCGCGTGATTTTTGAGCTGTTGTGCATTGTAAGAGCCTTTCTGTCTTATGTAGAGTCTGTTATTCCATGGTAATCTGACCGTCGGGCGGAAGCGAGGTCGGGCGGGCACGGTAGGGTATGCCGAGATGCTCATAGGCAAGGCGTGTCACGCAGCGTCCGCGGGGCGTGCGGCTGAGAAAGCCGATCTGCATAAGGTACGGCTCGTAGACATCCTCTATTGTAACAGCCTCCTCGCCGACCGTGGCGGCAAGAGTTTCAAGTCCGACGGGACCTCCGTCGTAGAAATCTATTATCGTGCGGAGCATGCGGCGGTCGGTATTGTCAAGTCCGAGCTCGTCGATCTCGAGCATGTCAAGCGCCAGCTGCGCCATTTCGCAGGTTATCCTTCCGTCACCCTTGACCTGTGCGAAGTCGCGAACG
>CAYYKO010000017.1:0-14875 GCA_964441695.1 uncultured Ruminococcus sp. | reverse complement strand
AGGCGGTTGGCGATACGCGGAGTGCCGCGCGAGCGGGATGCAATCTCAAGCGCACCGTCGTCGGATATCGGTACATCGAGTATTCCCGCACTTCGCTTGACTATCGTTGCAAGCTCCTCGGGCGAATACAGCTCCAGGCGCAGCAGCACGCCGAAGCGGTCGCGAAGCGGGGTGGTAAGCTGACCCGCGCGCGTCGTCGCGCCGATAAGCGTGAATTTCGCAAGCGGCAGGCGGATGCTTCGTGCGGCAGGACCCTTGCCGATGATAATATCGAGCGAGAAGTCCTCCATTGCGGGGTAGAGAATTTCCTCGACCGAGCGTGACAGACGGTGTATCTCGTCGATAAAGAGCACGTCTCCCTCACCGAGGTTCGACAGCAGTGCGGCAAGGTCGCCCTGCTTTTCGATGGCGGGACCCGAGGTGACGCGGAGATTTACGCCGAGCTCTGCGGCAATTATCGCCGAAAGCGTTGTCTTTCCGAGTCCGGGAGGACCGTAGAGCAGCACATGGTCGAGGCAGTCGCCGCGAAGCTTGACCGCGTCTATGTAGACCTTCAGAATTTCCTTCGCCTTTTCCTGACCGATGTATTCCTCAAGGCGCTGCGGGCGGAGCGTCTGCTCCGAATCGGAATCCTCTCCGGTAAACTCGGTCGATACTATTCTGTCTTCAAAATCAAATTCTTCAGCTCCGAATTCGTGTGTATCCATTGAAGCTCCTTTCAAAAGCTAAACGTCATTGGCTCGTGAGCACGGCAAGGGAGTCCTTGATTATGTCCTCGAGCGTGCCGCCGAGATCGACGTTTTTCATTGCGGAAGCGATCTCGCTGCGCGAATATCCGAGAACGGCAAGCGCGTCCTGCGCGTCGCGAAGCTTTGTCTTGTCGGCGGTCTGTGTGCTCTTTTTTGTGCTTTGCTCTGCGGGCGCGTCTCCGGTGAGATACGGAAATGCTTTTGCCATTTTGTCGCGAAGCTCGAGCACGATGCGCGCGGCGGTCTTGGCTCCGATGCCGGGAGCCCGCGAGAGCCCCTTTGTGTCCTCCGAGGCAATCGTCAGAGCAAGCCTTTGCGGCGTGAGCAGGGAAAGAATGGACATTGCCGCCTTCGGACCGACGCCCTGCACGGAGGTCAGCAGCTTGAAGGTGTCAAGCTCCTCTGCATCCTTAAAGCCGAACAGCTCGACGGCGTCCTCCTTGACCGACATGAAGGTATAAAGCTTGACTGTGGGTGAGCTTTGAATATCGCCGCTCGGCGAGTAGGAAAGGCTCGGCAGCGAGGCGACGGTGTTTGCGGTGGAGGTCAGACGATAGCCGACCCCTCCGCATTCGATAACGACAGTACCACTCGCAGAGTCGAGATATGTGAGCTCTCCCTTCAGAGAATATATCATACGTTGTCATCCTCCGTGGGAGCAGACTTCGCAGACGTATTCTCGCCGCCGTCGGGCAGGTTCTCGCCGTCGGTGCCGTTTTCGGAAAAGAGTGTCATCTCGCGCTGTCCGCCGCAGTCGCAGCAGCATTCCTCACCGTCGGGGGACACGGAAACGAGCGCCCTTTTGCGGCGACGTGAGAAGACTGTATCGAGCGTGACAGCGGCTGCAAACAGCACGACTCCCGCGACGGAAACCGCCGCGCCGTACTTGAAGCTGTCGGACATGTAATGCATTTCAAATTCATGCTCGCCTGAGGTGATGTCGAAGGAAATGAGCGAGTCGAGCGCCTTTGTGTACTCGATATCCTTGCCGTCGACGGAAATATGCCAGCCCTCGTCGTAGGGAACGGTAAGAAGAATGCGCGTGCCGTTCTCGCCGCCGTTCATGCTTCCGGCAAGTGAGGTCTCGGAGTGACTTGTGATATCGAGCTGAGAGTCTGTCAGTCTGTCAGCGTATTCCTCAAAGAGTGCGGCGTCAAAGGAGTAGAAATACGTGTCGTCCTCCTTGACGTACATTTTTTCCTCCTCCTGCTTCAGCACGACCTTGACCTCCTCGCCGAGCGTGAAGGCGCCGATATCGATTATAGCGTGAGTATCGTTTGTGAAGTAATAGCCGAGATTCTTTCCGTTGACGGAGAGAGAAGCCTTGCGAGCCCACTTTGTCGGAATGTACATATAGATGTGATCCTCCGTCTCAGCGGTGAAGGTGTAAGTGAGAGTCGCGTCCTCGGAGTCGGAATTCTGCTCGTAGCCGGTATGCTTGACCTCGCTTACGACGTTGAATTTGCGGTTGCCGGCGTTTTTGACGCTGTCGAGGTCAACAGGCTTCCAGAGCTCAAGTGAATCAGTGCCGACGGTGAGCGAGAATATGTCGTTCATGTATTCGAACGGTCCGTCGTAGCTCAGCTCGTCGCATTTGAACTCGTCGACCGCCGACGATATGCCGAAGCCGACGGAGAAGGCGTATGGGTTTTTGTAAATGAGTATTCCGTCCTCGGTCGTCGCGATGAGCTCGTAATACTTTTCAACATACCAGGGAGTTGTCTTCTTGGCGGGGTCGATATAGAGGTACTTGATGCCGAAGAAGCTGTCCGAGAGCACGGTTCCGCCGACATACTCCGACCAGTGCGACTTCGCGGCGAAGCCGAAATTGTTAAGAAGGCTGATGACGCTCGAGTTGAGCGTGGAGGTGGAGTGCGTCAGACCGTTCAGACCGATGGCAAAGTTGTCGTTGACCTTTCTGTGCGCGAGCTTCTCCGAGCGGTAGAAGCCGTCGTCCTCGACATATTCCACAGCCCTGTAATACGGGTCAAGGAAGTCGCGGTACGAGTCGCGGCTCGAGAAGACGACGTCCTTGTCGAGCGCGTAAAGGTTGGCGACGCTCGAGGCGAACATTTCGATGCAGACAAGGAAGGCAAGCACGACAGCCGTCGTTTCCACCGTGTTTCTCGAAGCGTTCTCGTGCGTGTAGCGCAGGAATACGACGTACACGCCGATAATGAGCAGGGAAGCCCACACGCTTGTAAGATCGGGAAGATTCTCAAGTCCCATCTCCTGAAGAAGGATGATGACAAGCGCGAGAATACCGCCGCTTGCGATGACACAGGTATATTTTATCTCCTTGAGGCGTATGAATACCTCGTATGCCATGAGCAGACATACCATCACGAACATGTACGCGAAGCGCGAGTTGAGCCAGTTCGGGCGCTGGAAGCCGTGCCAAAACAGGTCGAGCGTCGTGAGATTGAAGCTTGCGACAAAGATAACGAGAAGCACGCCCGCGCCGATCTTACGTCGTGCGGGAATGTCCTTGAGAAAGAAGTAAAGCGGCGCGAGAATCGTCATGAGCATTCCCGCAAAGAGGAAGGGTGTGCCCTCCGGACGGACATTGTCGTAAGAGCCGAAATAAAGCTTCGAGAGGATGTCCGCGAAGTTGAAGCGCTGTCCGGGAGCAAAGTCGGGGTCGGAGAACTCAAGCTTACCGAAGCTGAGAGCGTAATATGCCGTGAAGATTATGACAGCTGCCATCATTACGGCAATGACGGAGAAGACAGCAAGGCGCAGGAAGGTCTTTTTGAAGTGACCCTTCTCGCCGGTGGGGTTTCTCTCCTCCTCGCTCATTGTGAAATATCTCACGAAGAAATATATCGCAACGAAAATGCACGACATGTAGCCTATGTAGAAATTTGTGAATATCGCGAGCGCAAGTGTCACGGTGTAGAGCTTGAAGCGACCGTGAGTGATAAGGCGCTCGAGTCCGAGCATGATGAGAGGGAGCGCTATGATATTGTCCGTCCACATCATGTTGTTCTGCATGACGACGGCAAAGGAGGACAGCGCGTACATTACGGAGAAGATGACCGTTACGACCGGGCGGCGCTTTTTATGCGTGCTGTCGAGGAATATGCCCATCGTAAGACCGCAGCAGCCGCACTTCAGCACGAAGATGGTGAGCAGTGCCTCGGTCATGTATTCCTTCGGGAACAGCAGCGAGATAAGGTTGAAGGGACTTGCGACATAATAAGCCAGAATTCCCATGAATTCGCCGCCGAGCGCGCGCTGAAACGAATAAAGGAAGCTTCCGCCGTCAAGAAAGATCGAGCGGAACTTCTCGAGGAAATAAACGTACTGAGCGTTGAGGTCGAGCACAAGCACGGAATTGTTGCCGGCAGGGAATACGCCCATTGCAAGGTACACAAGGAGCATTATCGCAGCGGGAACGAGGAAGCATGCGGAAAGATACTTCTTGCCGTACATGCGCTCTCCGAGCGAGCCCTTCCTTTTCCTTTGGCGACCCTTTTCGAAGGCTGCTTCGTCGAGCGCGTCAAGATCGGCGGGGCTGCCGGTCTCTGCGACGTCTGCCGTCTCGCAGACAGCCTCGGTCTCCTCATACAGCTCGTCAGCCCGTTCGCACGGTGTGCCGACGCTCAAAATTTCGTCTGTAAGCTTATCGTTCATTTGTTTCCTCCTTGGGTGTGTGAATGCGTTTGATCGACCGTTCAAGCTTTTCGCGTGGGAGCGTCATGTCACGACCGCAGCCCGTGCAGATTATCCTGATATCGGAGCCGACCCTTGCGACCGTGAAGAGACGTGAGCCGCAGGGGTGATCCTTCTTCAGCTCAAGCGTGTCTCCGACGGATATTTTCGGTATATTCATGTCGGAATGCTCCTTCTTTCGGAGATTTGTGCGGAAAGAAAATTTCCTAACATATTATAGCATAGTCGAGCCGTAAAGTAAACACCCGATTTTGCTCGTGCGGACGGCGCAAAGGTCAAAATGAAAAATATTCTTGCAAAAAGGTAGGGATTTATTCGAAAAAGCTATTGACAATTCGCTCCGTAAATGATAAAGTATAGGAGAGGCGGCAAGACGAGCCGCAAACTGTCCGACAACTTTGAATTTATACCAAAAGGAAGGAAATGATATGAACTACACTTACACCGACAAGAAATTCGAATTTTCTCCCGAAATGCGCCGCGTTATCGATGAGGTCGAGCCCAGACTCTTCTGCCGCGATGAGCGCGAGGGCACCTTCAGCGGTCCCGCATACGACGGAAAGGAGCCTTTCCTCGATGTATTTGAGGAGATGCCCGATGCACCCTACTCCGAGGCTCTTGCGACTGCTATCGCAAGAAGCTGGACTGAGTGTGAGCCCGCAGTTCTCCCCGGCGAGATCATCGTCGGCACGACACGTCCGAGCAGAAGATTTATGGAGCACTTCTCCTACGGAATTCAGGATCACGAGGGTCGTGTCGAGCACAGCAAGAAGTACAATAAGGCGGAGATCGACGCTAGATACGAGGCGCTGAACGGTCGCTTTTATCCCGCAACGAGCAGAGAAAAGAACCTTCGCGGCGAGGAGATCTTCGGCAAGGAAGCATACAGAGTCGCGGTTAACATGCTTTGGTGGACAGGCGGATATCAGGGACACACCGTTCCCGGATACCCGAAGCTTCTCGCGTGGGGCTTTGACCGCACCATTGAGGAGATCAACAAGTACGACGCAAACACGAACGACGAGAAGAAGCACGAGTTCTATAAGGCACAGCGCATCATCGTCGAGGGTCTTATCAAGTTTGCCGAGCTCCACGCCGACCGCGCAGCAGAGCTCGCTGCCGCAGAGACCGACGCATATCTTAAGGACACCTATCTCCTCGTTGAGAGAAACTGCCGCAAGATAGCACACGACCGTCCGACAAACCTTCTCGAGGCAACACAGCTTATGTGGTTCTACTGCCTGTGGGACTGGGTAGACTGCATCGGAAGAGCCGACCAGTATTTCTATCCCTTCTACAAGGACGGTGTCGACGAGCGTCCGAAGGAGGACATCGTTGCATCCATTATCCTGAAGATCCGCGAGCACGGTGTGCATAACGTCACTCTCGGCGGCGTTATCCCCGCAACAGGTGAGGACGCGACCAATGAGCTTACATACCTCATGCTTCAGATACTCCGTTCCTACCATGACACACACCCCCGCGCATCCGTTCGTATCGCAAAGAGCACTCCCGATGAGGTTATGAATCTCATCGTTAAGATGTGGTCCGAGGGAATGAGCGACCCGACAGTCGTCAGCGATACGCTCGTTATCGACGGACTTCGCGAGTACGGCGTTACCACAGAGGACGCACGTGATTATACAATGCTCGGCTGCCAGGAGATCGAGATCCCCGGTAAGAGTAACTTCGGCTGCGAGGACGGAAGCATCAGCCTTGCAAAGATACTCGAGCTCGCGCTCAACAACGGTATTGAGGTAGAGAACAATGTAAGAATCGGTGTTGAGACGGGATATCTCACCGATTTCAACTCGGTTGAGGAGGTTTGGGAGGCCTTCAAGAAGCAGGTCGAATTCCTTACACCCTATTTCACAGAGCTTTGCAGCATGGGTCAGCAGGTACGCGACAAGAACCTTTCGAAGCTTGTCAAGAGCGTATACACCGACGATTGCATGACACGCGGTATCAACCAGGATGCCGGCGGCGCAAGCTACAACTACGGCGTTGTCGAGACGGCAGGCTGTGCTGTTGTAGGTGACGCGTTCACGGCACTTGAGACCATCGTATTCGGCGACGGTCGCGTAACAAAGGAGCGACTTGCCGAGGCTATGAAGGCTAACTACGAGGGCTACGAGGACGTTCGTCAGATTATGCTCTCCGCTCCGAAGTTCGGCAACGACGACGATGTCGCCGACAAGTGGGCGGTTCGCGTGCTTGAGCTGTTCTGGAGCGAGATCCGCAAGTACAAGTCCGTTCGCGGCGGCGTATACATGGGCGCATGCTCGCTGCTCGGCGGAGGTGTTTCCTACGGTAATACCACATGGGCTCTTCCCGACGGACACCGCAAGGGCGATCCGCTCGGAAACTCCATGGGACCGCGTCCCGGTGCGGACACTCACGGTCTCACGGCTATGCTCAAGTCTGTTGCAAAGCTTCCTCTGAAGCTCGGTCTCGGCGGCACGACGCTCAACGCGCTTGTACCTTGCTCCGAGAGCGATTCCGAGGAGAAGAGAGCAAAGATAGCAGCACTCTTCCGTGCTTATCTCGAAAACGGCGGTCAGATGGCTCAGATCACAACAGCCTCTCTCGAGGAAATGCAGGACGCACGTCTGCATCCCGAGCTTCACGGAAACCTCATTGTCCGTGTCGGCGGCTACAGCGCGAAGTTCGTCCAGGAGGGCGACGAAATACAGCGCGAGATCATGAGCAGATACTCCTGATTATAACTTGTTTTGGGTCTCCCGAGCTTCGGGAGACCCGCTTTTTTTAAGCAACGCGCGAAGCCCGGCGAGGCACATAAAAATTCCGAACGCGGTGCGGAGCATGTCCTCGGGCAAATGAGTGCGAATCACCGTGCCGATGAGCGTGCCGCCGACGGCGAATATTATGCATTCCGTAAGCTGCGACGTGTCCGGAGCGCGGTGTCTTGCGCGCAGGAGTAGCGAGCCCGCAGCGGCGAATATGAAGAAAACAAGATTTATCGCCTGCGCCTTAAGCTGTCCGTATGAGCAAAATTCGGCAAGGTACAAAATAAAGAGACCACCCCCGCCGACACCTGTGCCCGCAAGAAGCGCCACGGCGAAGGAGGCTACGGCATATTCGAGCATATCCACTCCTTAAAAAATTATCGAAAGTCCGCCCCACAGCATGACCGCGCCGAATAATCGGCGAAGCACAAGCGGCGTTGCGTGTCGACTGAGCGCACCGCCCGCAAAGCCGCCGACAAGCGCCGGCAAGACAGTTACCAAAAGCTGCGGTACCGAATCGAAATAGCCGTTTTGATAGGTGAGAAGCGAAACACACGATACGGGCAGCATGACCGCCATGGCGCGGGAAAGACTTTCCTTGATGCCGCCGTGTCCGTCAAGACGCGAAAACATATATGTCAGCACGACGCCTCCGCCGGTGCCGATGATTCCGTTTACAAGCCCGGCAGTCAGGGAAATCCCCGCTGCCGTCACACGAGACGCCGTGCTCTTTAAGGCATTCTTCAAAATTCACCTCCGATGTGACGGAAAAATACCGTATTTACCCGCGGAATGCGCGGCACTACTTGAAAAAATCATACTTTTCTGCTAAAATGTATAAGGAGCCCTTTTGCCGACAGGCAATTCGCTGCAAATAAAGTTTGCGCGCTCCAATATTGAATTATTCAGACCCTTGAAGTGTTACGGAAAAGGTCTTTGGCATCGGAGATATTATGGCAGATACGAAGAAGAAAAAAAGCAGCTCCTCGCCGCCGAAAAAAAGCTCCGGCGAGGCACAGCGCAAGAAAAATTCAAAGGCACCGGCAACGAAAAGCAAGGCGTCATCACGCACGGAGAGCACGCGCGCCGCGCGGAATGCAGTTCAGAAGGAAGAAAGAGGCGATAGCTCCGTGACCTCGCAGCTGCTGCCGTATTTTATGATAGTCGCGGCGGTCTTTGTCGCGGTATGCATGTTTGCGGGCGACGGCGCAGGTGTTGTCGGAGGTGCTATCCGCTCACTGTTTCTCGGACTTAACGGCGGCACGGCATATGCGCTTCCGTTTCTCATTATAATACCCGTGTTTACCTACGGTCGCGACCGCGAGGAGGGAAGCTTTTCACGGAAGGTATCCTCGCTTTGCGCGATTTATCTGTTTGCCTCCGTGCTTGTCCAGGTGTTTCTTCGTCGAGTCGACACGCTGTCGGTCGCGGCGCATTGGAGAGCGGGAGTCTCGCTTGACGGAGGCGGCGTTATCGGTGGAATATTCGGCGAGCTGATGCTCCGCGCCTTTGGTAAGCTCGGTACGCTCGTGCTCGTTTTTGCAGTTCTCGTGATACCTGTGCTGTTTGTTTTCAACATCACGCCGCGCGGACTGTGGATACTTATCCGATATAAGCTCAGAGTGGCGCGCGAAAACAGCGAGAAGCTTGCCGAGCAGAGGCGCGAAAGAGAGGACGCAAGCCTTCGCAGATATTCGCGCGAGGGTGCCTCGGATGCCTCGCGTGCCGATGCTCGCGCGGCATCAAACAGCTCACAGGCAGTCTGTAAGACCGAAGAAAACCGGGTGTCCGCTGCCGAGCCGCAGCGCTACAGGGTTCGCAGAAGAGCACGCTTTAATGCGGACGTGCCGCTCGATGACGAGCCCAGACCCGTGCAGGAGCCCGCGCAGGAAAGCAAGGTCGCTTCCGAGACGCCGAGCCACGTTGAGAGCGAAAGCGAGATCGACGAGCGCATATTCGATGAGGTAATGCGCCGAACAAAGGCGCGAATGGCGGCCGAGAGCGCAGGTGACGTGAAGGCAGCGCCGACGGACGCCCTTGTGCCCGAGACGCCTGAGCCGACAGAGAACGAAAATACGGTTGACGACAAGGTCCCGAACGTAAAGCTCGAGGAAGTGAAAGCCGAGCAGAGCGCGGACGACACTGTCGACATTAAGAAAATATTTGTCGACCCGGAGGACGCGGAGCTTCTTGACAGGCTCACGCAGGCTTACCTTGACGGAGACCGAGGCGGCGTGAAGACCTCGTCCGCCGACAGCACCGACGCGAGCCTGACGGTAACGCGCACGGCGCTCGAGAAAGCGGAGCCTGCCGAGGAGCAGACCGCAGTCGGTATTCCCGAAAAGAAAAAATACGTCTTCCCGAGCACCTCGCTCATTACCGAGGACACGGAAAAGCGCGACGAGAATATCCGCGAGGAGCTCCACGCGAATGCCGTAAAGCTCGTTGAGACGCTGAAGAGCTTTAATGTAAAGACTAAGATCGACAATGTCTCGCGCGGTCCGACGATAACGCGCTACGAGCTGCTGCCGGAGGCGGGAATACGCGTTCGCAGCATTCTGAACCTTGTCGATGACATCGCGCTCAACCTCGCGACCACGGGAGTGAGAATTGAGGCGCCCATCCCCGGAAAAGCCGCAGTCGGCATTGAGGTGCCGAATAAAAAGCGCGCTACCGTGCATCTGAGAACGCTGCTTGAGGATGTGTATTTCAAAAATGCGCCGTCGAAGCTTCTCTGCGCCCTCGGCGAGGACGTCGGCGGCGAAAGCGTGTATCTCGACATCGCGAAGATGCCGCACCTGCTCATTGCGGGCGCTACCGGTATGGGTAAGTCTGTCTGCATCAACAGCCTTATCGTCAGCCTGCTTTACAACGCCTCGCCCGACGAGGTCAAGCTGATACTTATCGACCCGAAGAAGGTCGAGCTGAATATTTACAACGGCATACCGCACCTGCTCGTTCCGGTCGTCAGCGACCCGAAGAAGGCGGCGGGAAGCCTGTCGTGGGCTGTTTCCGAGATGGAGCGCCGCTTCGGACTCATTGAGTCTGTGGGCGTGCGAGACGTTAACAATTACAACAAGCTCACCGCAGACGACCCCGCATACGAGTATCTGCCGTATATTGTGATAATCATCGACGAGCTTGCCGACCTTATGATGACGGCTCCGAATGACGTCGAGGAGTCGGTCTGCCGACTCATGCAGAAGGCGCGCGCCGCCGGAATGCACGTGATTATCGGTACGCAGCGTCCCTCCGTTGACGTTATCACGGGTCTTATCAAGGCAAATATCCCTTCGAGGATCGCATTCACCGTCGCCTCGCAGGTCGACTCCAGAACGATAATCGACCGCGCGGGCGCGGAAAGCCTTATCGGTCGCGGAGATATGCTGTACCTTCCCGTAGGCGCCGCAAAGCCGATACGCGTTCAGGGTGCGTTCGTCTCCGAGGCGGATGTCGAAAACGTTGTGTCGTTTATCAAGAGCGCGAACGTCGAAAGCGAGGTCGAATATTCGAGCGACGTCATCGAGCAGATCGAGAAGGAGGCGGCAAAGTGCGGCACAGGCAAGAAGGGCTCGTCGGCTTCCGGAGACGTGGCAGAGGCGGACGACGACCCGATGCTGAAAAGCGCACTCGAGCTTGCCGTGAACAGCGGAAAAATATCCACCTCGCTCATACAGCGCAGACTTTCGCTCGGCTACGGTCGCGCCGCAAAGCTGATCGACCGCATGGAGCAGCTCGGCTACGTCAGCCCTCCCGAGGGTCAAAAGCCGCGTGAGGTGCTGATAACAAAGGAGCAGTACATGGAAATGGTGCTGAAGCGCGAGGACGAGCTTCTGTAGGCGTCATAAAAAAAGCCTGTAATGTTTATGAATTGTTAACCGCTTCGCGGGGGAATAATGGTATACTTTACTTGAAACACAAGCCGCTTCGGCGGTGGAAAGGATGTCAACATGGTTTATGTAATGCTTGCCGACGGCTTTGAGGAGATCGAGGCTCTTTGCACGGTCGACGTGCTCAGACGTGCGGGCGCTGATGTGAAAACGCTCGGAATATCGGGCGCACATGCCGCCGGAGCTCACGGCATTGAGGTCGTGTGCGACATTGACGCGACATCACAGATGCCGTCCTTGGCGCAGTGCGAGCTTCTTGTCTTCCCCGGAGGAATGCCGGGTGCCGAAAATATTGACAAGTATGACGCCTGCGACTCATATATTGAACAGGTGCTGTCGGGCGGCGGCTTTATCGGAGCGATATGTGCCGCGCCGATGATACTCGGAAAGCGCGGATATCTTAACGGACGGCGTGCCGTGTGCTACCCGGGCTTCGAGAAGTATCTGCTCGGCGCACGCATAGAGGACGCCGATGCCGTGCGTGACGGACAATTCATCACCTCACGCTGCATGGGGACCGCACTGCCGTTCGCGCTTGAGCTTGTCGAGTGCCTGTACGGCGAGGAGAAAAGACGTGCTGTTGAGGCAGCCGTTAACGGCAGAGCCTGAGGCTTTTGCCGAACATTGAAAGGAGACCGATATGAATATCATCAAAAAAGAGAAGGACGAACTGAGGCACAGCTACCTTGAAAAGCGAGCGGCGATGGATCGCTCGGTCAAGCAGGCGAGAGATGCCGCGATCTGTAAGAGCGCACAGGGGCTCGTCAGCTTCCGCTTTGCGGAGTTTGTGCTTCTTTATGCCGCAATGGACAACGAGATCGACGTGTCAGCCCTCGCAGAGGCGGCATTCAAGGCGGGCAAGAAGGTCGCCTTCCCGCGCTCCGACAAGGAGACGCACACGATGCGCTATCATTTCGTAAGCTCCCTTGACGAGCTGAAAAGCGATACCTACGGGATTGCCGAGCCGTCACCCGACGCGCCCGTGTACGACCCCGAGCGCGAGAGCGGAAGCGCCGTTTGCTTTGTTCCGGGACTCCTTTACGATAAGGCGGGCTACCGCCTCGGCTACGGAAAGGGCTTCTACGACAGATACCTTTCCGCCTTTTCCGGATGCAAGATAGGCGTAATATACAGCGATTATATTCTTCCGACCGTGCCCCGCGGCAGATACGACGTGGCGCTCGACATCCTCCTTACGGAGAAGGGCGTCAAGACCGTCAGCGACCGAAAATAAAGTCATTCTCGGAGATGTGTAAATATGAAGGCTAAACCGACGATAGCGGCACCGATCGTGGTGTGCGCTGTGCTGCTGCTGACCTTAATATTCAGCATGGTGCCCGCCTCGGCCATCGGGCTTGACGACAATCCGTATATGACCACGGTGGTGCTCCAGCTTGTGATATTTATGCTGCCGTCGCTTTTCTTCTGCACGCTCAGGGGTGGGGAATACAGACGTCGGCTTCGCCTTTCGCGACCGCGCGCGGCTTCACTTGTTTTCATGCTGTGTGCGCTTGTCGTTATGATATGCGGAAGCTGTGTTATCGAGTATTTCATGTCACGCCTGTCACCTGTGACAATGGCTGAGACCGCCGCCGCAACGAGCGCGGGCTACGCGATGAACAAGGGCTTTTTCGACGGACTTTATCTCGTGCTTGCCTTTGCAGTGCTTCCGGCGGTCACGGAGGAATTCCTTTTTCGCGGGATAATCCTCGCCGAGTACTCCCCGCTCGGAATATTCTGTGCGGTGTTTATGAGCAGTGTAATGTTCGCGTCGTGCCACCTCAACCTCGTGCGCTTTCCCGTGTATTTCTTCTGCGGCGTCGTGCTGTCGATGACCGCCTATGCTGCGCGCTCGGTAATTGCTCCGATGCTGCTCCATACGGTGTACAACGTGTTCATACTGTTTTTCGAGCAGCGCGTGCTTGCCGTTGCCGAAAAGCAGAATATCAGCGGCATGCTGTTTCTTATAGTTGCGGCGGGCTGCGCCGTGCTGTTTGCGGCGATAATGTGCTTTGAGGCGGCGGGGCTTTATCGCGGCTATGCCGAGAGCAATGCGCCGTCGGACTACGCGCCGGGGGCTAAAGCAAATTCTGTCATGTCCCTCGCGTCCTCCGTGTTTTCACCGTCGTTCATTGTGCTCGCGGTGATATACATAATCGCGATATTCGCGATAAAATAGCATGCTGCCGCGAGGCTCGAAGACTCCCTCATTTCAAAATAAAGGATGGGAATATTATGGATAACAACAATCACAGCTCCTTCGGCAGCTCGCCGGAGAACAGAGCCCCCGACAGCGCGAGAACGCCGACGGGCGGCTTTCGTGCGGATATAAATCAAAACGGAGCGGCGCAGAATTCCGTCGGAAAAATGCCTCCGCGCACCGAAAAGCCCGACGCACCGGGTCGAGCCGAAATACGCTCCGGAAACGCGCACCCTCAGAACGCTTCGGCAGCCCCCGGCACGCCCGCTGCGGGCAGAAATGCACAGAATGCACGCCGCCGTGCCGTGCCGCCCGCAAGTGATGCTACACGCAAGATCGACACGCCGCAAAAAAACGCCTCTGTCGAGCCGGGTGCCAAGAGCACGCGTCAGTCGACCCCGTCTCACATGAACAACACGGTCGTCAGCCTTATAAAGTGCGTCGTTTACATCACCTCGGTGCTTGCCGTGTCGGCTATAATTTCGATAATCGTGATATTCGCCGCAAACGATATTTACGCCTTTTCGAAATCCGACGAGACCGTTGAGATAACGGTGCCCGAGGGCGCCGACCTCGGCGACGTTGCGGACATTCTGCACGACAACAATATTATAAAGTACAAGTGGCTCTTCAAGACGAAGAACCGTGGAACGACCGACATAAAGGCGGGTAATTACACCGTGTCGCCTTCGATGAGCTACGACGCGCTGCTCGCAGAATTCCGTGAGAAGATCCCGACGGGCGTTTCGTGGATCACGATACCCGAGGGCTATACGACCGATGAGATAATCAACCTTCTCGTCGAGAAGGGCATCGGCGAGCGCGATAAGTATATTGATGTCATTAATAATTACGACTTTGACTACTGGTTTATCGATGAGCTCGGAGACGACTGGGCTGCGGACGGCAGGATATACCGCCTCGACGGCTATCTTTTCCCAGATACGTATCAGTTCTACAATGCGTCGAGCGAGGTCACAGTTATCAATAAGCTGCTCACACGCTTTAAGCAGGTTTTCGTGAAGAGCTATAAGGAGCGTGCCGCAGAGCTCGGCTACAGCGTTGACGAGATACTTACGCTCGCCTCCATAATCGAGAAGGAGGCGGCAACGCAAGCCGAATTCAGCGACGTTTCGTCCGTTTTCCACAACAGACTCAATAATCCCGCAAGCTTCCCGTGCCTCGAGAGCGACGCGACCGTCGTTTATTCGATACAGCACGAGACGGGAGTTCGACCGAACCTGACGGGCGAGGACCTCAACCGCGACGACCCCTACAATTCGTACAAGGTGACAGGTCTCGTGCCCGGACCCATCGCAAACCCGAGTAACAGTGCGATACTTGCCGCACTGAACCCGAAGAACACGAATTACTACTACTTCGTGTCAAACGGAAAGGCAACATATTTTGCCGCAACGCTCGAGGAGCACAACGCAAACCGCGCAAAATATCTTGCGCCCACTGAAAACGCAAATTAACGAAATAGGAAAGCACCGCACGCTTCAATGAAGTCAGCGGTGCTTTCTTCTTTCGTCGCACTGCACAAAAAACAAATGAAAATACTATCTAAAATGCCGATTGCCAAACGTGGTGAAATCATATATAATTTAGACA
>CAYYKO010000016.1:0-30696 GCA_964441695.1 uncultured Ruminococcus sp. | reverse complement strand
GGGTCGCGTTACCTTCCCGTCGGCGTTTATGCTCGTGTGCGCCATGAATCCGTGCCGCTGCGGCTATTTCGGCAGCCGTCGCGGCAGCTGCAGCTGCACGAAAGCCGATGTTAAGAATTATCTGTCAAAGCTGAGCGGACCGATGCTCGACAGAATAGATATTCAGCTCGAGATGCCTGAGCTTGATTTTTCCGAGCTGTCAAATTCCGCGCCCGGCGAGAGCTCCGCGACGATACGCGAGCGTGTCGAGGCGGCACGCTGCCTGTCAAGGGCACGCTTTCGCGCGGCGGGACGGAGGAATTACGCCTCGGGACGCAATGCCGTCATGGATACCGACGACATCAGGCAGTTCTGCGTGCTTGACGACGATTGCCTGAAAATTCTCGAAAGCTCGTTCCGCAGAATGAACCTTTCGGCACGCGCCTATGACCGTGTGCTGCGGGTCGCGCGAACTATTGCCGATCTTGACTACGTTGCGGCGGGCGGTAAGGTGACCGAGAGCATGGAAGCCGGCGGCAGGATCGGAAAAAAGCATGTTATGGAGGCGCTTCAGATGCGCTCCCTCGATAAATATTTCACCTTTTAGGAGGTGCGCTTGTGGTAAGATTTGTTTTCGGAGGCGCCGGAGCGGGTAAGAGCACCTTCGTGTTTAATGAGATAAAGAGAACGCTCGAGAGCACGGAGCGAAGGGTGTGCCTTATCGTTCCCGAGCAGAACACCGTTACGGCTGAGAGCCGGGGAGCGCGTGAGCTTCCGACAACGGCGGCACTTCGCACCGAGATCACGAATTTTACGCGTCTGTCGGACAGCATTTCCCGCCGAGTCGGCGGTCTGTCCTACGGAAGGCTTACGAACGGCGCAAGGCAGCTGACCGTGTGGCGCGCAATGATGAGCGTGTATGACGGGCTGCTTGAGCTTGGAGAGTCGTCGGGCAGCGACCCGATATCGCTCGTGCCCACCGTTTATTCGGCGCTTCGCGAGCTGACAATGAGCGGCATCGGTGCAAAGGAGCTCTCGGACGCCGCTGACGACCTTGAAAAAACGGAGGGTACAAGCTCGCTGTCGCGTCGGGCGCATGACCTTGCGCTCATTGCCGCGGCGTATAATTCACTTGAGGACGTGGAGCTTTCGTCCCTTGAGGAGCCCGTGCTCAAAATACGCGACCGCGCCGCGGAGTGCGGCTATTTTGCCGGCTGCGACGTGTATGTCGACTCGTTTTATTCAATGACCGGGGCGCAGCTTGCAGCCCTCGGTGAGATAATCCGCCTTGCCGACAGAGTTACGGTAACTGTGCCGATGGACAGCGCGGATGCGGACGGCGTGCATCTTGCGGGTGTGCGCCGCTTTTACAAAAGCATGCTCGGCACGGCGCTGAAAAGAGGAGAAATTGAGCGAATCACGCTCGAGGGCTCCTACCGAACGGAAAAGGAGAGCCTGCGGACGCTGTATCGCAGTCTGTGGGACTATTCGGCACCGGAGGGCACGTCAGGTACGGACGGTGCTGTGAGCGTGATCTCCGTTCGCGACCGATACGAGGAGGCTCAGGCGCTGAGCGCGTTTATAGCACAGCTTGTGAGAGGTGGTGCACGGTATTCGGATATTGCCGTGGTCGCCTCGGACGCTGCCTCGCTTCGCGGAGTGACCGACGCTGCACTTCGCAGCCACGGTATTCCCGTCTTCACCTCGGACAGCGAGAGGATAATGTCGTCACCGACGGTGCGCCTCATACTTTCGCTGCTGCGCGTGGTCGGACGCTGGCGACGCGAGGATGTTACCGCTATTGTGAAAACTGGACTGTCGCCGCTCGACGACACGCTCGCCTGCGCCTTCGAAAATTATACCGAAACGTGGAATATACGCGGTCGCGCGATGTTCTCGACCGAGTGGACGATGAACCCGGACGGCTATGTCGAAAGGCTGAGCGAGCGCGCACGCGAAACACTTCGCCTTGCGAACGAGGCGAGAGAGAGGCTGACAGAGCCGCTCGAGCGCTTTTGCGACATCTTCGAAGGCGGTGCGGCAAGGGTGCGTGATATTTGTGTCGCGCTTTGCAATTATTTCGAGCAGAGCGGGGCGTGGGAGCGAGCAGAGCAGCGTGCGGACACGCTGTCACCGGACGACGCGGAGCGAGAGAGACTTGTGTGGGGCGAGATATGCCGCGCATTTGACACTCTTGTCGAGCTCGTGCCCGATGCCGTGTGCGACAGCAGCGGCTTTTCGACCCTTTTCAGATATGTTATATCGGACGCCGACACGGGTGCGATACCAACGGGTATCGACAACGTGACCTTCACCTCGGCGTCGGGACTTCGCACCGACGGAATAAAGCACGTTTTCCTGCTCGGAGCCGTCGACGGAGAATTTCCCGCCGTTCCGTCCGAGGGCGGATATTTCTCGGACAGTGACCGCGAGAGACTTGCCGAATGCGGAGCGGTCTTCGGCTCGACGGCAGACGTGCGCGCCTCGGAGGAGCTGTTCCGCTTCTACCGTGCGATATCGCAGGCGACGCATTCGCTGTGCGTATTCGTGCCGAAAAGCTCGAACGGTGCCGCCTGCCGCCCGTCGGAGGGCGCGCTCAGGATCATGCAGCTTACAGGCTGCAAGGAGGTGCGCTATTCGAGGCTTCCGGCAGAGCTCAGAATATTCGACAGGGACTCACTTGACGCCGAGCTTCGCGCAACGGGAGACGGAGAGCTGAGAGCTCTTCGCGAGAGCTTGTACGGCGATACCGAGACACGGCGCGAGAGCATAACGGACGACACGCATGTGTCGGAGCAGACGGCACGTATTTTATTCGGCGGACGGCTGAACCTTACTCAGTCGAGGATAACGAGCTTCGTGAAGTGCCCGATGTCGTATTATTGCAGATATGTCCTCGAGCTTGACGAGAATAAAAGAGCCGCCGTCGCCTCGCCGAATATCGGACTGTTCGTCCACGCGGTGCTGGAGGAATTCTTCACAGTTACCGCAGGCGAGAGCTATCCGCTTTCCCGCGAGCGAACGGAGGAGATATGCGACGGCATAATAGCCGACTACATGTCGCGCACCTTCACGGACGCCGTCGACGGACGGGTGAAATATCTTTTCATCCGACTCAGACGCAGACTGCTCGTCTTTCTTGACGCGATAATGGAGGAGGCGGCGCAGAGCCGCTTTGAAATATACAAAACCGAGCTCCCGATAGGCGGAGTGCGCGGCGAGAGCGACATGCAGTCTCCGCCGCCGATACGCTTCGAATGCGCCGACGGCGGCACGGTCTCGCTTTACGGAGTGCTCGACCGCCTCGACATTTATAAGACCGACGGCGCGACGTATATTCGCGTTATCGACTACAAAACGGGGGAAAAGCGCTTTTCCTTCGAGGATGTCCGCCGAGGACTCGACGTTCAGCTGCTTTTGTACCTTTTCAGCGCATGGCGCTCGAAGGGCTCGGGCTTTGAGGCGAGCGTGACCGGAGGCGAGGGAGAAATACTTCCCGCCGGCGCGATGTACCTTTCGCTGAAGCCGAATGACCCCGTCTCCGACGCACCGATAAGCGCCGAGAGGGCGCGTGAGCTGATGGCGGGAACGATAGTCAGAAGCGGCGTCGTAACTGACGAGCGCGAGGTTCTCGACGCGATGGATAGCGGCATCAGCGGAAAATACACGCCCGTCTCGCTGAAGAGCGACGGAACCTACAAGCGCTGCGCCTCACTTGCCTCGCTCGAGCGCTTCGGCGAGCTGTACGCACAGCTTGAGCAGACGGTGTGCAGCATAGCCGACGAGATGAAAAGCGGACTTGCGGCTCCGCGACCGCTCGAGGGTGCGTCCGCAGACGTGTGCGAATATTGCCCTGCGGGCGAAATATGCAAGAAGAAGGGAAGGAGGAAGTGATATGGGAGAGGTAGTCTGGACACCGGCGCAGCGATGCGCCATTGAGAGCCGCGGCAATATACTGGTTTCCGCGGCGGCGGGCTCCGGAAAGACCGCGACACTGACGGCGAAGATACTGTCGCTGCTGAAAAACGAGGACACCGAGCTCAGTCGATTCCTCATTGTCACCTTCACAAAGGCGGCGGCAGGCGAGATGCGTGACCGTATTACAAAGTCGCTTGCCGCCGGCGCGAAGACCGACCGCACGATGTCGCGCCACATAAGAGATATCGCATACGCCGATATATGCACGATCCACAGCTTCTGCACAAAGCTGCTTCGCGAGCATTTCGCACAGTGCGGAATATCCCCCACCTTCTCTGTCTGCGACGACGCGGACGCCGAAGTAATGAAGTCGCGCGCCATGGAGAGCACGGTCGACGATTTCTTCGCGGGGCGGTGCAGGGTGGAAAACGGAGCGGATATATTCACGCTTGCCGACACTCTCGGACGCACGCGCGATGCTTCGCAGCTTGACCTGACCCTCCGCGAGCTTTACGATAAGCTTGTGTCAATGGGGCTTGACGAGAGCTTTCCGAGGGAATGCGCCGAGCGCCTTGAGGCGGCGGCAGAGGAAGAGTTCTTCGACAGCCCGTGGGGCGAGATAATTAAAAAACGTGTGAGCGACGCGGCGCAGCATTATAAGAGGGTACTCGACAGCCTTATGCCGCAGATGGCGCAAAGCGAGGCTGTAACGGTAAAATACCTGCCGACAGCCCGCGCGATCTACGATTATCTGACGCGACTGCTCACAGAGCGCTCGCAAGGCTCCTATGCCGAGATGCACAGGGCATTTTTAAGCTACGAAAAGGTCTCCCTCGGCACCCTGTCTGCAAAGCAGAAGACCGACGCCGCGCTTCGCTTTAAGGAGCTGCGCGACGAGATAGAAAAGTGCTTTACCGAGACGCTGAACAGATATTTTGCCTCCGACGAGGAGCAAATAGCAAAAAGCATGAGACGCCTGGCGTCGGTGCTGCGCGGAGCGTCGGAGCTGCTGCACGTATACGCCGAGCGCTACCGTGCATTAAAGCGCGAGCGAGACTGCCTTGATTTTGCCGATCTCGAGACCGAGGCGTACCGCCTGCTCGTTTCCGACAACGGAGAACCGACGGCTACCGTGCGAGAGATTGCAGGAAGCTACAGCTTCGTTTTCATTGACGAGTATCAGGACACGAACAGACTACAGGACGGAATATTCCGCGCGGTCAGCTCGCAGGCTGAGAAATTCTTCGTCGGCGACATAAAGCAGAGCATATACCGCTTTCGCGGAGCCGAGCCGGAGGTTTTTTCCTCCTACAGAAGGGCGTGGGATCGAGCAGCTGACTGCCGTGCCGTCGGAGACGAGGCGGGGCAGAGCATATTCATGAGTGAAAACTTCCGCTGCGCCGAGCCGATAGTAAAATTTGTCAACGCAGTGTCAAGATGCATGTTCCCCTACGGCGGAATTCCGTTCGAGGAGGCGGACTGCCTCGTGTACGGCGGCGTATCGCGCAATACCGCGCCGGTCGAGGTGTGCCTTCTTGACGGTACGAGAAAGAAAAGCACCGACGAGAGCGACAGCATTTCGGAGCCGGATTACGTTGCGGAGAGAATATGTGCGCTGCTCCGCGAGGGTGAGTACCGCCCGAGCGACATTGCGATACTGCTCAGAAACGCAAACAAGAAGGGCGAGGATTACGTCCGTGCGCTGACGGAGCGCGGAGTTCCCGCGCAGCTCGCGGGCGGCTCGCCGTTTGCCGAGGAGCGCGAGGTGATTCTGATGCTTGATATTCTTCGCGCAGTCGACAATCCCATGCGCGACATACCGCTTGCGGGCGCGATGCTCTCGTCCGTGTTCGGCTTTACGCTCGACGAGCTTGTCGCACTTCGCGAGCACGATACCGATTGCCCGCTTTACACCTCGGTCACAAGGGCTGCCGAGGGGGACGGTGCGCTCGGCGAAAAATGCAGGTGCTTCACACAACGACTCTCGTCGCTCAGAAGCGCCGAGCGCGGAATGAGCGCAGACCGCTTCATTGACCGCGTTATCTCGGAATGCTCGCTTTTCGACAGCGCCGAGGTCACAGCGTCGCCGTGCGGTGCCGACAATATAAGACGCATACGCGACCTGGCGCAGACCTACGAATCCGGTGCCTACGGCGGACTCTACGGCTTCCTTTCGTTTATCGACGAAAAGCTTGCTTCGAATGAGCTGACTGTCGAAAATGCAAAGGGGCAGGGAGGCGTCAGCGTGATGAGCATACATAAGTCGAAGGGGCTTGAGTTTCCCGTGTGCTTTGTCTGCGAGTGCGGCAAGCGCCGCAATGCCTCTGACGAGAGGGCGGGAATATTGCTGCACCGCGAGGCGGGTCTTGCCGCGCGTCTGCCTGATGAGGGCGGACTTGTAATGTGCGGAAATCCCGTGCGCGACGCGCTCGGACTACGCCTCGGCGAGGACAACGCCCGAGAGGAAATGCGCGTGCTGTACGTTGCGATGACGCGAGCCGTCGAGCGGCTGTTCATCACGGCGAAATGCTCAAGCTCGCCGCAGCGAGAGCTCGAGGCGGCGGAAGCGGCTCTCCCGTTTGTCGATGAGTTTTCGGTGGTGAGTGCGCCGCGAATGATAGATCACATCCTTGCGGGGGTGCTGTCGGACGCCGAGCTTCCGGTGAAGCTTACGGCAGTCGCGCGCGATGCGGCTACGGGCGAGATGACCTCGCTTGCGCTCACGACGGAGAGCGACGGGGAGGAGAGCGCTTCGGTCGACATTGACGCGGTGAGAGAATCACTTGCGTTTGTGTACCCGTTTGAGCACATGACGACTCTGCCGTCGAAGCTTGCGGTGTCGGCGCTGTATCCGAGCCTTCTTGACGAGAGCTCGACTCCGACGCTTTCCGAGCTTTTCCCGGCGAGTGATGCGGGAGAGGAGCACGGCGAGAAAAAAATGCCGCTCCCGCGCTTCATGAGCGAGAGCACGGACGGCATTGCCGCAGAGCGCGGAACCTCAAATCACGTTTTTTTGCAGTTCGCTTCGTTTTCCGCACTGCGCGAGCGCGGAGTCGACGCAGAGCTCGAGAGGCTGCTCTCTGCCGGCTTCATAACTGAAAAAATGGCAAGCCTTGTCGAGCGCTCGCAGATAGAGCGCTTTGCCGCGAGCGACACGGTCGAAAGAATTCTTTCCGCACGGCGCGTGTTCCGCGAGCTTCGCTTTAATCTGTCGCTTGACGCGGAGAGCTTCACCTCGGAGACTGAGCTGAAGACGCTGTACCGCCGCGACGGGGCGGAAATTACCGTGCAGGGCGTGTTTGACTGCATATTCGAGGACGCCGACGGAAGGCTTGTGCTGCTTGATTACAAGACGGACTCCGTGACGCACTACGAGGCGAGCCACAGCGAAGCGGCGCATGAAGCGCTTCGCCGCCGACACGCGCGGCAGCTGTATTACTACATGCAGGCGGCGGGCAAAATATTCGGTCGCGAGATAGACGAGGCGTATATCTACAGCCTTTCTCTCGGTGAATGCATCGATATGAAGAACGTGAGAATATAAAAATACCCGAGTTTGCAGTGCAGGCTCGGGTATTATCAATATTATAAGCTTATCAGCCTTCGGCGACGAGGAGGAATTCGTAAACCTCCTGACCGCCCTCGGCGAGGTACAGCTCAATGTCGGGGTGCTTTTCGGCAATGTGTGACTCGAGCGCGGCGCAGTCGTCCTGCGTTGCATCCGCTCCGACGAATGCCGTCAGCATGAATTTCTCTCCGTCCTCGAGCATGCGGTCGGCAAGCGCGCACGCCGTATCGGCGACCGTCGGCGTGGAAACGAGCATCTGCTTTCCGATAAAGCCGATGTATTCACCGCCCTTTATCTCAACTCCGTTCAGGTTCGCATCGCGTACCGCGACAGATACGCTGCCCGTTGTTACATCCTCCATTGCCTCCGTAAGCAGAGACTCGATCGCAGCAGGCTCGGTAAGCGAGCTGTCGAGCGAGGAGAGCGCAACGTAGCCGGAGCCGAGGTCGCGGCTCGGGATCACGTGAATTACGGAATCGCTGTAAAGCTCCGCCGCCTGGCTTGCGGCGAGAATTATATTGCCGTTGTTCGGAAGAACGAATATATGCTCCGCGTTTGTCGCGTCGAACGCCTCGAGAAAATCGGAGATAGACGGGTTCTTTGTCTGACCGCCGTCGATAACGCAGTCGGCGCCGAGGTCGTAAAAGAGCTTTTCAAGCCCCGCACCGCTTGCTACCGCAATATAACCGAACCGGCGGCGCTCACGGTGAGCCTCGGCTCTTGCGCGGGACGCCTTTTCGGCTTCTTCAGCCGCTGCGGCAGCCTTGTCGGGCGCCTTGCCCTCTGCGGACAGCTCGCTGTGCTGAACGGACATATTCTCGATCTTGACCGTAAGGAATTCACCGAAGCGGCGGCAGAACTCGAGCACGCGCTCGGGAGTCATTGTGTGGACGTGGATCTTCACAACGCTCTCCGTCTTGAAGGCAACAATGGAATTGCCGATGCCCTCGAGGAATTCGGTAATGACCACAGGGTCGAAGCTGTCTGTGTCCACCTTGCAGCTTTGCAGCTGGAGCAGAAGCTCGGTGCAGTAGCCGTAGGTCATTACGCTGTCGGGACCGAAGGCGGAAAGATCAACTGCCTTTGCGACGTTCTTTGACGGCGGGACAGGGTCGATCTTCTCCCCGCGAAGCGCACGTACAAAGCCCTCGAATACATAAACAAGTCCGGCTCCGCCGCTGTCAACGACGCCTGCCTCCTTAAGCACGGGAAGCATGTCGGGCGTTCTGGCGAGAGAAGCGCGCATCTCGTCAAGCACGCGCGAAAACAGCTCTCCGACCGTGCAGTTGTCGTCAAGGGCGGCAAGCGCATTCTCGACGCCCTCGCGTGCTACCGTCAGCACCGTGCCCTCGGCGGGCTTCATAACTGCGGCATACGCCTGCTTTACGCCGAGCTTCAGCGCACTGCGAAGCGTCGGAATATCGGCAGCATCGCGTGCTTCAAAGCCTCTTGCGATGCCCGCGAACATCTGCGAGAGGATAACTCCGGAATTTCCGCGGGCTCCGAGGAGCATTCCGCGAGAGAGCGCACCTGCGGCGTCGGAAAGCGTCGCGCAGTCGCTCTTGTCGAGAGAGGCAATTCCGCCCTCGACGGTCATGCTCATGTTGTCGCCCGTGTCTCCGTCGGGAACGGGGAATACGTTGAGCTCGTTGACCTCCTCGGCGTTGCGGCAGAGGTTAGCCCCTCCCGCGCGCGCCATGAGGGCGAAGCTCTCGCCGTCAAGGAGTGTCAGGTCGAATTTATTGGTTGCTGTACTGTTCATGTTAGCTCCGAATATGTGTGATATGTTATCTTTCACTGCCGACGAAGAATAAGGCAAGAGTTCCGGGACCGGAGTGCGAACCGATAACGGGTCCTATCGGTGAAATTACATCAACGTCGGCGCCGCAGAGCTCCTTGATCTGACGGGCAAGCTCGTCTGCGTCCTCGCGGCAGTCACCGTGTGAAATATATATCGGCGAGTCGTCACCGTCAACTCTCAGCTCGCCGAGCTTCTTTGCAAGCTCGCGAACAGCCTTCTTTCTTCCGCGAACGTTGTAGAGATTGATAAGCTTACCGTTGTTGTCCACGTGGAGGATCGGCTTGATACCGATGGCGGTGCCGACAAAGGCGGCTACCGCGCCGACTCTGCCTCCTCGGTGCAGGAACTGAAGGTCGTCGACGGTGAACCAGTGGCAGATCGAAAGACGTGTGCTCTCGATGTACTCGACCGTCTCCTCAAGGGTCGCACCGGCTGCGAGCTTCTTCATTGCGAGCATGACTATCATTCCGTAGCCGCTTGACTCGCAGAGGGAGTCCGCCGTCAGCACGCGGCGCTCGGGATACTTCATTGCAAGCTCCGCCGCTGCCATACGCGACTGATTGTAGGTCGTGCTGAGTCCGGACGAAAAGCCGATGTAGAGCACATCGCGTCCAGCCTCAAGCTCCGGCTCGAAGCTCAGCTTGAACTGCTCGGCATTGATAGCCGCGGTCTTCGCGTCGCGTCCCTCACGAAGATTTCTGTAGAAATCGTCGATGTCAAGGTCACAGTTGCGGAACTCCTCGGGGGAGTCGGTGAAGCGGAAGGTGAGCTCGATGGTATGCAGACCGTAATTGTCAAGCAGCTCCTGCGGAATGTCGCAGGACGAGTCTACGAAAACGGTATAATTGTTCATTGCGTTAAAGCCTCCTGTGAAGCACATGTTTCAGTTTCAACATATATTATACACTAAAGACTCCCGCGAGTCAAGCAAAGCGTGTCTATTGCTCGTGAATTCTTTGTAGAAGCTTTGTTATGAATCGGTAGAATCGGCGCATTTTGTGCTCTACTGCGGGGAGAGCGGCAAAATAATGCTTGCAAGGAGTGGTGCAATGTGATATAATATAAAATGAGCTGTGGCGGGCGGTTTTCGCGGCTTTTTGCGCGTATTCAAACGCTTTTTCTGCCGTCGCGGCACCAAAAACACGGTTTTTTCGGACTCTACCGTGAGTAGAGTTACAAATTACGGTCAAAAACGGACGAAGGAGTAGCACGATGGAGGAGCTCAGAGCGGCAGTTGCGCAGAATTTGCAGGCGCTCAGACGTCAGGCGGGCATGACCCAGGCGTCTCTTGCCGAAAAGCTTAATTATACCGATAAGGCGGTCTCGAAATGGGAGCGCGGAGAGTCGCTGCCCGATGTTGCGGTGCTTCGCGATATTGCGCGTCTGTTCGGCGTGAGCGTGGATTATCTTTTGACGCTCGAGCACGAAAGCGAGGCTGAGCCCGTTCCGATACAGACAAGGCGGCGCCGGATGTCGAACCGCGCGTCCATCACCTGCATGAGCATACTGCTCGTGTGGCTCATTGCGACCTTTGCCTTCGTTGTCACGAATATCGTTCTCCCGGGCTTCCGCATGAACCGACTGCTGTTTGTCTACGCGGTGCCGGCTTCGATGATCGTATGGCTCGTGTTCAATTCGATATGGTTCGACCGCAGACGGAATTTCGCTATCATATCGCTTCTCATGTGGTCGCTGCTTGCGGCGGTGTTTCTTTCGCTTTTGCCGCTCGCCGAGGGGCTGTGGCAGCTTTTTGTGCTCGGCATCCCCGGTCAGGCGATAATTATTTTGTGGTCGCGTCTTCGCGGCTCGTCGAAGCGCGAGAAGGGCGCCGAGGACTGACGCGCCGGGACAAAACACGAAATATACATGAGCATACAATAAATATTCGAAAATAGGTGCAATATGCCACTTGACAAAGCATAAATATTTAGGTATACTGTATGTAACTTTTATGAAAGGAAGCATATGACATGAAAAAGCTTCTCAGCATTATCTCTCTCGCACTTGCTCTTGTTCTCGCAACAGCGGCACTCTCCGCATGTGGCGGTACAGCAAGCGATGAAACTACAACAGGCACTGCCGACTCCGACGTGACACCCAAGTACACAGTACTTAAGATGGGTACGAACGCAACCTTCCCGCCCTATGAGTACAAGGAGGGTGAGAAGATCGTCGGCATCGACGCGGACATCGCAAAGGCGATCGCAAACGAGCTCGGTGCAGAGCTTGAGATCGTTGACATGGAGTTCGACTCCATCATCACCTCCGTTAACCAGGGTGAGGTGGACTTCGGTATGGCGGGTATGACCATCACCGAGGACAGAAAGAAGGAGGTCGACTTCACCGACGGCTACGCTACCGGTATTCAGGCAGTCATCGTTTCCGAGGACTCCGAGATCAATGAGATCGAGGACCTTGTAGGCAAGAAGATCGGCACACAGCTCGGCACGACAGGTGCTATGTACGCTGCTGACGAGTTCGGCGAAGACAATGTCATCACCTACAGCAAGGGCGCTGACGCTATACTCGCACTCGGCGGCGACGTTGACGCTGTCATCATCGACAACGAGCCCGCAAAGAGCTTCGTTGCTACAAACGAGGGACTCAGAATCCTCGACGCCATGTTCACCGTTGAGGACTACGCTATCGCTGTCAAGAAGGGCAATACAGAGCTCGTTGACGATATCAACGCCGCTCTCGCAAAGCTCCTTGCCGACGGTACCATCGATGAGATCATCGGAAACTACATCAAGGCTGAGTAATTAACCTTAAATAAGCTATCACAGGTGCGGAGAAGACCTCTCTGCACCTGTCGACTGTCTTAAACCGTTATCCGTCGACAGGCAGACGGACGTCTTCCTGCCCGCGTATAACGGCTTAATTCTGTCCGAAGGGTGCTCGCAGCTTCTCTTTATGCCGTGTTATCGCGGCGCGGCGTACCACCCACGGAAAATTGTCGTATGATACAGCCCAAGCGGCGGATCGGAGAAGAATAATGACAAAAAAGAAGATACTGGCGATAGCTGTGGCGGTGCTCATTGCGCTCGGCGTGCTCGGCGGACTTTTCGTTACGATGAAAATGCAAAGCGAGAGCTCCGTGAAGCCGACAGCCGAACAGGCGAAGGAGCTGCTTGCCAACGATATTAAAGCGATGGTGACGCCCGGCTCGCTGACTGGCAGCCTCGCCGACAGCATAAGCCTTGAGGTGACAGACGTGTCCTACGGCGACGAAAAGGACGTGCTCCTCTCCTGCCGTGTAACGACCGTTGATGTCTACGGCGCGGTGAAGGAGCATGTCAATGAGTTTCTTTCCTCCGACGCCAAGGACGATAAGGGAATGTACAAGTCCGTGCTTAAATTCAAGCAGGAGTTTGAGACGGGTCTTGCAGAGCTGCTGGCTGCTGCCGAGAGCATCGAGACCGAGGTCACGGTCGAATATTACGACATCGACGGCGCGCTCACGCTTTACGCCACGGACGACGTGGTCGACGCTCTTTACGGCGGCGCGGTAAGGCTTGCCGACGAGGTGCTTGCGATGGATTCCTATACCGTCGAGGAGAACGGGGAGCTCGTAACGCACACGCTTGAGACCGGCAACGTCGCAAAGGGACTTGCCTCCTGCTTCGAGCTTCGCTACAGCACCGACAAGCCCGACGTGTCAGTTCCTCTCGTTCGCGCTTGGAATTCGCTGAAGGCGGATTTCAGAAAGAACTTCATCGAGCACGACAGATACCTCACGATACTCAAGGGTCTCTGGACAACGATAAGACTTACGTTCTGCTCGCTCCTTATCGGTATCGTTATCGGCTTTCTTGTGGCGTTTGTCCGCTGCACGAACGACAAGCTGACTCACCGCAGCCCGTTTTTGAAGCTCGGCAATTTCATTTGCAACATCTATCTCACGCTTATCCGCGGAACGCCCGTCGTCGTGCAGATAATGATACTGTACTTCGTCGTGTTCATGCCGATGAACGTCGACAAGTTCATTGCAGCCGTCATCTGCTTCGGACTTAACTCCGGCGCGTATGTCGCGGAGATCGTCCGCGGAGGCATTATGTCCATCGACAACGGTCAGATGGAGGCGGGACGCAGCCTCGGCTTTAACTACATGCAGACGATGTTCAACATAATCTTCCCGCAGGCGTTCAAGGCAGTGCTCCCCTCGCTTGCAAACGAGTTCGTGGTGCTCCTCAAGGAGACGTCCATCGCCTTCTACATCGGTCTTGCAGACCTCATGTACGCGGGTAACTCGATCCGCGCGGCGACATATTCGGCATTCATGCCGCTCGTCACGGTCGCGCTTATATACCTCGTAATGGTCATGGGGCTCTCGAAGCTTGTTAAAATTCTCGAAAGGAAGCTGAGAAACAATGAACGATAATGCAGTGATCCGCGTTGAGGATCTTCACAAGTGCTTTAACGGTACGATACACGCGCTGAACGGCATAAATGTCGAGATAGACCGCGGCGAGGTCGTCGTAATTATCGGCCCGTCCGGATGCGGTAAGTCCACCTTCCTTCGCTCGCTCAACCTCCTTGAGGAGCCGACGAGCGGACATATATATTTCGAGGGCGTCGATATCATGGATCGCAAGGTCGACGTCAACCGCATGCGACAGAAAATGGGCATGGTATTCCAGCAGTTCAATCTGTTCCCGCACATGACGCTCCTGCGCAACATGACGATAGCTCCGATGAAGCTGCTCGGCAAGAGCCGCGAGGAGGCGGAAGCGCGCGCACGCGAGCTTCTTGCAAAGGTCGGACTCGCCGACCGCGCGGACGCGTATCCGTCGCAGCTGTCGGGCGGGCAGAAGCAGAGAGTTGCAATTGTCCGTGCGCTCGCCATGGATCCCGACGTGATGCTCTTTGACGAGCCGACCAGCGCCCTTGACCCCGAGATGGTCGGCGAGGTGCTTGACGTAATGAAGGATCTCGCACGCGAGGGAATGACGATGGTCGTCGTAACTCACGAGATGGGCTTTGCCCGCGAGATGGCAGACCGCGTGCTCTTCTTCGACGACGGAAAAATTGCCGAGGAAGGAAGCCCCGAGGAGCTTTTCTCGGCGCCCAAGACACAGCGCGCAAGAGACTTCCTCAGCAAGGTTCTGTAATTCGGGCGATTTTTTCAGCCCGCACGATAAATTCGGGATTTTTTTCAGAAAAATACGAAAAACATAGGCATATCCGCAAGAAATGTGATAAAATATAGCTGTCACAGAGTATTTTATCAAAGAAGGCGGATATGCCTATGTATTTTTATATCGGCAGAGCCCGCCGCGAGCGATATATTATACAGAAATCTTTATAAAGCGAGGGAATCGATCATGAGCTTTAAGAAATACGAAAACAATCCCGTGCTCGGCGACGAGAGCACCGGAACGGTCTTCGACGCGTATGCATCGATAGACAACGGACGCTATCGCATGGATTTTTCCTGGCGACCGCATAAGGCGTGTGCCGTTGCCTTCAGCGACGACGGTATTCACTGGGATGCGCCGCAAATCACGCTGCAAAGCGATGAGAGCACGGGCTGGGAGGATAATCTGAACCGCAACTGTGTTCTCCTTGTCGACGGTGTGTACAAAATGTGGTACACGGGCCAGGCGCGCGGTCACAGCTACATCGGCTATGCCGAGAGCGACGACGGGATAGCCTTTACACGGAGGCTTGCCGAGCCGATAATGTTCCCCGAGTATCCGTATGAGAACGCGTCGGTCATGAATCCGTGCGTGCTGTACGAGGACGGACGCTACCGCATGTGGTATTCCGCGGGCGAAACATATGAGCCGAATGTGCTCGCCTACGCGGAGAGCGACGACGGCATTAATTGGCGCAAGGTGCGCTACAATCCGATATTCGTTTGCGAGCGAGGAAATTACTATGAGCAGCAGCGCATCGGCGGCTGCCAGATCGTGAAAACGGACAAATGGGGCTACGTGCTTTTTTACATCGGCTACGAGGACATCGACACCGCGCGCATTTGCGCCGCGCGCTCCGATAACGGCATTACCGGCTGGGTGAAGTCTCCGCTCAATCCGCTCATCTGTCCCGATAAGGGCGCGTGGGACAGCGAAGCCTGCTACAAGCCCGCCGTGATATTAAACGAGAAGGAAAAGAAGTGGATGCTCTGGTACAACGGACGCACCGAGTGGAGAGAATATATCGGCTACGCGGAGCTGCCCGCAGACGAGCTGTTTTGAGCATTTGGAAAAGGAGTGACTTCTATGGATATTCTAAAGAACTACGTTGAGCAGTTTAATGCAAACGACGACGAGCTTTTTGTCAACACGATAGACAACGCCCACGCATATGAATGGCTGAAAAATGAGATCCCGATCTTGGAGTGCCCCGACAAGGAGCTGGAGCGCACCTATTATTTCCGCTGGTGGACATACCGCAAGCACGTGAAGACAACGCCCGACGGCTGCATTATCACGGAATTTCTCCCGAAGGTGCCGTGGAGCGGAAAGCACAATGCGATACTTGCGGCGGCGGGTCACCACATCAGCGAGGGACGCTGGCTGAAAAACGGTCACCGCTATCTGTCGGAATATATTCGCTTCTTTTTGCATCAGCCGACGAGCGCCTACGCCTACAGCGCGTGGCTGCTTCATGCGGCGTGGGAGCTCTCGCGCGTGAGCGGCTGCTACGACTACGGCGACGATTTTCTCGAGTGTGCCGACAGGTATCTTTCCTTCTGGCAGTCCGAGCACGGGCTTTCTAACGGCATGTTCTGGTCGAAGGACGGTCCGGATGCTATGGAGTTTTCGATCAGCGGCACAACTCCCGAGCTGCACACAAGACGAGGCATTCGTCCGACGCTGAACTCCTATATCTGCGCGGATTACCGTGCTCTTGCGCGCTTTGCAGCCCGCGCGGGCGATGACGCGCTCGCCGAGCGCTGCAACGAAAAGCACGAGAGACTGCGTGAGCATATCAACACGGAGCTTTGGGAGGACGGCTTTTACCGTGCGTTCCATTATGATGAGGGTGAGACGCCGGAGAGCGCGCTCCACGCACATCCGGGCGAGAGTCCGCGCGAGCTTATCGGCTATATACCGTGGATGTTCTCGCTTCCGCCGCACGGTCGTGAGGATGCCTTTGAGCTGCTTCGAGATGAGACTGCCTTCGCAGGTCCCTACGGTCTTATGACCGCCGAGCGCTCTCATCCGCGCTTTATGTATCATGCTGATCACGAATGCCTGTGGAACGGCTATGTCTGGCCGTTTGCGACCTCGCAGACGCTCGTCGCGTTGCAGAACTGCATAGAGAACTATCCGGGCGGCGAGAGATATAAGAAGCTGTATATCGACCTTTTGCTGCAATACGCGCGAATGCACACCCGCACGCGTGAGGACGGAAGTGTTGTCCCGTGGATAGATGAGGTTCGTCATCCTCTGCGCGACGACTGGTCAAGCCGTTCGCTGCTCTGCGAGTGGGGCTGGCCTGCTGGTGCGGGCGGGCTCGAGCGCGGAAAGGATTACAATCACTCCACGTTCTGCGACCTTGTGATATCGGGGCTTCTCGGTATCCACGAGGAGAACGGACAGCTTGCCGTGACACCGAATATTCCCGAGGACTGGTCATACTTTACGCTGTCGTCCCTTTCCTTCCGCGGAAAAACGTACACGGTCTTCTACACACGCGAAAACGGCGTGAAAATTGAGCTTGAGGCATAAAAATAAAGCAGGCGAGAGACTGACACCGTATCGGTCTCCCGCCTGTCGCGCTTCAGCACGCTCGCTGACACAGAAAAAGGACGTCTGCCGAAATACAGACGTCCTTTTTGCTATTATTTATCTGCCGAGAACAGCCGCACCGATGATGCCCGCGTCGTTGCCGAGGCTGGCGATCTTGATCTCTGTGCGAGGTGTGCCTTCTCTCGAATATGTCTCTGCAAAGACCTTTTCGAGAAGCGGCTTTGTGAGGTATTCGCCCTCGTTGCAGATGCCTCCGCCGATGGAAAGCACATTCGGCTGGAAGATGTTGATGATATTGACAATGCCGCATGCGAGGTAGCTGATGTACTCGTCGACGATCTCGGCGCCGAGTGCGTCGCCTTCCTTCATTGCGGTGAATGCTGTGCGAGCGGAAACCTTCGAGAGATCGTTGCCGATCATGTCGTAGATCTTGGACTCGCGTCCTGCCGCCATAGCCTCGCTGATTCTGTCCTTCGTAATGTTAACAAGACCCGTAGCGGAGCTGTATGCCTCCCAGCAGCCCTTTCTGCCGCAGGAGCACTGTCTGCCGTCCTTCTCGATAACGATGTGTCCGAGCTCCGCGCCCGCGTAGTTGAAGCCGGAGTAGACCTTACCGCCGATAACGATACCGCCGCCGAGACCCGTGCCGAGCGTGATCATTACAGAGTAGGGAGCGCCCTTTGCAACGCCTGCAAATGCCTCAGCCTTCGCCGCAGCGTTCGCGTCGTTCTCAATGTAGGTCGGGATGCCGCCGAGCAGAGAGGAGAGCCTGTCCGCCAGGGGGTAGCTCGAGAAGGGAATGTTGTTTGCGTATACGACAACGCCGCGATCCGTGTCAGCGGTTCCGGGAGTTGCTACGCCCGCGCTTGCTACCTCGGAGAGCGGAATGTTGAGCTCGAGAAGAAGGTTCTTCGCGAGAGCTGCCATGTCGGCAACGACCGCGTCAGCGCCTCTTTCGGGCTTTGTCGGTGTGCTTGCCTTCTTGACGATCTTGGAGTTTTCGTCAACGATGCCGACGGCAATGTTCGTGCCGCCGAGATCAACGCCTATATAATACATATTGATTCACCGTGCCTTTCACTGTGATGCTAATCATAGTATATTATAAGCCGAAATCGGCTTTTTGTCAACGATTTTTCGACTTTTGCGCTTGAAAAAGCGGAATATCGTAAAAATATCAATCAAACGCGCAGATTTTGGGACAATATTTGTGTATTTTGCGGAGGTGTAGAAAATCAAGCCCGATTTTTGTGCAGGGTGAACAAACGGAATGTACCTCGAACAAACGATTAATTTTGAAATAAACTGTCGGACGTAATATCATTAGGTAAATAGAAATTACTACGCGTTAGAAGGAGTGAAAAAGCAGCTGTATTTTGTGGATTTTCGTCTCTGATTTGCATAAATATTGAGAAAGCCGCGAGCGGAAGGTAATTTTCGCTTACTGCACAAAGGGTGCGCGCATGGCTTCTTGATTTTACCACCCGCGCGAGCGTTCATTCACCAAGGGGCGCGGGGCGGGAAAGACGGACGCGGAGCGACTTTGAAGTGCCGCACAGGGTGTGAGGATGCTTGACTTTTTCGTGCAAATATGGTATCATATCTTTAACTGAAAGAAGATAAGTGTGTAGCTATGCACACTTTTATGTCGAATTACCGAAATGGGGCGCGACATCTTCGCTTTAACGGGCTTTCGCACTGTGTGCGCGGCTCCGAAGTTCAAATTTGAAATGCTGTCGGCACATCGTACTGCGTCGGCGGCAGATTGGAGAGATCATATGAGCAACAAAGTTAGCCGTAAGTTTTTATCGCTGCTTCTTGCCGTGGTGATGACGGGAGGCGCGATGGCGTCGAGCGTATCTGCGGCTACAGCCGACAACGCGGCGCAGGAGAGCGGCGGTGCTGCTTCGTCGAATAACGAAGGCCTTGTCAATATAGGCAACGTTCTGTCGACGGAGTCGTACTATGATTACCTTTCGCAGTATTCATCGGCTACTCGTCCCTCGGGCTTCAAGCTTCAGCTTGGCGAGAGTGCGATCAATGCCGAGAATACGACAAGCGAGTACAAGATAATCGCCCCCGGCGACGAGTTTTACAGCGAGATCAAGGACGGCATGTCCGACGGTGAGTCCGCTATCGCTATCGGAGACTCCGGAAAGGTTACATTTAATATAAGTGTTCCCGCAACCGGTCTTTATTCGCTGAAAATGAAGTACAGACCCGTTTCGCCGACTGAGATGGGCAAGCTTTTCGAGGATGTTGACGATGTCGCTACGACAACGACAAGCGTTGCTTCGATAGAGCGCACGCTGTACGTCAACGGAAAGGTTCCCTTCAGCGAGGCACGCTTCGTCATGATGGATAAGAAGTGGCTTTCGGAATACGTCGAAAACGGACGCTTCGACGTTGACCAGTCCGGCAACGAGCTTCGTCCTTCGAGAAGCGTCGATTACTCGTGGCAGGAATACGTATTTACCGATTCCGACGGATACGTTCAGAGCCCCTTCCAGCTTTACCTTGAGGAGGGTGAGAACACGATAGCGCTTGAGGCAGTCCGTGAGGCTGCTATCCTCACCGATATCGAGTTCTACCAGCACGAGGACGCACCGTCCTATAAGGATATTCTCGACGAGTACGAGCGTCGCGGATACAAGAACTTCGAGGGCGAGCCCCTCATTATTCAGGCAGAGACGCCGTATGCCGTATCGAGCTACTCGATCTACCCCACATCGGATACGGTTTCTCCCTCAACGCAGCCCCAGAGTGCCAAGGCTACTCTCAGAAACGAGATTTCCTCGAGCGCGGTCGGCGATTGGATCGAGTACGAGATCGACTTCCCCGAGTCCGCGATCTACACCTTTGTTATAAGATACAGACAGAATACATCCTCGAGCCCCACATCGCGTAAGATACTTATCGACGGCGAGCTCCCCTACGATAGAGCACAGAGCGCGAAGTTCTCCTTCAGCGACAACTGGCAGACGGGCATGCTCAACGACGGCGAGGAGACACTCAAGTTCTACATTGAAAAGGGCGTACACACAGTTCGCTTCGAGGCTAACCTCGGTGACATCGCCGATATCCTCAGCAGGATCTCCGCAGCACAGACAGCGCTCAACGAGGACTACCTTGAGATAGTACGTCTCACAGGTGCCGAGCCCGACGAGTACCGTGACTACGGCTTCGCACGAGTCATCCCCAATGTAATGCGCGACCTTGTCGACCAGGGCAAGGAGATAAACGCAGTTATCGAATACCTCGAGACAAACGGTCAGCTCAGCGAGGGCACATCGACCCTTACTCAGATCGCAGAGCGTGTCATGAAGATGGGTACCGACGAGGATCAGATAGCAAAGAACCTTGAGTCCTTCAAGAGCGACCTTTCCTCTCTTGCTTCCTGGGTTGAGGGAATGCTTACGCAGACCGTTGAGATGGACTACATCCTTGTGACCTCCCCCGACGGAGACGTTCCGAAGGCTGAGGCAAGCTTCTTCAAGAGCGGCTGGTACGAGGTTCAGAAGTTCTTCTACAGCTTTGTTATCGATTATAATGCACTTGCCGTTAACGACGAGGGCGAGATCACAGGTGAGAACGTTACCGTATGGTCCTCGAGCTCGCGTGACCAGGTTCAGATCATCAAGGACCTTACAGACAGTAAGTTCACATCTGAAAGAGGCATTCCCGTAACCGTTAAGCTTGTCGCCGGCGGAACACTTCTTCCGTCCGTTCTTGCGGGCATCGGTCCCGATGTTGCGCTTGACGGTATGACAAGCACGAACGCTGCCGTGGCTTCTGCGGCTGCGGGCTCGATCATCGACTACGCGGTTCGCGGAGCGATACTTTCGCTCGAGGACCTCGACGGCTTCGATGAGCTTTACCATTCAATTTACGAGCAGGCCTTCGAGGCTGTGACGCTCGATGACACGGACGGTGTCGAGAGAGTTTACGGTGTTCCCGTATCGCTCGAGTGGAACATGATGTTCTACCGCAGCGACATTCTTGCAAAGCTTAATATCGACATACCCGAGACCTGGGACGACGTCCTTGCGGCAGTCCCCGTGCTCCAGTTCAACAACATGGACATAGGTCTTGCACACGATGCGACAGCCTACGCTTCAATGATATACCAGTTCGGCGGAGAATTCTGGGCGGACAACGGAATGAGAGTCAACTTCGACTCCAACACCTCCCTTGAGGCCTTTGAGTACCTTGTAAACATGTTTACACAGTATTCGCTCCCGCTGACATACGACGGACTTAACCGTTTCAAGACCGGTGAGATACCGCTCTTCCTTTCCTCTTATGTTACATATAACAGTGTAACGCTCTTCGCAACTGAGCTTGCGGGACTTTGGGGCTTTGACGCCGTTCCCGGCAGACTCATGGACGACGGTGTTACCGTAAACCGTTCGGTAGTCGGTAACGCGGACGCTATCACGATGCTTCGCGGCTGCGAGGTCGTCGACGAGGCATGGGAGTTCATGAAGTGGTTTGCGGGAGCAGAGTTCCAGGCTGAGTACTCCAATGAGCTCGTTAACCTCCTCGGTGAGGCGGGAATGAGAACCGTTGCAAGCAGAGGCGCGCTCACTCAGCTTCAGTGGAAGAGGGATGACCGCGACGCGCTCATCCGTCAGGCTGACGAGGTAATCTGCCTCCGCCAGTACCCCGGTGCATACTTCATCACACGTTACATCACATTCGCAGTAAACAACGCATACAATGACGGCGCAGACCCCGTAGATCAGCTTCTCGGATACATCACGTCGATCAATAAGGAGATATCGCGTAAGCGCGAGGAGTTCGGCTACGAAACACTCGAGATCGGACAGACTCTCGCTGAAAAGCGCTTCGCTCAGGCGGAGGATGCGATCGGTGAGCTGTCCGAGACAGACGCCGAAAGCTACAAGGATCTCCTTGACACGGCTCGCGAGGCAATCGCATCCGCCAACAACGCGGACAGCGCAGAGGCAGCCGCAAAGGCACTCGAAAGCGCTAACGGAGAGCTCTTCTCCGAGATCGCTCGCTACCTCACAGACGCCGCAACAGCCCTTCGCAGCTACAAATAATTAAGTCGACAAACTATTAGTGAAGGAGATAGCAAATGTCTACGAAATCTGAAACAAAGGTCGTATCCCGCAAGGATATGTCCAAGGCGCGGTGGACGCTGCACCAGATGAACGTAAACAAAATCGGATATTTCATGATAGCACCGTTCATGATCCTCTTCCTGCTGTTTACTATCATCCCGGTCGCGCTCTCGCTCGTGCTCGGTCTGACAAACTTTAACATGATTGAGTTCCCCGACTTCGTCTTCCTGCAGAACTACGCTACGCTGTTCCTTGACGACGAGCTGTTCATCGGAGCTCTTAAGACCACCCTCATATTTGCAGCTATCGTCGGACCTGCCGGTTATGTTCTTTCGTTCATAGTCGCGTGGTTCATCAACGAGCTCAACCCGAAGATACGTGCGATAATCACACTTGTCTTCTATGCCCCCTCCATTGCGGGTAACGTCTACATCGTTTGGACGACGCTCTTCTCGGGCGACTCCTACGGTTGGTTGAACGCTTGGCTTCTCAAGCTGGGCTTCATAGATTCGCCGGTGCAATGGTTGACGGATACGAGCTACATTATGCCAATATGTATCATGGTCGCCCTATGGGGCTCGCTCGGTATGACCTTCCTGTCGTTTATCGCAGGTCTTCAGGGTATCGACCGCAGCCTTTATGAGGCGGGCAGCATCGACGGTATCTCGAACCGTTGGCAGGAGGTATGGTACATCACCCTCCCGAGCATGAAGCCTCAGCTTATGTTCGGTGCGGTCATGTCCATCACCGGAGCATTTAACTTCGGCGGAATCGTTACAACGCTCTGCGGTAACCCGCCTACAGACTACGTCGGATATACGGTTACGCACCATATTGATGAGTACGGTAGTGTACGCTGGGAGGTCGGTTACTCCTCGGCGATGACCTTCCTCATGTTCCTCATCATGATCGGTGCAAACCTCCTTATCAACAAAATTATTTCGAAGGTGGGACAGTGATATGAAGTTGAAAAAGCTGCGTACAAGAAATCACAGAGTTGTCCTCAACCGTTCGAAGGGCGGCGACGCGGGAATTACCGTGTTCCTCACGATTCTCGGCTTCTTCATGGTGCTTCCTCTGGTATATACTATATCCCAGTCTCTCAAGCCTATGACCGAGCTGTTCATCTTCCCGCCGCGCTTTCTTCCCATTAAGCCGACACTCGTTAACTTTAAGAACCTGTTCTACCTGATGAACTTCTCTTGGGTCCCGTTCTCAAGATACGTGTTCAACACCGTGTTCATCTCGTTCGCAGGTACCTTCGGTAACCTCGTCTTCTCCTCGCTTGCCGCCTATGCGCTTGCGAAGATCGACTTCCCCGGAAACAAGTTTTTCTTCCAGGTAGTTCAGAAGTCCCTTATGTATAACGCATCCATTGCAGGTACGATTACATTCCTTATCATCGCTTACCTCGGCTGGATGGATACATATCTCGCGGTCATCGTTCCGTCCTTTGCTTCCTCTATCGGTCTTTACCTCATGAAGCAGTTCATGGACACGAACGTTACAACTGCGATCCTCGAGTCCGCACGACTCGACGGAGCGAAGGAGTTCAGAATCTTCTGGTCTATCGCAATGCCGATGGTCAAGCCCGCGTGGCTGACACTTATCATCACGTCCTTCCAGGGACTCTGGCAGATGGGCGGAAGCAACCTCATTTACAGTGAGCAGCTCAAGACCATCAACTACGCGATAAGCCAGATCACCTCGATCGGTGTCACCCGTACAGGTGTCGCCGCAGCAGGTACGGTGTTCATCATGATAGTTCCTATCATAGTATTTGTTATATCTCAGAGCAATATCATCGAGACGATGGGCTCCAGCGGTATGAAGGATTAAGGAGGATACAATGAAAAAGTTAATAAAGCTGCTTGTTGTTGCCTTCGCCCTTCTGATGGTACTCCCCGGAGTGATCAGCGCCGCGGCACCCTACAAGACCTACACCTACTCACCGGACGGCGAGCTTCTCGTATCTCCCGATGCTTACCTTCCCGAGCTTAAGAATATCGACTACGCGTACATCGGACTTGATTACGATTCCTCGAGCTCTTCCTCTCAGAAGCCGCTCCACGGCGCACGCGATATCTTCGTCGGTCCCGATGAGAAGGTCTACATTGCGGATACGTCAAACAACCGTATCCTCGTGCTTACAAAATATTATAAGCTCGACTACATCATCGAAACCTTCCGCAACGACTACGGCGTTCCGGACGGCTTCACAAACCCCGCAGGTGTGTTCGTAAACGACGAGTACATCTACGTGTGCGACACGGACAGCAACCGAATCGTTATGTTCCGTGCGGGCGTTAAGGACACTGACGAAAGCTTCGTTAAGATCATCGAGCAGCCTGAGTCGAACCTCTTCGAGGAGGGCGCGATCTACAAGCCGATCGCCTGCGCGGTCGACCAGTACGGACGAATCTTCGTCGTTTCCTCGACTACCTATCAGGGTGTCATCGTTATCAATGACGACGCTGAGTTCTTCGGCTTTATCGGAGCTCAGAACGACACGCTCTCCGCTCTCGAGATACTTTGGAGACGCTTCCAGACCGAGGAGCAGAGAGAGCAGCAGGCTGAGGTCACATCAAAGGAGCTCAACAACATAACGATAGACAGTGAAAACTTCATCTACGTTACGACCTCCGCTATTGATGAGGCTGACCTTACCGCTCAGATCACATCAAAGGATAAGAACACCTCCCCCGTTAAGAAGCTCAATGCTTCGGGTGCCGACGTTATGAAGCGTAACGCTGAGTTCGCTCCCTCCGGTGAGGTCAGACTTTCCACTCTTTCCACAGCAAAGATCAAGGGTCCCTCGAAGCTTGTCGACGTCGGCATCGGTCCTTGCGGCACATGGTCGATAATCGACGAGAAGCGCTCCAAGGTCTACACCTACGATGAAAACGGCAACCTGCTGTTTGCCTTCGGTGACACCGGCGAACAGGTCGGTAATATCGCAAAGATAACCGGTATCGCTTACCAGGGCTCAAAGATCCTCGTGCTTGACAGCTCGAACGACTGCTTCGTCGTTTACAACCGTACAGAGTACGGCGACATGCTTATCAACGCACTCCAGAATGACGCGGACAGAAAGTACGACATGGCAACGAGTGACTGGACCGACATTCTTCAGAGAAACAACAACTACAGTATTGCTTACCTCCAGCTCGGTCGGGCAGCCGCACGCAGCGGTGACTACGACACGGCAATGGATTACTTCGAGCGTATCAAGAATACCGAGGATTACTCCGAGGCATTCGCCGAGGTTCGTTCGCAGTGGGCTAAGAACAACTTCTGGATCATTCCCGTCGCGGTCGTTGTTCTTGCAATACTCGTCGTTAAGTTCTTCAGCTACGCCGGCAAGGTTAACAAGCGTGCAACGCTTAAGCTCGGTCGCCGCAGCCTCAAGGAGGAAGTGCTCTACGCATTCCACGTTATCTTCCATCCCTTCGACGGCTTCTGGGATCTGAAGCATGAGCGCCGCGGCTCGATGAAGTCCGCATTCGTGCTTCTCCTGTTCACTGTACTCGCGTTCTTCTATAAGTCCGTCGGTACGGCGTACATCCACAACCCGAACGACACCGGCTACATGAGCGTTGTCGGTAACATCACAGCAGTTATCGTGCCTCTCATGCTGTGGGTAATCGCAAACTGGTGCTTTACCACACTGTTTGAGGGCGAAGGAAGCATGAAGGATATCTTCATTGCAACCTGCTACTCGCTTACACCTCTGCCGATCCTCATGATCCCCGCAGTCGCGCTCACGAATGTGTTCACGCTTGACGAGGCGGGCATCATCACACTTCTCAACGGCTTTGCCTTCCTCTGGATGGGACTGCTCCTTGTATTCGGTATGATGATAACTCATGACTACTCCCTCGGCAAGAACATCCTTACCTGCATCGTGACCGTTGTCGGTATGGCGTTCATCATGTTTATAGTAATTCTTTTCTCAACACTTATTTCTCAGATAGTAGGCTTCATCTCCAACATTGCCGTTGAGTTGAGCTTCAGAATGTAGGGAGGCGACATAATATGAAATGCAAAAGAATAATATCCGCCGCCCTCGCGCTGATGATGTCAGCAGGAGCGATGACCTTCCTCCCGCATGAGACCTCCGCGGCAACGGTAACTCCCATTTCCGCAGGAAAGATCGACGGTGACGGAAATCCGCTCATCGACTACTCCGGTAAGGGCAGTAAGGATATCTTCGACACTCGTGAAGCAAAGCTTGCGACGATGATGAAGATAAAGGAAGTCGACGGCGTCACGGTTTACTACGAGGCGTACACCGGTGAGGTTGCCTTCAAGAACAATAACACCGGCGACATTCTCTTCACAAACCCCTACGACCTTTCGGGAAGCTACTTCTCCGAGTCGGAGGCAACAAGAAAGCAGCTCCTTTCTCAGATCCACCTGACCTACCTCGATAACGGTGAGGAAAAGGAAATGTGGAGCTTCGAGGAGGCTGCGGAGCGTCAGCAGATCACGATGGTGGATATCAAGGACGGTATCCGCGTCGAGTACAAGATCGGTGAGCCCGCTATCCAGCGTCTGACTCCCCGTATGATCAGCGTAGAGCGCTTCAATAAGTTTATCAAGGAACCCATCGAGGAGATCCTCCGTCAGATAGACGAGGGCACCTACATGGACGGTAACTACAATCCGAGAGACTTCGACATTGAGTTTGCATGGAGCAAGTTCCAGGCATTCTACGAGCTCAAGGATGCAGATGCTCCGGGTCTTTCCGAGCGTGCTATCAAGGAGATGGAGACTGCCTTCCCGATAGTTAAGCAGTTCCCCGTTTACATCTGCGAGACCGAGATCTCCGCTCATGAGCTTGAGATACTCGAGACGCTTGTCAAGAAGTGCTGCCCCAAGTACACCTATGAGGAGCTCGACTACGATAACCAGGAGTGCGGCTTTAAGAATACCGACCAGGTACCGCCCCGCTTCGCTATGGCTCTCGAGTACACGATCTCCGAGAACGGCGTCATCGATGTAACACTTCCCGCAAACGGTATCTCGTTCGATGAGACTATCTACCAGCTCCAGGAGGTTTCCATACTTCCTTTCATGGGTGCCGGCAGTAACCAGTATGACGGCTACACCTTCCTGCCCGACGGCTCCGGTACGATCTTCAGATACGAGGACCTCAAGGACACCATCTATACGGTTTCCGGTCAGGTATACGGTTCTGACTTCGCGTACCACGAGATATCCGGTCAGAACGCTCAGGCGCTTCGCTTCCCCGTATTCGGTGCTGTAACAAACTACAGCTCCTCGAGCGATACGAAGGCTCCGAAGTTTACCGACTCCGGCTTCCTCGCTATCATCACCGAGGGTGACTCGCTTGCAACGCTTACGACAAACCACGGCGGTGCGCTCCACGCGTACAACTCCGTTTACGCGACCTTTACTCCCCGTCCGAGCGACACCTACCAGCTTATGACAGGCGCTGCCGAGACCGGTGCGGAATTCACCGTAACCTCGTCCAGACGCTTCACGGGAAGCTACAAGATCAAGTATGTAATGCTCAGCGCAAGCGAAAAGGCTGACTATGAGCCTACATACATCGGTATGGCAAAGGCATACCGTGATTACCTTACCAAGTCCGGCGTGCTTACCAAGAAGACAGAGGTCAAGGACACAATCCCGCTCTACATCGAGTCCTTCGGTTCTATCGAGGGCACAAAGAGAGTCCTCTCCTTCCCCGTAAGCGTAGACATTCCCCTCACGACCTTCGAGGATATCAAGACGATGTCCACGGAGCTGTCCGAGATGGGTATCACAAACCTCGGCTTCAAGCTCACCGGCTTTGCAAACGGCGGACTTGATGCAACCTCTCCCTACAAGCTGAAGTGGCAGAGCGCACTCGGCGGCTCGAAAGGCATTGAAGACCTCGTCTCCTTCGCTTCCGAAAACGGCATCGGCCTCTACCCCGAATTCGACTTTGCATACGTTCACGCAAGAGAGACCTTTGACGGCGTTGACCTCAAGGAGCACGCAGTCAAGACCATCGACGGTCGTTACATCCGTAAGCAGGTATACGATTCCGGCTATCAGGACTTCGTATCTGTCGGCGGTGCTGCGATCTCCCCGTCCGTATTTGATGAGTATTGGGACAACTTCTCCGAGAAGTATCTTAAGTACAATATCGGCGGTATTTCGATGTCGACTCTCGGAACGGACCTCAACTCCGACTTTGACGATGACGATCCGTACCACAGAGAGGACAGCAAGGAATTTACCTCCGACGTGCTCGCTTCCGCGTCCGAGTCTAACAAGGTTATGGTCTCCGGCGGTAACGCGTTCACTCTCGGATATGCCGACATTATCACCGATGTATCGCTCAGCTCCTCTGAGTACATTCGCTCCAGCCAGAGCGTTCCCTTCACAGGCATCGTTCTCCACGGCTCGGTCGACTTCACCGGTACTCCCGTTAACATGGAGGGTGATATCGATGAGGCTATCCTCAACGCTATCGAAAACGGCGCTTCGCTGTTCTTCACTCTCTCCTACCGCAACACAAGAGAGCTCTCCTCCGATGAGTTCTGGAGCAAGTACTACTCCGTTGCTTACGACATCTGGAAGGATGACGTCAAGAAGTATTATGATGTTCTCAACGGTGCTATGAAGGACGTTCAGGATTCCTACATCGTCGACCACAGCTTCGCGAACGCAGTCCGTGTTCCCGACGACGACGAGAAGGCAGAGGACGACGCAATCATGGCTAAGTACAACGAAGAGCTTGCAGCAGCTCAGGCGGACGCAGACAGAAAATATAACCTTGCTGTAGAGCGTGCTAACCGTCTCGGCACAGAGGCTCCGAAGAAGTCCGATTACGAGGTCGCAGACGTAGAAATGCCCGATATAGTGACCAAGTATCAGACTCAGGTCGGCTCCGTTGTATATGTTGAGTATGAGAACGGTACAGGCTTCTACCTCAACTACAACTCGTACCCCGTATCCGTCAGCGTTTCCGAGACCGAAAGCGTTGAGATCGCCGCAGGCAGCTTTGCTACAGTCGGCGCAAATAACTAAGGAGGGTGGATCAATATGAATTCAGCTGTAAAACTTCAAAAGAATACCGCCCCCGCAAGATCCAAGAAGCCCGCCTCCCTCGACCGTAAAAAGGCGAGGGCAGGCTGGATATTCATCCTTCCTTTCCTTGTAGGATTTATCTGCGTATACCTGCCGATCATCATTGACTCGATACGCTTCAGCTTCTGTGAGATCAGAATTCTGACAGGCGGCGGCTATGCGCTTGACTTTGTCGGACTTAACAACTACAGAGACGCGCTCTTCGTTGATACAGGCTTCACTCAGACGCTTATCGGCGGACTCAGACAGCTCTGCATTGACATTCCGTTTATTGTCTTCTTCTCGCTGTTCATCGCGATCATCCTCAATCAGAAGATCTTCGGCCGTGCGGCGTTCAGAGCAATATTCTTCATCCCCGTTATCCTTACGACCGGTCTTATCGGTCAGATCGACGCCAACAATGCAATGCTCGAGAGCATGCAGAGCGGCGGAATCAACATGGGTCTTGACGAGGGTGCCGACACCACAAACCAGATACTTAACGTCATGGACGTTGAGAAGCTGTTTTCGGGAATGGCAGTAGGTCAGGGACTTGTCGAATTCGTTGTTGCCGCGGTAAACAATATCTTCGATATCGTTAACCGCTGCGGCGTACAGATGCTTATCTTCCTTTCGGGACTTCAGTCAATCTCGCCTGCGATCTACGAGTCCTGCTCGATAGACGGCGCGTCCGGCTGGGAGACCTTCTGGAAGGTTACGCTTCCCATGGTCAGCCCGATGATCCTTGTAAACACGATCTACACGGTCATCGACGCATTCACCGCCTCGAGCAACACCGTTATGGCGTACATCAGTGACGTGTACAACGGTGCGAACGGCGCAAACGGAAACGTAATTTCGTCAGCGATGTCCTGGATGTACTTCCTTATCGTTATCCTCATCATCGCAGCGGTAGCCGGAATCCTCAGTGCTTTCGTGTTCTACCAGAGAAGAGACTAAGGAGGTGTGGATAATGAATAATGCAGAAGCTCCGAAGATAATGAAGGAATCAAAGCGTCGCATCCGTGTCGATTTTGAGCGTACACCGCTTCTCGAGCGCCTTCGCGCAAAGTTCCTCAATCTTTACACGCTTAAGAAGATCCTCTGGTATCTTTTCAGACTCCTTCTTCTTATCGGTGTATCCTACATCATCCTCTTCCCGTTCTTCTCTAAGGTCTCCTCCTCCTTCATGAGCGAGTCTGACTTTACAGACGTAACGGTAAACCTCATTCCGAAGTCGCCAACACTCACGACCTATAAGGCAATTATCGCCGAGAACCACTATTTTGAGGCGTTCGGCAATACCTTCATCCTTTCGCTCGTCTGTGCGGTGCTCCAGACCTTCGTCTGCGCGTTCGTCGGATACGGCTTTGCGAAGTTTAAGTTTAAGGGCTCGAATGCGCTCTTCCTCGTGGTAATCTTCACGATGGTCGTTCCTCATTCGACACTCCGACTCTCCATGTTCATGCACTTCAAGGATTTCGATATCCTCGGCATCATGGGACTTCTCAATAAGCTCGGCTTGACTGCGACCCCCGGAATTCAGCTTCTTAATACCAA
>CAYYKO010000015.1:4658-30839 GCA_964441695.1 uncultured Ruminococcus sp. | reverse complement strand
GTACGCAGCTTCAACTGCTTAAAGCGTGCCGGCATCGACACGGTTGAAGATCTGATCAACCGCACCGAGGACGACATGATGAAGGTCAGAAACCTCGGTAAGAAGTCGCTTGAAGAGGTCATCCTGAAGCTTGAGTCCCTCGGACTCGAGCTCAAGCACGAGGATGAGTGATACGTAACTTGACGTATCGTATGGAAAAACTTTAGCGAAAAGGAGGACATGCACATGCCCGGTACCAGAAAACTCGGCAGAAAGACAGCGCACAGAAACGCTATGCTTCGCGGAATGGTAACATATCTCCTCGAGAACGGCTCGATCGAGACAACACTTACCCGCGCGAAGGAGGTTCGCGCTATGGCCGAAAAGATGATTACCCTCGGAAAGACAAACACACTTGCAAGCCGCCGTCAGGCTTTCGCATACATCACCAAGAAGGATGTAGTAAGAAAGGTATTTGACGACCTCGCTCCCAAGTATGCTGACAGAAACGGTGGTTACACCCAGATCTACAAGCTCGGACCTCGCCGCGGAGACGCAGCAGAGATGGCTCTTATCAAGCTTGTTGATACAACAGCTATTTCCGAGTAAGCTTTTTACCAAAGCTTCAATGAACGACCGAAAAGCACCCGCAGCGCAGCTGCGGGTGCTTTTGTGCTTTTAGCGAAGAGAGCAGACGTCACCATAGCGCAAAATCAAAAGACGCAGGACAAAGCCTGCGTCTTTTTAACTGATTAATAAGCCAACGTTACGCCGTCGGAGTCGACGTGCTTTCTGCGCCCTCGTCTCCGTCCGTGCGAACGATAACTCCGTTTTCGAAGTGACCGGTGTATACACGACCCGACGGCCACGAGAACGTGCCCTCGCCGTTCATGTAATTGTCCTGCCACTCGCCCGTGTACGTCTCACCGTTCGCCCAGGTGTACGTGCCGTGACCCTCGCGAACATCATTAACATACGCGCCCGTGTAGCTGTCGCCGTTCGCCCAGGTGTAAGTGCCCTGACCGTTCTTGAGATTCTCGGAATACGTGCCCTCGTAGCTGTCACCGTTCGCGTATTCAAGACGACCCGCGCCGTCTCGCTTGCCGTCCTTAAAGCTTCCGCTGTAAACATCACCGTTCGCCGAGGTGTAGACGCCCTCACCGTCGAATTTGCCGTCCTTGAAGGAGCCCTCATAGCTGTCGCCCGAGGCATTCAGCACGCCGACGCCGTCGATCATGTCATTCTTGAAGTGACCCTCGTAGGTGTCGCCGTTCGCGCAGACAAGCCGTCCGTTGCCGTTTTTCAGCATTCCGTCAAGCTCACCCGTGTACACGTCGCCCGACGAATACACAACGGAGCCGTCGCTCTCGACCCTTCCGCTGAGCCCGTCCGAGTAGCTGAGCATTCCCGATTTCGGTTGCCCGTCCGAGTCGACCGTGCCGAAGAAGCGAACCTTGACCCCGTCGTCGCGCGTCGAGGTCGTGTACCTTACGCCGCAGAAATATGCAATTATAACGGCGACGACCAGCAGCAGCGCGGCGACAGCCGCCAGAGTAAGCATCAGCTGCGGGAAGCTCATACGCCTTTTGACCTTGTAGGAATGCATCACTTGTTCCTCCGGGTAAATGTAAAATTAAGAAAACAGATTCCGCGAGTTGCCGATAATGTATTCGTAAAGCGTCGGGAAGAAGCGGATAAACAGCTCCGCCGCGACGATAAGCAGTACGATCGAGAATATGAGCGAGCGAACCGAGCGCTCGCCACCGCCGCGAAGCGACGCGGGAAGATGCGTGCGCGTGCCATCCTCGGTGGCATCGGCGCCCACGGCGCGTGCTCCGTCGGTCTGCGGAATATAATACGCCGCACCCGCGTCCGTCTTTGCCGCCTTGACATAGCGGCGAAGCGCGCCGTCACGTCGAAGCATGTAGCGTCCGAAGCGTGAGGCAGAGCCGAGTATCTCGTCAAGGCGTGAAGCAGCCATCGCCGAGCTCGGAGCGTGAGCACCGACGTCGTTCAATGCAGTAATAATACGGTGCGCGATGCGCCGTCTGAAGTAGTCGTATATCAGCGCAGCGATGATTATCGCCACGGCAAGTGTCGTGAAAAACGGTACCGTCTCCTTGAGAGAGTAGGTGTAAAAGCCGTTAAAAACAGATAAACGCATAACAGCCTCCGTCAGGCATCGGCAGACGTGTCGCCGCCGACGGTTATCTTCATTCGAGCACGCTGTGCAGCGCCGCCGTTCATTTCGACGGTGTACTCGAGCTCGAGAGTGCCGCGACCGCGCGACACGGTGTTATGTACGCGCGAGGCGTACAGCGTTACGGGCAGCTTCATAAAGCCGACATTGTATTCGCAGATGTGGCGTCGTCCTTCCTCTAAAACGAGCATTCCGTCAAGAGCACCCGTGCGGACGATCGCAATGAGCTTAGGCTCACTTTTCTTAAAGGTTATGCTTGTGAGCGTGCCGGGAGACTGAAGCAGCTCGCTTTCGTCATAGGTCACGGTAATTCGCCCACTCGCGAAGGAATATTTTCCCTCCGTTACAAGCTCCGTTCGGAGCGGACCGTCGTCGACTGCCGCCTGTGCGTCCATTGCGGCAAGCGCCGCCTCCTCAATGTCGCGCGGGTAGCCGTCGTCAGCGGCAAAAGCAGCCTCGGCGGCAGCTGTCACGCCGTCGCGGCTGTCTGCGGAGACCGCGGGGGAGTCCCCCGCAGTCCCGCTGTAGATCACCGATTCAATGCGGAGACGAACCGTCTCGCCGCCGGTCGGCAGAGTCTCTATAGCCGACATAATATTAAACGATGGGCTTGATGTAGGGGCACTCGTTTGTGTGCTCGTAGCCGAACTCGTTGGGAGCTGCCCAGTGAACAGCGTTCTTCAGGATGCGCTGAACGTTCTTGTCGTGGAAGGAACGGCAGGTCTCGTGACCGGGCTGGAAGTAGAATATCTTACCGAGACCGCGAGTGAAGGTGCAGCCTGCGCGGAAGATGTGACCTGTCGGGTACCATGCGCCGAATACGAGATCATCGGGATTCGGAATGTAGAAGGGCTCTGCGTAAAGCTCCTCGCTCTCGAGCTCAAAGTGGTCGGGAACGCCCGCAGCGATGGGATGAGACGGCTTGAGGTTCCATACGATCTCGTGGTACTCGTCGCCCCAGGAAAGATTACCGGTTGCGCCGACGATAGCCTTGAAGGGCTTGGAGTGGTGAGCGGAGTGGCAGGCGATGAAGCCCATTCCGTCGTAAACTCTCTGTCTGATGTAAGCAACTCTCTCGTCGCTTACCTTGTCGTGGTGCATGTGACCCCACCACATAAGAACGTCTGTGTTGTCGAGAACCTCGTTCGGGATACCGTGATCGGGCTCGTCGAGGCTTGCAAGGCGAACCTCGATGTCGTCGCACTCGCTGAGGAAGTCGCCGATGCAGCCGTGGATACCCTTGGGGTAAATTGCGGCAACGTCGGGATTGGACTTCTCGTGTCTGTACTCGTTCCAAATTGTTACTCTGATCTTGCTCATGATGATGATCCTTTCTTGCGGCACCGCGCCGCGCGGATATAATTATTCTTAGGTAATTATACCACACCGTGCAAGCGGAAGTCAATAGAATCTGAAAATCGCCCGCCGCCTTTGACGAAATTGTCAAATCAGAAGGCGGCGCACCGCGCGAGAAAGCCGCAATATTGCCCACACAGCAAAGGCTCCGCCCGAGCGTGAGCGAAGCCTTGAAGAAAGCGCTGTTCAGTTTTCCTTGGCAGAGTCCGTCGACTCGCCGTCGCGCGAGAAAGCCGCATTGCAGTCGCACGCGCGCGAGTGCTTGACAATATAAAGCGGGCGCGCCTTGACCTCGCGGTAGAGCTTTGCGGTGTAGCCCCCGAGCACGCCGACGGCGGACATCGTGAGCGTGAAGGCAAGGCAAATTACGGCGCACAGCGCGAAGAACATGCGCCATGTCTCCGTGAGACTTAGGACGATAGCCAGAATTGCCGTCGTGAGCGTCAAAAGCCCGCCGACAACTGCGGCAATGAACGGCAGACAAAGCGGCGCCGTCGTAAACGCCATTATCCCCTCGAGTGCGTAGCCGAACAGACCGAAGAACGACCACTTCGTGTCGCCAGCCGCGCGGCAGGTGTTCTCAAATTCGATCCAGCCCGTGTTGAAGCCGACCCAGCTGAAAAGCCCCTTGCTGAAGCGGCAGCTCTCGCCGAGCGATATCACGGCATCCGCCATTTCGCGCCGCATCAGGCGGAAGTCGCGCGCACCGTCGGTGATCTCCGTCTCCGAGAAGCGGTTGATAAGCTTGTAAAAGCGCCGCGCGAAGAAGGAGCGAAGCGGCGGCTCTCCCGCACGTGACGTGCGACGCGCGGCAACGCAGTCGAGCGACGGGTCGTCAATGAGCCGTCGGTACATTTCGAGCAGATATTCGGGCGGATCCTGCATGTCGGCGTCCATTACCGCGACAAAATCGCCGTCCGCGGCACGAAGACCCGCGAGGAGCGCCGCCTCCTTGCCGAAATTTCGTGAGAAGGAGAGGTAGCCGACGCTGCTGTCCGCGCAGCACAGCGCATCAAGCAGCTCCGCCGTGCTGTCGCGCGAGCCGTCGTCGACGAACAGCAGCTTGATTTCGGCACGGTCGGCAAGCTGCTTGCCGATAGCCTTTATTTCCTTATAAAAGGTCGGTATCACGGCTTCCTCGTTGAAGCACGGAACGACCACCGTTATCTTATCCATAATGCATCCTCAGCTGTCGAATTCGAATATAACAAGGCGGAAGCTGTTGTGTCTGTAGAGTATATCAAGCGAGAGCTCGCCGCAGCGGCGTGCGCTCGGGAAGCGCTGCTCAAATTCGGCGACAAGCTCGCCGTCGCCCGTCTCGCCCTCGGCGCTCTCCGAGAGAATGAACACGCGGCGGTGCTCCTCAAGCGGGAGCTCACTGACTGCGGGTACGGTCTCAAAGTCTTCGGAAAAGGCAGTGTAAGCGCGCGGGTAGGCGTCCATTTCGTCATTGATAAAGTAGACCGCGCCGCGCGGCTCGACCATGTAGGAGAGCACGGCGCCGGGCGTGATGCGCTCGAAAAGCAGCGCGTCAGCGTCGGTGAATTCCGAGTCCAGCACAGCACACTCGCGGGCGAAGTCGCCGTTATGCATGGCATCAAGGAAGGGCGCGCAGACCGCAACGCACGAGGCGCACAGCACGCCGCACAGCGCACCGAGCAGCGAGCTGCGGCGTACACGGCTTGCGGCATAGGCGTAAAGCGCAAGCAGCAGCCCGTGGCAGAGCATGGTATAACGAACGTAGTAGAATTCCTTGAATACCGAAACGGCAAGCCCCGCGCCGACGACTCCGCAGAACACGCCGAAGGCAAGCGCGGCAAAGCGCGCGGCAACAGCGTCGCTCGCCTCATTTTTGTCCGCGGTGTCAATTACCTGCGCGTCGTCAAGCTCGCCTGCGGTAACGGCTGTCTCGGCTGCCGCTTCCTTGCCGTCGCTCAATGTCGCACCGGGATTACCGCCCGCGCAGCCCGCACGTCGTGCGCGACGAACGCCGCACACGAGAGCCGCTATCGAAGCGGCGCAGAGAAGGCAGCCCGTAACGCAGATAAAAGTGTATTCGGCAGTGCTCATATAGCAGTCCCACGGGCTGTCGCCGCCGGTGAATATGTAGGTGAAGGTCTGGAGCAGCACGTCGGGGTATTTGACGCGGATCCAGTAGTCGCCGCTCGCGACACGTGTGCTTTGAATAAAGAACACGGCAAAGCCGGGAATATAAAGCGCAAGCTCGGCAATGCAGCAGGCGAGCACGCGACGGACGCGCGCCTTTTTGATTATCGCGCCGACAATGAAAAATGCATTGATCACGCAGACGGAGACCAGCCCATAGTAATGCGAGTACGCCGCGCACACCGCAAAGACGGCAAAAAGCACGGGATAGCCGCGCTGCGGGAGCTCACGCAGGGTGAGGTAGGCATAGAACGCCGCGAGAAAGACAAACAGCGCGCCGTAGGAGTACATGCGAAGCTCGCCCGCGTATTTTATCGAGGCGGGAGAGAGCGCGCAGAAAAGCGAGAAGAACAGCCCCATCGGCTCGGAGACATAGCGTCTGACATGCGTGTAGCCCGTCAGGCAAAGCAGCCACATTCCGAGCGCGGAGAAAAGGCGCATGGCAATTATCGAGCCGCCCGTGAGCGCATGCACAGCCTTCAGCAGGAAGTAATAAAGGAAGGGATGCACGTCGTCGGTGAGCACGCCGACCATGTCGGAGACGTTATTGGAAACGGCGGCGACGGAGTAGCACTCGTCGAACCAGATATTCGTATTAATTGAAGAAAGCGCGAAGAGCAGAGCGCAGAAAATCAGTATTGCAATATGTATACGCTTGATCAAGCGACGCTGTGAGGTCATAAAATACCGCCTTTTGCAGATTTTGTTTTAATCAGTATAGCATAATTCAACATAAAAATCAACCCTTAGACGCCAATAAGCGGCGCAGTTGTCAAATAAGCGGCAAAAAGCCCCTGCTTTCTCGCCCGAATGCACGACCTGCCGCGCCGTGCCGACGCGAGCGCTCGCCGTGCCGCTAAGGCTTTGCAGCGTAACGAGGGCAGAAAAAAAGGAGGCGCGAGCCTCCTTTTTGTCCCACAACGTATCGGGAAACGGACACCGATAAGCATCGGGAAAATATTAATTTAAGCGGCAGGGAAGTCAAACACAAGGGCACTCTCAAGCACGCCGTCCTCAAAGCAAAGCGCCCTGAAAAGCGGTCTGTACAGGTAGTTGTTCCATACGGAGAGCTTAAATTCCTCGCGACCGTCGCTGTAGCGTATCGTCAGCCTATCCGAGGCAGCTCCGTCGCAAAGCTCAGCTTCGACTCTGTCCTCAAGGGACGCGACCGTAGCGCCTGTAATGCTGCCGCAAATGCGCTCGAGCACTGCCGCGTTATTTTCGGTAGCGGTGATCGTAGCAGGCGGGCAGTTCGGCACCTGCCTTTGAGTCTCTAAGGTCATGCTTTCAATATGCTCGGCGTCGAAGATGTAGCCGAGATCATAGTCAAGTGCGGCGTAGAAGCGTGCGATAAGCTCCGTGGCTTCGGCGCGCGTGAGCTCCTTTGCGGGGAGGAAGCTTCCGTTCTCGTCGCCGATAAAGAGGCCGCGCTTCGCAGCCCACTCGACGTCCTCACGTGCCCAGTCGGAGATGTCCGCGCTGTCGCTGAATTCGGCTGCCGCGCCCGTCTCGTCAAGCTTAATATACGGGCGTGCGGCGAGATAGCGGCGGAGCATTGCGGCGACCGCCTCGCGCGAGACAGCCCCTCCTACACCGAAGCTTCCGTCGCCGACTCCCTCGACGATGCCCTCGTTCTCCGCCCAGACGACGCTTTTTGCGTACCACGCGGAGGCATCGACGTCGGTGAAGCTTGACGTGCCCCTGTCGTTCGGCGTCGAGCTGCCATCGTAATATACCACATCCTCGTCGATGCGGTAGAGCACCTGCACGAACTGCTCGCGAGTCATGCTGCGCTGCGGGTAGAAGCGGACCTTGCCCTCGCCGTCCGCCGAGCCTCTGATAAGACCGTAGCCGATGCCGATGTGACCGAGCGAGGGAACGAACCATTCCCAGCCGGCAACATCCTCAAAGCGCGACGCGACAGCGTCCCGCGAATAATCTATATACTCAAGCCTGTGAGCCGAAGCCGCAACGGCAAGAGAAGCGCCGAGAAGCGCAAGCGAAAGAACGCACGATAAGACCTTTTTCATAATATTCCTCCTGTTGAATGATTGATTGATTGACGGCGATTAATCCCACAGACCGATTTTGACGTATGTGTTTTGCTGACAATAGGCAATATACATAGCTTCATCGAATTTTTCATTTCCGGGAGTTATATAAGCATCACCATAATTTGCTATTTCTTTATCGCCAATAGCTTTTTTATCGGGAACTACGGTTGCCATGTCAAGATATCGAGCGTTCGGATACCAGCCGTCAGCGATTTTAATATATGTTTTATTAAATCCGGTTGTTTGGCTTTGGAGAATTGTGTATGCAAATGCTGTGATAATATGACATCCTCCATAGCTTTCATGATTTCGCAAAGCCATGAGCAGTATATTGCCGGTGTCTAAGTCTGAGACAATATTGTCGATGGTCGCCCAATACAGACCTAAGACATTAGCACCAATTGATAAATCGTTGAATGCAGCGAGCGCATAATTATCAAGAACTCGTATAGTTACTCCTTCGTCAGTTGCAAAATATCCCTTTGAAATACCGCAGTCAGCGATTCTTTTGAAAAGGTCATTTTTATTTGTGCAACTGCTATTGTAATATGATATGCTGTGACTGTATTTGTTTTTGTGTGCAAGAGCAACGTTTGTTATTGCAACAGGTCCGCAACAATTATCGTAACCGAGATTATATCCCGTTCCTGTAGTATAATATTCAATATAATTTCCCCACTTGTTGCAAAAATCGACACACTTAAACGAGCCACCGTAAGTTGCATTTGCGTGAGCTACGGGATCGGTGATGTCATTTCCTGTTGCAAGAAGCGACACACCTGTATTTATTGCACAGCTCTCTATCAAGGCAGACGGCATATTTTCGATACTTCTTGACTCTTCCACTGCGTTGACAAGGTTCTCGCGCTCAACCTGATTTCCATCAGTGGCTACAACCGAATCATCGTCGGTATTTAAGAAATAATCATATGAGCCGAGGTAAATAATCTGTGCGTTATCCGCAGTGTCAAAAACCTCGTAAATCGGCTCTGCCTTATCAGACCATTCGGGGATGAGCGATTCAGCGTCTGCATACGCAGACACGACAACATATCCGCTTGTCAACTCGACGGAATATGCCGTGGCTGTGTCGCCGTTCTCGTTGTACATTGTCGTAACTGAAACAACGCTTGTGCTGTTGTCCCATCCACTGTCGCCGGTAGACTTCATATCGTCTACAAAGAGTTCAGCTATTATCCGTGCTTCCTCTGGCGATATGTTTGTTGCGCGTTCAAGCGCATTGTTTGAAACGACAAGAGATCTGTTGCCGTAAGTGACTTTTGTTGTATTGACTGAGAGATTGTGTGCGTAGATTGAAAGAGATAAAACTCCGAGAATTACTGTAAGTGCTGTGATGAATGCTAATACCTTTTTCATGGTATTCCTCCTATTAATTGAAGATGTCTTATAAAACACGATGTTAGGTTGGGAATATCATAGATGCTTTTTGTCAAGGTTTAGTCTATCGAAAGACGGACTGCGTTCGGGATTCGGTAAGGCATATTCGGTAACGAAATGCGTCTATAACAATTCCCAATCATGAGTAATTGTCGTCCCATAGGATGACGGATTCAACTTGACGATCACTATACATTCAGTAAAATACGCGGTAATTATTGGTTTCGGAGCATTTAATTGTGTGTATAAAACAGATCGTCGCATTAAATGAAGATTGGCATAATTCTCTACCCTCACTTTCATGTTTATTTGGGCAAAAATAGCGCTTTTGACTATTTAGCGCAAGTTTTTTTCTCTCTGATTACATTATATCACAAAACAATGATTTGTCAATATGTTTTGCGTTTTTTTTGCTACTCTGAATCATGCCGATCGCTCGCGAAAAGCCCCCCTTTACAAACGGCGCGTTTTGTGATATCATATTATACGGCGCGAAGCGCCCGTAAGAAGAATTTTTCCGCCCTGCGCGGAGACTGGAGATATATTATGAACGTACAAAATCATGCTTTCGTCTGCGGACGGAGAATCGACTTTTTCTGTCACAACACCGAGCCCGAGTGGGGCTATGCCGAGGATCAGACCGACTCCTTCGCGCTCATCTACCCCCGCGACTACGACGAGAATAAGGCATACCCGCTCGACGTTGTATTCCATTCCGCGGGACACGACCTGTTTTCCACCGTGCGCTGCACGATGACCGAGGGAGACCACGACATCTACCACACGCCCGATGACATGTTCAGCCTTATTCTCGACTGCCGCGCGAACGAGAAGAACGACTGGTGGTGGGGCGGTATCAACGTCAATGACGAGAACTGGGATCGCTCTCGCGCCGGCATCACTCCGCAGCCCGTGGAGCGCCGCTGCATTGCCACAGTCGAGTACATTATCAAAAGCTACAATATAGACACCGACAGAGTCTACGCCGTCGGAAACTCGATGGGAGGCACGGGCGCGCTCGGTATCGCGCTTTGCCGCGGTGACCTTTTCGCAGCCATCAAGGTAAACGTTCCCGCGGGAACGCGTCACGCTGCGGAGCGCTGCTGCCTTCTCGGTGAGGTACCCGAGGGCTTCAAAATTCCCGACCCGCCGGTCGTCGTCGACTATTCCTCGCAGACGGACATGTGGTCGGTCGAGCACGAGAGACTTTACGAGGGCATGCACAACAGACGCTACGCGCTCCACGGCTTCTGGGGACCCTTCGGTCACGAGAACAACGACAGCGTTATGGAGCAGTACAACGACCTTATCCACAGCATCCCCGCACGCAGCATGAGAAAGTGTGATGCGTACCCCGTATTCACCGACGCGACAACGGACGACGTGAACCCCTGGGCCGATCCCGAGCACGCGCCCGAGAGCGGTCAGGTGAACGGCTTCTTCCACTGGGAGACGCTGAGCGATACCGAGGACGAGCTTACAATGCGCCTGTGGCTGCTCAGAGCCGACGAGTGGAAGACGAGAGTTACGCTTCCGACGGAGGCTGAGGCGGCAGTGCTCATCCGCCGCGCGCAGAGCTTTAAGCTTGACGCGGGCGAGAGCTTCAGCTGGACGCTCGGCGAGACAAGCGGCGTCGGCACGGCTGACGAGACCGGACACCCCGACCTCGGCAGAGTCAAGATAACACAGGACGCACAGCTGCTTCGCATCACAAAGAAATAAAGCCCTCACGCATTGCGGAGGACATAAAAAGGAGTCGGGCTCGTGATACAAAAACGAGCTTCGACTCCGTTTTTTTATTTACTTTCGCCTTCGCGAAGTGCCGCGTCTTCGGCAGAGTCGCAATTCACAGCCGCTTCCGCCGCGTCCGTCGCCTCGGTCGACTCCGCCGCGACACAGGCTGTGCCCTGTGTCGGTGTCTGACCGGCGCGCTTCGAGTCGCGTATTTCCGAAACAATGAGCCACACGATCAGCAGCCCGCAGCCCACGCATACCGCGCAGTCAGCTATATTGAATACATAGCTCCACACGAGCTCGACGTCGATAAAGTCAACGACATAGCCGAAGCGCACGCGGTCGATCATATTTCCGATGCCGCCCGCCGCTATCAGCGAAAGCGACAGGGAAAGGACGGTCGAGCGTGACCTTGTGAGGTACATGAATATGAAAATTACCGCTATCGCCACGACCGACAGCGCCATGAACACCCAGCGGTGCTCGGAGAGAATGCCGAATGCCGCTCCGCGGTTTTCGACATACGTGAGATTGAAAACGCCGTCGATGAGCACTATCTTGCCGAGCGGCTTGATAAAGAGCACAGCCAGGTGCTTTGTCAGAAGATCGAGCGCGACGGCTGCGATGCAGATAAGTATAAATACGGGCATATATCCTCCTCAGCGCCCTGTGACCGGCTGCTCGCCGTCGCCGAGCGGGCGCATGAAATCCTCAAGCGTCGGGCGTCGCGTGAGCGTCCGACGGTGAGCCAGCGTCATCGGGTCGAAGCTTTCGCCGTCGCGAACGACGGTATCGGTGTAAAAATCGAGTGAGGCGGTGCGCTGTGCGGCGCTTGCCATGTCTGCTTCGCCGTCCGCGTTCGCGTCGTCCTCGGCTGTCTCCAAGCCCTCCGCGTTTTCCATAGCCTCCGAATTTTCCGTGCTTTCAGCGTTCTCCGCAGCCTCCGCCGAGGTCGCGTCGCCCACGGTCGCCGAAGCATTCCCGCCGAGCCTGTCGGCATCAATGAACACATCCTCGCCGAGCGCCGTGGCGCTTCCTTTTATATTATTGAAGTCCTCGGCGCTGTCGAAGCCCTCCGAGACCCTGTCCGCGTCAATGAATATCTCATCGGGAGCGGCGAAAATAGAGGCGTCGTCGAGCTCGTGCGGACCGTATTCCTCCGCGAAGGGCTCGAACGCGTCGTCCGCGTCAAATAAATTGCCGCCGACGGGAGCGTCTTCCGACAGGTCCGTCGGCTCGAGCGAGCTTTTCTCGCTGTCGAAGTCCGCCTCGGCGATTTCGACAGCGTCCTCCGTTTCACCGTAAGGCTCGACCTCAAGGTAGCGTATCACGTCCTCGCTTTCATTATCGGGCTCCGAGTCAATGTCACTCGGGACGGTCTGACCCGATGTCGCTTGCGTGTTTTCCGGCACGTCGTCCTCGAGCGGCACGAAGCCGTCCGCCTCGTCGATTTCCGCTGCCGTGCAGGGCAGCTCATGCGAGGCGCCGCATGATGCACCCGAAACAGCGTCGGACTGCGCCGAGAGCGCGGATATAATATCGCCGAGCGCCTCCGAGTGGCGGCTTGCCTCGTTCTTTATCAGCTCGACAAGGTGCCCGACGTCGCAGGAGACCTCTGCGGCACGCACGTCGGCGCGCGCTCTCTCCAGCTCCGCCTGCAAGCTCTCTACTCGCCGCCGCAGCTTCGAATTGTCCGCAAGGGCGGCAAGATAGCGCTCGTTCATGCGGTCGATGTAAAGGTCGACCTCGCGCGGCGTGTAGCCGAGCATGGCCTTCGTGAATACCGGTCTTTTGTTCTGAGCCAAGGATAGCATCTCCTTTCGTATTGCAGCTGTCAGATATAGCGTCGCACGCCGAGCCTCAGCCGTCCGCTGCGTGTGAGGCTGCCGAACGAATCGATAATGTATTTGCCGTGTGAGCGCACGGCTACCGTGTCGCCGACGGCAAGCTCGCGGTCGCCCTCGGTCACCGTCACGTGATTGACCGTCACCTCACCCGCGACGCACAGTCTTTTCGCCTCCGCGCGCGAAAGCCCCGCAAGAGAGGCGACAACGGCGTCGACGCGCGTTCCCGCGGCAATGATATTCATCTCCTCAAAGCGCCTCGGCACGGTGAAATCGCGACCGATTCTCTCGGGCACGCAGCTGACGCTGTCGCGCGCGACCTGCCTCAGCTCCGCTTCAAGGAACGGCGAGAGCTTCTCGTCGACGAAGATAAAAGCGTCGAACTCCGACATTACGGCAATGTCGCCGATGACCGAGCGCTCCACTCCGAGAGCGAGCACGCTGCCCATGTAATCCCTGTGCGAAAGCCTTGCAAAGCCGCTGCCGCGAACGTGCAGCGGGATACAGCCGAGCGTTTCGTCGGGAAACAGCTCGTGCAGCTCGTCAAGGAACACCCGCTCCCGCTCGCGTGAGAACGCGTCGGCAGCCGACGGCGCGTCGGACTGCACGAAGGAGGGGATGATCACCGCGCGCCGCCGCTCGGCGAGAGCACAGCCCCCGTAGAAAAACAGCCGTGAGCGCAGCGCGCCGGGAACGGCAGAGAAGAATTCAGCCTGCTCTGCCGGCGAGAGGAATGCGCTGTAAACAAATTCATATTCCCGCCGCTCGGCAAGCGTCGCAAGATCCGACGCGCGGGAACGTATGATCTCTCTTTCGTCCATGGCGTCAGATAGCCGCCGAGATGACGGAAAGTATTATAAACGTGATGAAAAACGGTACGTCGACGGGCAGGTCATCGCCGATGCCGAAGCGGCTGCACAGCGCGCGTATCGGGTAGATCACAGGCTCGGTAATAAACGCCAGCAGCGAGGTGAACGCGTTGTCCTCCGCGGGAAAGAAGCTGAACAGCGCGCGTGCGAGCATGGCAAGACGCAGAACGAGCAGGCAAAGCCGCACGGTCGCCGTCAGGATGTAAATTATAAGCATAAGAGTCTCCGTTCTGCGTCATCGCGCAGAGATTGGTTGTGTGAAAAAGCGGCAGCACGGCTCGCGTTATCTGCCGCCGGTGCGCTCGGCGCGCGTCTTGTGGAACGGGCGAAGCAGTGCCCGCGTGAGCAGGCAGGGCAGCGCCGCGCAGAGCAGCGTCGAGGCAAGCTCGGGAATCACGGTGTAGAGCAGCGCCGCGCGCGGTGTGATATCCGCCACGCAGACAAGCGAGGTAATAAGGCTTGCCGCGCCGCGAAGCACTGCCGCGCCCGTGACATAGCAGACCGCCACCGGAAGCGAGTCTCTGAAATAATAGGTTGTGAGCAGCCCCGCCGCCACGGCGCACGGGACGTACACGAGCGGCAGCAGCGTCAGTGTGACGCCGGAGCCTATCGCCTCAATGAAGAAGGCAGCGACCAGCGCGACTACCGCGCCCCACCTCTCGCGCTCGAGCGTGCCGACCGTCAGCACGAAGGGCAGCAGCAGATCGGGAATTGCGCCGAACGGGCGAAAGCGCGCAAGCAGCGTCGTTTGCAGCAGCGCGTAAAGCACTGTGAGCGCGGCAAGCAGCACGGCCTTCACGACCGCCTCCGATTCAATCGATATACCGAGCCGCCACGCATTGAAGCGCTCGACAAGGCTTCGCCTTGACAGCTCCATCGCACGCAGTCGGCTCTGCGCGTCTATCGCGCGACGGCGGCGGTCACTCTGTCGTTGTTTCATGGTCGGTTATTATCATCACCTTTGAAATATTTCGGTCTCCGTCGCGGAAGGCGGCGGGACGCACGTATGCCTTGAGCAGGCGGCTGAATTCATCTGTCTCGACCGCTTCCACATACCCGACGATAAGCCCGCGCGGGTAGACCGAGCCGTAGCCACCGGTGAGTATTCTGTCGCCGACCTCAAGGTCCGCGCCGTCGGCAATGTAGCTCATAACGCACAGCCCCTTGCGCGACAGCTCGAAGTCGCCGCAGAGCACTCCCTGCGCTCCGCTTCTCTCGTCGTACACGCCGACCGAGGACGAGCTCTCAAGCAGCGATACCGCGCGCGACCAGTTGTAGCCGACGTCGGCAATATAGCCGAGCACGCCGTCTGCGGTAATAACAGTCATGTTTTTCGTAATTCCCGCAGTGCTGCCTGCGTCGAGCATGAACACCGAGGAATAATTTCCGCTCTCGCGACCGCACACCGACGCCTCTGTGAGGCGATAATCCGTGTGCTGCATCTTCAGCTCGATGAATTCGCTGATCCACTCGTACTGCTCTTCCAGCTCACGGCTTTTGGCGGCGGCGTCGAGCAGACGCGCATTCTCCTCGCGAAGGCGTGCATTCTCCTCGCGAAGACGGTCGAATTCCGTAAGATACGCGGTATAGCCCGCAAGGCTCTCGACAGCGCCGTCCGCGAGCGTGCGAAGCGGTGTCATGATGACATTCGCCGCATTCCTCAGCCCGCCCGTCACGCCCATGTGAGAAAGCGTGGTCGGAACGATGACCGCCGCAAGCGTCAGCGCCGTTATCACATAGAAAAATCTCGACTTGAAAAAGGATCTCATCGCCGCATCTCCGTTCAGCGGGTACGGTAGGTTATGCCGAGCTGGTCGCTTTCGATGCTGCGACCGATGCCGTGAGCGACGCAGTCGAGCGGGTTCTTCGCGACGAAGGTGCGAATGCCCGTGTATTGAGCGATGAGCTGATCGAGCCCCGGAAGCAGCGCGCCGCCGCCCGACAGGACGATGCCCTTGTCAAATATGTCTGCCGACAGCTCCGGAGGCGTGCTCTCGAGAGTTGTCTTAATGCCGTCGATTATCGTGCGGATGCCCTCCGTCATCGCCTCGCGCACGTCCGCGGAGGAAACGCCGAGCACGGCGGGCAGACCGTTCGAGAGATTGCGTCCGCGAACCTCCACGACGCCTCGGTCGAAGGCGGGATGACAGCTGCCGATGCTCTTCTTCAGCGATTCCGCCGTGACATCTCCGATGAGAACATTGTATTTTTTCTTGATATACGCCGATATCGCCGCGTCAAGCTCGTCGCCCGCCGCGCGTATCGAGGTCGAAAGCACGATGCCGCCGTAGGAGAGCACCGCGACCTCGGTCGTGCCGCCTCCGATGTCGACTATCATCGAGCCGCGCGCGTCTCCCACGCGAAGCCCGCTTCCGATAGCGGCGGCAAGCGGCTCCTCAATGAGCGCCACGGACTGCGCGCCCGCCTCGAGCGTTACGTCCTCGACCGCGCGCTTCTCCACCTCGGTCACGCCGTAGGGAATGCATATTATTACTCGCGGGCGGCTGATTATCGTCCGTCCCGCGACCTTCTTGAAGAAATGACGCAGCATTGCCGCCGTCGCGTCGAATTCGGCAATTACTCCGTCCTTGAGCGGGCGCAGTGCCGAGATGGAGCCCGGTGTCTTGCCGAGCATGAGCTTCGCCTCGCTGCCGACCGCGACAACATTGCGGCTGCGGGACTCGACCGCGACAACGGACGGCTCGCGCAGCACGATGCCGCGCCCCTTCATGTATATTATCGTATTGGCAGTGCCGAGATCTATTCCTATATATTTCATCCTGTCTCCGTTCTGCCGCACACGGCGGCAATGACAATCAGCCGATAAGACGCTCGGCTGCGACGCCGAAGTCCTCGGTGAGAATATTTTTAAGTGTGAACACGCTCAGTCCCACGACATTGGCGTAGTCTCCGCATATGCCGCTGACAAGCATCGCGCCGCGCCCCTGGATTCCGTAGGCGCCCGCCTTGTCGTAGGGCTCGTCGGTCGAAAGATACGCCTCAAGCTCCGCCTTGCCGAGCTCGGCGAAGGTGACCTCCGTCGTGACCGTGCGCGTTACGGCGCGCCCTCCGAGCTCCGTTACCGTGAGCCCGCCGATGACGTAATGCTTCCTGCCGGACAGCGACATGAGCATTTCGCGAGCGCCCTCGCGACCGCTCGGCTTTCCGAGCACCTCTTCAAGGTCGGAGGAAACGACGGTGTCCGCCGAGATGACAAAGCACCTGACGCCGTCCTCGACGGAAAGCCCACGTGCGACGGCACTGCCCTTAAGGCGAGACGCCTCTGCGGCATAGCGCACAGCGCGCGGCATTGACGCGAACTGCTCGGAGGCAAGCGTGTCCGCGGCACTCTCGTCGGCGTCCGGGACGATAATTTCGTGAGAGAGCCCCGCAGCGCACAGCAGCTCGTGACGCCGAGGCGATGCGGAGGCGAGAATAAGCTTTATTTCTTCCATAGCCCGCTCACCTTCTGATAATGAACTTGCCCATGAGCAGCGACAGCGCGACAAAGAGTATCACCGCGACGGAGATATAGATCGATATTCCGACGGTGAGCGTCATTACGCCGAGGTCAACGGTCACGGGAGCGGCGGTGCCGAAGCTCTCGCCGAAGGCGAGCCACGACAGAAACGGCACATCCTTTGCAAAGTGCGCCACGGTCGTGCCGAGGACGATGCCCGCAAGGATGAGAAAGAAGTTGAGCCAGAAGGAGCGAGTTTTCATAAGGTAAGCCTTTCGTGATAAATTAAGCTGTGCCGCGCTTTACAGCCGCTTGAAGCACGGAATGTGCGCCGCCTCGGGAGGCAGCGCTCTCCTGTAGGCGTCGATCACCGCGCGCGAGCTCTCCGCACTCTCGTCCGTGAAGATAAAATGCGAGCTTGCAAGCCCGTCGGGCAGAGACGTGTCGGCGCACCACAGCACATGGGGATTCAGTATAATATTTGTGCGCTCGCCGCTCGGGAGAACAGGGAGCGAGGTGCCGCGTCTGTCGGAAAGGGCACTCGGCAGCAGACAGCCGTCGCCGCCGCAGACGCCGGAGCATTTTCGGTCGGACATGATGCAGCGCCTGAGCAGCATCAGCGTCAGCTTGCCGTAAACGGCGGCACCGCAGGGAACCCTTGCACGGCGCGAGAGCTGCCTGAGCGCTCCCGCACGAAGCTCGGGCGAGAGGATAACGTACTGTGCGCCGAGCGCGCGAACGGCATCGGCTGCCGCACTGTTTGTAATATTAAAGCGCTCCGAGGCGACGGGTGTGAGCTGCGCCTCGCGCGACAGCGTCAGCTGAGAGGGAAAATGCGCGAGCGTGCAGCGCCCGCCGAGCTCGGCAAAGCGCGCGAGCGCGCCCGCCGTGTCGGACAGCGAAGCATCCGTCTGCCACAGCGGCAGCGACAGCCCGAGCCTTTCCGTCGGCAGCCGTCCGGAGGCGGCAGCACGCAGAGCCTCGTCTGTCGGCAGGAATATCATGTCGAAATATTCGGCAGCCTCGTCCGGCACGCGCTCGAGCGACAAAAACGAAGCCGTGCGGCGCGGCACAGCGAAATATTCACGCGCCTTGCTGCCGTCTGCCGTGCCGCCTTCGTTCACGCTTCGGTCGGCATCGCTCACGTCGGTCGCAGTGTATTCTAACACGCCACCGTCGGCAGAGCCTTGTTCAATGCTGCCGGGGCTCGGCAGACATCTGTGCGAGCGCTCGAGCAGTGCGCTCTCGAGCGCGTCGAGAGCCTGTCGGCGCAGCGCATTAAGCCGCGAGACGGGCATGAAGGACTCGCCGTCCGTTTCGCAGGAGAAATCGTCAATGTCAAGCGAAAACACGCTTCCGCCGAGCCGTGCCATGCTTCGGTGCAGCGCAGTCCTGTCGAGCGGCGCGCTTTTTGCCGCCGTCGGCGAGTCGCCCGCGACCGTGACCGAGACGCCGTCGCAGGAAAGCGTGAGGCGCGCGGGTCTGTCGCGGAAAAAATCAAGCACAGCCCCTATCGGGCGCGTTCGAGCGGGCGCGTCGCGCGTTACCGTCGCGCTTTTTGCGTCCTCGGCGCGAATGCCGTTCATTGCGCGGTAGCGGCGTGTGAAGTAGCCGTCCGTGAAGCCGTCGCGCGAAAAAAGCTCGGCGAGCAGTCGCAGCTCGTCCGCTGTTGCCGCGCGCCTCTCGTCAAGCAGCTGCCTCCAGATACGCACCGTTCCGTAGACATAATCCGCGCCCTTCAGCCGTCCCTCGAGCTTCAGCGAGCAGACCCCGCTTTCGATAAGCCCCGGCACGTGCGAGGCGAGCGTCATGTCCTTCAGACTCAGCGGATGGGAAAAGCAGTCGCGGCAGGAGCCGAGCTTGTACGGAAGTCGGCAGGGCTGGGCGCATTCGCCGCGGTTTCCGCTTCTGCCGCCCATAGCCCAGCTCATAAGGCACTGCCCGGACACGGAAACGCAGTGCGCCCCGTGAACGAACATTTCGGTCTCTATCGGCGAGCTGCCGACAAGGGAGAATATCTCCTCACGCGACAACTCTCGCGGGCATACCATTCTGGAAAAGCCGAGGCGCGAGAGGGCTGCGGCGTCAAGCGAGGAGGCGCCTGTCATCTGCGTGCTTGCGTGAAGCACGATATCGGGAAGCTGTCGCTTTACGCGCACGGCAAGACCCGCGTCCGCCACGATAAACGCCGACGCTCCCGCAAGGTACAGCTCGCGCATGAGCGCGGCAGCCTCGTCAAGCTCCGCCTCGTGAAGCCGTGTATTCACCGTAATATAGGACTTCACGCCTGCGAGCGCACAGCGGTCAATTGCGCGCGCAAGCTCGTCGTGCGTAAAGTTTTTCGCTCTCATGCGGTTCGAAAAGAGCTCCGCGCCGAAGTAAACGGCGTCGGCTCCCGCCTCTGTCGCGGCGTCAAGCGCCTCGGGAGAGCCGGCGGGGGCAAGGAGCTCCGGCAGGGGAGCGTTATTTATCACCTTCACGTCTCAAAAGAGCCTCGATAAGTCGAAGCTTGCTGTCGCGGGATTCCTCGTCGCTTTCGGCGCGAAGCTCGGGCGAGGACTCCTCAATGGTCATCTGTGCGTCAAGGGGGCGCTCTGCGGGAGCTGCCGAGGGCTCGCTCTTGATCGACGTGTCGCCCTCAAGCTCGCCGAGACGTGCGCGAAGGCGCGCTATTTCCTCCTTGAGGCGGCGCGTGTTCACGTCGTAAAGCGAGACCTGCGCCTCAAGATTGCGAACGCGCTTTTCGGCTGTCAGCTTGTCAGCGCAGAAATCGATAGCGCAAAGCATCGCCGCGTCAAGCTGAGAGCGCTTTATGTCGTGTAACAGCTGTGTCATCGACTCGTCCATGTGACGCGCGATCGTCGCCACGAATTCGTCGGACTCGTCCGTGACAAGGGACATCGTTATTCCCGCAACGTTAAGCTCGACTCTTCTTTTGATCTTATCTTCCATGACCTGCTCCGTTCCGCCGCGAGAGCGCGGCAGTTTGTAGTTCTCTCGTTTATATTCGGAATTATTGTGCCGACGGCGCAAAAATTCAAGTTCGGTGTTGAAAATACGGGGGCATAAGGGTATAATATAATCAGTGGTGTGAAAACACCGCCTCGGCGGCTTTTCACCGTACAATATTATTATAATATATATTTTCGCCAAAGTGAATACCTTTGCGAAAAAATTAACCTTTTTTCGGAGATTTTTAAGGGGGAATACATATGTTATACGATCCGCAGCGCGTCAGCGCACACGAAAAGCGCGCGGAGGAGCTTTTTCTCTCGGGCTATAACTGCGCGCAGTCGGTGCTTGCCGCCTTTTGCGATGTAACGGGCATGGAGCTCGAAGCCTCGCTGAGGCTTGCGGCGCCCTTCGGTGCCGGAATGTGCGGACAGCGCGACACCTGCGGCGCGGCGACGGGAATGCTCATGGTGCTCGGAGCGCTTCACGGAGGCTACGAGCCCTCGGACAACGCCGCAAAGAGCGCGCTGTATTCCGACGGGCGCGAGCTGACAGGCGAGTTTTCGTCGCTTCTCGGAGGTCAGAGCTGCCGCGAGCTGCTTGCCTCGCTGAAGCTGTCGGCGACGCCGTCCGTGCGTACCGAGGAATATTATAAGGCACGCCCCTGTGCGCGCTTCTGCGCCGTAGCGGCACACCTGCTCGACGCGTACATTGAGTCGCATGAATAACTCACGTGCCGCGGCGACGGCGGTGACGGTCGTATCGTTTCTCGCCTTTCTTGCCGTCGGAGAGCTCTTCTCGCTTCTCGGCGCGCCGAATACGGTAGGCTATATTGCCGCGTACCTTGCCGCGACGGCGCTCGTGCGCGTCGGCGAACGCTTTGTCGGCGAGGAGTGCGCCGCGGAGGTGCTTGCCTTCGAGAACGAAGAAGAGCTGTGCGAAAACGAAGATAAGCCGGGCGAGGGCGGAGATGCTGAGAATTGCCCGCCGCGTGCGGTGCCCGCGGCGACGGCTTCTCCGCTGTCGCGTGCTTCCGTCGTGCTGCGCGCCGCCGCAGTCCTCGCTCTGCTGCTCGCTGCCAATGCCGTGCTCGCGCTTGCCCTCGGCGGGGGAGAGCGGACGCCGATGACGCCCTCGCGCGTTGCCGTCGCCGTGCTCGTAAAGCCGTTTTGCGAGGAAATGCTCTTTCGCGTGTCGTATGTCGCGCTCCTCAGCCGTGCCGGCGTGTCGAAAAGCGCGACGTGCGCCGTAACGGCTGTGCTGTTCGCAGCACTTCACCGCGGAACGTCGGCGCTGCTTGCGCTGCTTGCGGGAGTGCTGCTCGCGTGTCTGTCGCTTGACCTTTTCTCGCGCTCCGACGGTGAGAAAAGCGGCAGACGCCTTGCCGCCTCGGCGGTATTTGCCGTGCATGCGGCATATAATCTTGTGCTTTGCGTCGCGTCGGCGGCGCTTTGAGGTGAATATGACGGAAGAAAGACGAGCGGCGGTAGAAACGGTCATTCGAGCCTACGACGGTTGCCCGTACCCCGCGCCGCGCGTGAGCCGAAGGGGAAAGCCGCGCCTGACGGTGGACGTCTCGACAATGACAGAGCGCGAGCGTCGCCTGCGAGACGAATATTATATGGACTGCGCGCTGCGCCTGGCGCGCCTTGCCGCCGAGCGCGGAGAGGTGCCCGTCGGAGCGCTGATGGTGCGAGAAAACGAAATAATCGCCGCGGACTTCAACGGTCGCGAGAGCGAGAAAAACGCGCTGTATCACGCGGAGCTTGCCGTGATAGGCGAGGCGTGCAGCCGCCTCGGCGGCTGGCGGCTGCCGGGCTGCGAGCTGTATGTCACACTCGAGCCGTGCGTAATGTGCGCGGGCGGGATAATTTCGGCGCGCGTGCCGCGAGTCGTGTACGGCTGTGCGGATATTCGCGCGGGTGCGGTCGGCTCGGTGACCGACGTTACCTTACTGCCGACAAGTCACCGTCCGACGGTCGTCGGCGGCGTGCTCGAGGAGGACTGCCTTGAGCTGCTGCGCGAATTTTTCACCTCCCGTCGGGGAAATAAGTAAAAAAGCGCCGCACGGCGCACAAACGGAGGATACATAAATGGAAAAAGAGACTTCAAACGAGCTCGTGTGGAGCGACAGAAAGAGAACGCTCTTCGGCTTGCCGTGGTCGTTCACACGCTACTATCTTTACGAGACGAAGCTCATAATCGACACGGGCTTTCTCTCGCGGCATGAGGAGGAGATCAGGCTGTACCGAATAATGGACATTTCCCTCCGCCGCACGCTCGGCGAGAGGCTGTTCGGGCTCGGCACGATACATTGCTGCTCGGGCGACAAGACCGCGCCGGAATTTGACCTGAAGAATATAAAGCTGCCGCGCGAGGTCAAGGAGAAGCTGTCCGACATGGTGGAGGAGGAGCGAAGCCGCCGACGCGTCGGCACGCGCGAATTCATCGACGACGACTTCGACGCCGACAGCGATTTCCACTGAAAAAACGGTACGGTGCGTCCCTGTGGCATCGCCGTAATAAAAAAGACAGCCACTCGAAAGCTCTGCCTTTCGGGTGGCTTTTTCGTGAAGGCGTGCGCCGAGCACCCCTCCGTCATACGTATTATCTTACCGCAAATCGGGGAAAATATCAAGCCTCGCGAACAAAAACGGCGGGGTGCGGGCATGTGCCCGCGCCTCCGCATTCGGCTCAGTAGTTGATTTTCTTTCCCTCGAGAATATCGGCAATTCTGCGGCATGCCAAGCCGTCGCCGTAGGGATTCGACGCGTGGCTCATCGCGCGGTACGCGTCCGCGTCCTCGAGCAGCAGCTTGAAATTGTCGTAAATGACGCTCTCGTCTGTGCCGACGAGCTTCAGTGTGCCCGCAGCAATTCCCTCCGGGCGCTCCGTCGTGTCGCGCATTACGAGCACGGGCTTTCCGAGAGAGGGAGCTTCCTCCTGAATTCCGCCGCTGTCGGTGAGTATCATGTAGCTTGCGGCGAGGAAATTGTGAAAGTCGAGCACGTCAAGCGGCTCGATGATGCGTATTCTGTCGCAGCCGCCGAGCTCCGCCTCAGCCGCCGCGCGGACGACGGGATTCATGTGTATCGGGTAGATAGCCTTGACGTCGGGGTGCTCGTCGATAATGCGGCGTATCGCGCGGAACATGTTGTGCATCGGCTCGCCGAGGTTTTCGCGGCGGTGCGCCGTTATCATGATAAGTCGTGAGCCCTTCGCCCACTCGAGCTCGGGGTGCGTGTAATCGTCGCGAACGGTCGTCTTCAGCGCGTCGATAGCGGTGTTTCCGGTGACGTATATCTTCTCGGGAGCCTTGCCCTCGGAGATAAGATTCTCGCGCGCCATCTCGGTCGGCGCGAAATTATATTCCGACACTATGCCGACAGCCTGGCGGTTGAACTCCTCGGGGAAGGGCGAATAGATATTGTAGGTGCGAAGCCCCGCCTCAACGTGACCGACGGGTATCTGCATGTAAAAGCACGCAAGCGCCGTTACAAAGGTCGTCGAGGTGTCGCCGTGAACGAGCACGACATCGGGGCGCGCCTCCTCAAGCACTGCCTTGATGCGCTCGAGAATATTGACGGTGACATCGAAAAGCGTCTGCCCGGACTTCATTATCGCAAGGTCGTAGTCGGGCGTGACGGAGAAAGCGGTGAGGACCTGGTCGAGCATCTGGCGGTGCTGGCCGGTAACGCATACGACAGTCTCAAGCGAGCTTCTTGCTTTCAGCTCATTGACGAGGGGGCACATTTTTATGGCTTCGGGACGTGTGCCGAAGACAAGCATAACTTTTTTCACGGTGTGCATCCTTTCTGTTACAGTTAGACTGATGCTTTGGTATATATAGGATAACACAAATCCGCGGAAAAATCAAGAGCGGATATTCAATGCCGCGTAAAGACTCGGATAAAAAGAGAAATTCGCCTTGCGAAAGGCGGCGCACCATGGTATAATATCACTGTGCCGCCGAAAAGACGGCATGAAAAACGAAAATCAGCACCGACAGGTGCAGCCGCGAAAGGATAAAGTCATGGCAAACAAGATCACAGTTTCCTTCTGGAACTACAACGACTTCGAAAACTACAAGAGCGAATGGCTCTACGACTGGGCAGAGCTCGGCATCAACACTCCCGTAGCTCCCCGCTTTAACTGGAGGAGCGACGACCGCGCGGCATACCGCGAGATGCTCGACCTCGCACACTCCCTCGGCATGGACGTGATCCTTCAGTTCAACGAGGCTTACGTTGACAACTACTACGACGGCGCCGACGAGTACCGCGCTCTCATTACCGAGATCCACGACGAGTTTGCCTCCCATCCCGCAGTTGTCGGAATGTACGTCGGCGAGGAGCCGAGCCGTGAGTCGAACCGCGCATATCAGGAGGGCGTTCGTCTTATCAAGGAGATAGCTCCCGAGTGGACGATCTACATCAACCTCGGTTCCATCGAGAGAAGCGAGCGCATGCTCGTTGAGGCGGGCGAGAGCCTTGAGGATTGGATATGCAAGTACACTGAGAACACCGGAAGCCACGTTATGGGCTGCGGTCAGTATTCTCAGCTGTCCTACGACGGACTCGGAATATTCGAGTATTTCGAGACGCTTCGCCGCTTCGTCGAGGCGGGAAAGAAGTGCGACAGCGAGATCTGGGCGACGCTGCTTTCGAGCGCACACATGTGCTTCCGCGCGGCAACGGAGGATGACTTCCGCTGGCAGCTCAATACAGCCGTAGCCTGCGGCGCTAAGGCTGTTGTCTGGTTCAGACTTTACGACAAGCTCATCTCGGGCGACTACCACGCATCTCCCATCGACGAGTTCGGCAAGAAGACGACTCGCTTTGACGACCTGGCGCGCGTTCAGAAGCGCTTTAATGCTCACTACGCGGAGATCTTTGCGAAGCTTCACCACGTTGACACCTACAGCGTCGGCACGGGCTACGGCGGATACTTCTACTTCGTTCCCGGCGTCTGCGAATTCGTTGACAGCGCCTCCGCTCGTTCTGCTATCCTCAGTACCTTTAAGGACGACGAGGGTCACGACTACCTCGTTGTGCTGAACACGCTCCAGCGCGAGGACGCGCCCATTACTCTTGCCTTCACGGATAAGGTAAAGAAGGCATCTCTTGTTTACCACAACGGAGCCGTAGAGGGCTCCTGCTTCGAGCGCGGCGACCGCACCGGTCCCGCCCTTGCACAGGAAATATGGCTCGCTCCCGGTCAGATGGAGCTTATCCGCATAAACTGATCTTCACGGAGTGAAAACGGAGGAGATAACGGTGAAGGACAGCCTTTTTGAGCAGCTGCGCGAATATTGCGGAGGCGACAGCGTCCCGATGCACATGCCCGGGCACAAGAGAAATACAGAGCGCTTTCCGTACCTTGCAGCGCTCGGCGGCGCGCTCGACATAACCGAGATCGATTCCTTCGACGACCTTAATGCACCGAGCGGCGTCTTCGCCGAGTCCGAGCGACTCGCCGCCGAGCTGTGGGGCAGCGAAAAATGCATTTTCTCGGTGAACGGCAGCACCGGCGCACTGCTTGCGGGTGTCCGCGCAGCCCTGCGTTGCCGCACGGGACGCACGGTGCTTGTCGCGAGAAGCTGCCACCGCGCGGTGTACCACGCGCTCGAGCTGTGCGCCTGCCGCGCGAAATATATTTTGCCGCCGATGACCTCCTTCGGTGCGGCTGCAAGCCTTCGACCGTCCGACGTCGCCTCGGCACTCGCCGAGACGCCCGACGCTGCCGCGGTCATGATCACCAGCCCGACCTACGAGGGCGTCATATCCGATATTTCCGGTATAGCGGCGGTGTGCCACGCGGCGGGCGTGCCGCTTGTCGTCGACGAGGCACACGGAGCGCACCTGACGCCCGACAGCCCCTTCGGCACGGGAGCTGCCGCGCTCGGTGCCGATATTGCCGTGCAGAGCCTTCATAAAACGCTGCCCTCGCTCACGCAGACTGCCGCCGTACACCTCTCGGGCACGCTCGTGCCCGCACAGGAGCTGTGCCGACAGATGACGGTGTTTCAGACGAGCAGCCCGTCGTACCTTCTCAGCGCCTCGATAGACGCGGCGGTGAGATTTCTCGCAAGCGCGGACGGCGCGCGATGCATGCACGATTGGCATCGCGCGGTGACGCAGACGCACGGACGCCTGGTCGGGCGCGGCGC
>CAYYKO010000015.1:0-4648 GCA_964441695.1 uncultured Ruminococcus sp. | reverse complement strand
GACCTGTCGCAGGAGCGTGACGTGTTCGCCGCCGACAGCTCGAAGATAATTCTGCGAGGCGGCTTTGATGTGATGAGACGCCTGCGCCGCGTCGGCGTAGAGCTTGAAATGGCGACGCCGTATTACGCTGTCGCAATGACGGGCGCGGGCGACAGCGAAAAGAGCCTTCGCCGACTCGAGACGGCGCTTGAGACTGTCGCCGAGTCGGAGCGCGACGCGCCGTATGTCGGGCTGCAAGACGTGCCGCAGCTGACGCACCTGCCCGAATGCGTGACGGACGCCGCGGACGCCGTCGCTCGACCGAGCGAAAAAATACCGCTCCGCCGTGCCCTCGGCAGAGTGTCGGCGGGCTACATTATGGCATACCCGCCGGGAATACCGCTCATCGTTCCGGGTGAGCGCTTCGACGGCGAGACACTGCGGGAGGCGGAACGGCTGGAGCTTTCGGGAGCGTCGATGCGCGGAATATTCGATGACGGCACGGTCCTGTGCCTTGCGGAAGGGGAGAAGCTATGAATTCACGTAAAGTGTGCGGAGTCTGCGAGGAGTGCGAGTATTTCGACTACGCGGACGACGACGAGGGACTCGGCGAGAAGATATGCCACGCGGCGTTCGACCAGGACGATTACGGCAGATATATGTCGGGAGACTTCTCCCGCGGCTGCCCGTATTTTAAGCCCTACGACGAGTATAAGACCGTCGCAAAGCAAAATTGACGCGCAATTTGCACTCGGGGTCAAAATTCGCTCTTGACAAGGGCATATTTTTGTTATAAAATATAGACAGACAAAGAAAGCAGCCACGAAAGGAAAGCATATAATGGAGAATACCGAAAACGAGATCTTCGACAATGAGATATTCACCCTCACCGACGACGACGGCAATGAGCTGAATTTCGCTCTGCTCGGAACGCTCGAGCATGAGGGCGGCGTATATAAGGCGCTCGTTCCCGTTGACGAGAACGGCGAGGAGACCGCCGAGGAATATGTTATCCTCAAGTGCGGACTCGACGAGGACGGCGAGGAGATCCTTGAGACCATCGAGGATGACGAGGAGTGGGAGAATATAGCCGATATATTCGACGACGAGCTCGCAAACGTCTTCTACGACGACGACACCGAAGCATAATTTCGAAAAAACAGATCAAAAAACGACGCCCTGCTTTGCTCGACAGCACGCGATAAAAACCCACAGAGAGTAAAAAGGAGCCCGGGCTTCACACGTGGGGATGCAGACCTCCCCTTACCGCCATTGTGCGTCGCCCCCCAATAAAGTCCTGCCTCGGCAGGGCTGCGACGTCTTCCGCGGTAAACGGAAGCTGGGAGCACAAACCGTGTGAGAGGGCACCGCCCTTGCGTTAGCAGGGTTTCTTCTTCGCGGCATCGGCACGGCGGGGCATCGTTTTTTCTTGCGGATTTGGGATATGGATAATTTTGAATCGTATTTTCTGCCCGAGCGGAGGATATTTCTCGAGAATATAAGCTACGAGACGCTTCAGGCGGAGAGGGGCGACACGCCGCGCCGGCTCGGCTGCCGCGACACCGTGGTTTCTCAGCTTATCATGCCCGCCGGGGTGAAATTCATATTTAACAGACGGCTCTCCTTCGAGCCCGAGGCGCATTTTACGCTGTCGGTCTCCTTCGGAGTCTTTTTGCGCTTTGACGAGTCGCGGCGCGACAGCGTCGACTGGCAGCAGGTGAATCTCGTGAAGGAATTCACGAAAAGCTGCCCCGCGCTGCTCACTGAGCTGTCCTCACGCACCACGCTGCTGGTCGCGCAGATCACCTCCTCCGCCGGAGGCGTGCCGATAGTTGCCTCTCCGCCGCCGAGACCGACCTGCCGCGCGGACGACGGACAATGTACACCTGACGGAAATATTCAAAGCGACGCGTGACGCCGACACGCCGCGTCGCAAGACGGAAAACATGAACATTACAGGGCTTTTTTCGAGCGAATGCGGAAAAAAGCCTTTTCTTTGTTATGCTTTTGTGGTATAATAATTTGAATAATATTAAATCTACAGTAAGCTTTTGAGAAGGCACGTCGCCGAGACGGCGCGCGACGCTTTGCTTATCAGCCGAGAAGAGAAGAGGGGAATCACATTGGTCAGAGAAGACCTCAGAAATATTGCGATAATAGCACACGTCGACCACGGTAAAACAACGCTTGTCGACGAGATGCTCAAGCAGTGCGGCGAGTATCACGAAAATCAGGTGGTACACGAGCGCGTTATGGACTCGGGAGACCTCGAGCGCGAGCGAGGAATCACCATCCTTGCGAAGAACACCTCGGTCGTTCGCGACGGTATCAAGATAAACATAGTAGACACACCCGGACACGCCGACTTCGGTGGCGAGGTGGAGCGCATACTCAAGATGGTAAACGGCGTTCTTCTGCTCGTCGACGCGGCGGAGGGACCCATGCCGCAGACACGCTTCGTGCTCGGCCGCGCAATGGAGCTCGGTCACCGCATTATCGTCGTTATAAACAAGATAGACAAGCCCGACGCACGCCTTGAGGAGGTCGAGGAGGAGGTGCTTGAGCTGCTTCTCGAGCTCAATGCAACGGACGAGCAGCTTGACTCACCCATGATATTCTGCTCCGGCCGCGCGGGAACCGCGTCTCTCTCACCCTACGAGCAGGGCGTTGACCTTGATCCGCTCTTTAAGACCATAATCGAATATATGCCCGCACCCGAGGGCGACGAGGAGGCTCCCCTACAGCTTCTCGTTTCCTCCATCGACTACAACGAGTACGTCGGAAGGATCGGTATCGGACGCATCGAGCGCGGACAGGCCCGCGTCGGCGAGGACGCAACCATCGTCAATTACCACACCCCCGACGCGCCGCCGAAGAAGACAAAGCTCGTCACGCTCTTCGAGTTCGACGGGCTCTCGAAAAAGGAAATTCAGTCCGCCCGCGTCGGAGATATCGTTTGCTTCTCGGGAGCGTCGGATATCACGATAGGCGACACGATAACCTCGCCCGCTGACCCCACACCGCTCGAATTCGTCAAGGTCAGCGAGCCCACCATGGAGATGACCTTCTCCGTCAACGACAGCCCCTTCGCGGGTCGCGAGGGTAAGTTCGTTACCTCCCGCCAGCTCCGCGAGAGGCTTTATAAGGAAACGCTCAAGGACGTCTCACTCCGCGTGTCGGACGGCGACACCACCGACTCGTTCTTTGTCGCGGGTCGCGGAGAGATGCATCTTTCCATCCTCGTCGAGACAATGCGCCGCGAGGGCTACGAGCTCTGCTGCTCGACACCCCGTGTGCTTTACCACGAGATCGACGGCGTGAAGTGCGAGCCTATCGAGCGCGTTTCGATCGACGTTCCGAGCGAGTACGTCGGCTCCGTCGTCGAAAAGCTCAGCGCGCGCCGCGGAGAGCTTCTTGAAATGAATCTCACCGGCAACCGCATGAGAATAGAATATTCCATCCCCGCACGCTGCCTGTTCGGCTACAGAAGCGAATTCCTCACCGACACACGCGGCGAGGGCATACTTAATTCCATCTTCGCAGGCTATGAGCCGTACAAGGGCGAGGTAACGACCCGCTTTACCGGCTCGCTCGTCGCCTCCGAGGACGGCGAATCCACCTCCTACGGACTTTACAACAGCCAGGATCGCGGCGTAATGTTCATCGGCGTTCAGACCCCCGTTTACGAGGGAATGATAGTCGGCGAGTGCCCGAAGGCAGAGGACATCGCGCTCAATGTCTGCAAGAAGAAGCACCTCACCTCTATCCGCTCCGCGGGTGCCGACGAGGCTCTGCGCCTTGTCCCTCCGAAGATCTTCTCGCTCGAGCAGGCTATCGAGTTCATCTCCGATGACGAGCTCATCGAGGTAACACCGAAGACCATCCGCCTGAGAAAGAAGATACTCAACACCGAGCTTCGCCTCAAGGCTGCGGCACGTCTCAAGAAGTCCAACTGACGAAAATAAAATAAATTGCCGCCACCGCGGCAAAAACGGAGAGTTATATGCTTGACATTAAATTTATCAGAGAAAACCCCGACGCCGTTCGGCAGAATCTTAAAAATAAGTTCCAGGACGAGAAGCTTCCCCTCGTTGACGAGCTGCTTGCACTCGACACGGAGAACCGCGAGACCGTCCGCCTCGCCGAGGAGCTTCGCGCGAACCGCAATAAGCTTTCAAAGCAGATAGGCGTCCTCATGGCGCAGGGAAAGCGCGAGGAGGCTGAACAGACCAAGAAGGGCGTTTCCGAGCAGTCCGAGCGCCTTGCGGCAGCAGAGGCTCGCGAGACCGAGCTTGCACAGAAAATTCGCGATATCCTCATGGTCATTCCGAACATAATCGATCCCTCCGTGCCGATCGGTCGCGACGACAGCGAGAACGTTGAGCTCTGCCGCTTCGGCGAGCCTGTCGTTCCCGACTTCGACATTCCCTACCACACCGAGATAATGGAGCACTTCGACGGCATCGACATCGACGCCGCAGGTCGCGTTGCCGGTAACGGCTTTTACTACCTCATGGGAGACATCGCGCGCCTTCACGAGAGCGTTATTGCCTATGCGCGCGACTTCATGATCGACCGCGGCTTCACGTATTGCATCCCGCCGTTCATGATCCACGGCAATGTCGTCGAGGGCGTTATGTCCCAGAACGAGATGGATGCTATGATGTAC
>CAYYKO010000014.1:0-31604 GCA_964441695.1 uncultured Ruminococcus sp. | reverse complement strand
GCCGCAGAGCCGAAGCCGGGTGTATGGTCTGTGCCGACAAGGTCGTTGTCAATTGTCTTCGGCACGCCGACGCAGCGCATTTCGTAGTCGCAGCCGGAAAGATACTCCGTCAGCTTCGCGACGGTGTCCATCGAGTCGTTGCCGCCGATATAGAAGAAGTAGCGAATATTGTGGCGCTTGAATATTTCAATGAGATTTTCGAAAAACGCAGGATCGTCCGCGGGGCGGGGAAGCTTCTTTCTGCATGAGCCGAGCGCGGCGGCGGGTGTTTGCTTGAGAAGCGCGAAGCGCTCCTCGCTGAAGGCGTCTCCCTTGCCGAATATTTCGCCGAGGTCGACAAGTCTCTCCTCGAGCAGTCCCTCGACTCCGTTTCGCATGCCGTAAAGCGTGTCGACAGCGTCGCCGCATTCGCAAAGCGCGCCCTTGATAACTCCCGCAAGTGTAGCGTTAATAGCCGCAGTCGGTCCGCCGGACTGTCCGACCACCGCAGTTCCTCTTAAAATTGCCATTATACTGTGTTTCCTTTCGAAATTATAATTTGTGTTATCCGAGATTTGCCGAGCCGCCGCGAGAAAGCGTGCGTGCGATCTCGGCTCCATCAAGCTCCTGCACAGACACACCGTGAGTGAGCGCAAGGTACGCCGCGACTCCCGCCGCCTCGCCGAGCTGATTGAGATTTACCATAACGCGAAGCGCGCCGTAGGCGACAGGATCGGCATCGATCATTCGACCGACGGCGATCATGTTTTTGCAGTCGCGCTGAACGAGCGTGCGGAAGGGCAGACGGTAATATGTCGGTGTTTCGATATCTGTCGGTATGCCGTGCTCCTCGCGCCAGCTTCCGCGGAAGTGCTGACCGTACGGGTCAATTCGGAAGTACGTGCCGTCGAGGTACATAAACAGCGTGCCGTCGACTTCGTTCTGCACATCTCCCGAATACGAGCCGTTCAGAATGCAGTCGTCATAGTCGCGTCCCGTGAACATATCGATAAAGCTTGCGGCACAGCTTGTTTTATAGTGATATGTGTCGCGTATTCCGACATGCGAGCAGTCGGAGATGAGTGAATAATTTTCTGCGGGGTCGCCGTACTTTCGCAGAACGCGGCACAGCTTTCGCATTTTTTCGCGTCCGACAAGCTCCGCGCGCGTCAGGTCGTCGGCATCGGCGCACTGGACGTAAAATATGTGCGAGTCAACGCGCATGGTTATGTTGTTAAGTCCCGGCACGGACGATGCCCAGCCGTGATCCTGCTCAACCTCGAACTCCTCGCGGTGCGCATTGAGAAGTGATATCGCGTCCATGTTAATGCGCTTTCCCGTGGCAGAGTCGATTATACCCTCGCGTCCCTGTAGATAAAATACATACGACGGCGGCTGTATTTTTCCGTTTGTATAGCGCTCCGCACCGATGTCTCGGCAAAGATCTCCGTCACCCGTCGCGTCGATAAAGAAGCGAGCCTTTACGGCACCGCGTCCGTCCTTGTTTTCGACAAATATCGCGTCGATGACATTATCCTGCGCCGACAGCCCGGCATAGAAGGTGTGGAAGAATATCTTTATCCCCTCGCGGCGGCACAGCTCGTCGAGCGCACACTTCATTTCAACAGGGTTGAAAATGTGAGTTCGGGCAGCGTCCTCGCGAATGTCTGTCGGAGGGATCATACCGAGCACCTCCTCGGTGAGTCCAGCTATTATCTGCTGCTTTTTATCCGTCGCGTAAAGCGAGTGCCACACCGTCATCAGACCGTTTGTGGCGTTTCCGCCGAAGCAGTTTGTTTTTTCCACGATGGCGACGCGAGCGCCGAGCCGCGCTGCGCGAACTGCGGCGAATACACCGGTGGCCGAGCCGCCGACAACGCAAACGTCCGCCTCATATATGACAGGCGTTTCGCGCGCGCTTTCAAGTAAATATTCCATATCAAATGTCCTTTCGGAGCGACAGTGCCGTATGCTTTTCGAACAGATTGCTTCGAAAAGCATACACATAATTATATTACAGCATAATATTACAACATATTGTGCTCGACTGCATCCACTATTGTATAATAATTTATCCACTTTTGTACACTCAGTCGCTTTGCGGAATATTCCGCATTTGCGCTTGACAAATAATAAAATATGCGCTATAATTATTATACCCCGAGGGGGTATATATGGAATATGATTCAAAGGAGTAGTCAAGGGTGAAGGATTGCTGTTCGTCAAAGATCACGCTGCGTGACGATGACACGAAGAAAAAGCTTATAAACCGACTTTCGCGTATCGAGGGACAGATACGCGGCATTCGCGCAATGGTCGAGCGCGACGCGTATTGCACGGATATTCTCACGCAGTCTGCGGCTGTGAACGCCGCGGTCAGCTCCTTCAACCGTGAGGTGCTCCGACGCCATATTAACGGCTGCGTGGCGGACGGTATCCGCGAAGGTGACGACGAGATCGTCGGCGAGCTCTGCGACATAATCGCAAAGCTGATGCCATAAGGAGGCTTCAGGTGGAGAAATTTAAGGTTACGGGAATGACGTGCGCCGCATGCTCCGCGCGCGTGGAAAAGGCAATTCGTGCCGTTAACGGCGTGCACGATTGCAGCGTGAATCTTTTGACCGGTGACGCGCTTGTCGACGGCGGGGACAGTGAAAAAATCATCGCCGCGGTGCGCCATGCGGGCTACGGCATCGAATTCGGAGAGGCGAAGGCGGTGTCGGACAGCGGAGCGGAGAAGAGGGACGGAGCGGAGCGACGGGGACTTGTCGCGCGCCTTGCGAGCTCGGTGCTTCTGCTTGTCGCGCTGATGTATATTTCTATGGGACACGCAATGTGGGGCTTTCCGCTTCCTGCGCCTCTTGCGGGCAGTCCGTCGGCGATGGCACTTTGCGAGCTGCTGCTCTCGGCAGCGGTGCTTGTTATAAATCAGCGCTTTTTCATCAGCGGAGCGCGCGCGGCGGCACGCCTGTCCCCGAATATGGATACGCTCGTCGCGCTCGGCTCGGGAGTGTCGTTCGCGTACAGCTGTTATGTGCTCTTTTCGATGATAATTGCGGAGGGCGCGGGAGATATCGCTTCGGCGCACGCCATGCTCCATGAGCTGTATTTCGAGTCGGCTGCAATGATCGTGACGCTCATTACCGTCGGAAAGCTTCTCGAATCGGCTGCGAAGGGAAGAACGACCGACGCGCTTCGCGCTCTCGTTGAGCTTGCGCCGAAGACGGCTGTTATTCTTCGCGACGGCGAGGAGATAACGCTTCCTGTCGAGGAGCTGCGCGTGGGCGACATGTTTGTCGTGCGTCCGGGAGGCGCCGTTCCCGCCGACGGCGTGATAGTCGAGGGCGAGTGCGCCGTCGACGAATCTGCGCTCACCGGCGAGAGCATACCGGTCGATAAGGCGCCGGAAGACCGTGTCAGCGCGTCGAGCATCAATATGTCGGGGCGGATCATCTGCCGCGCGAGCTCGGTCGGCGAGGACACGACGCTTGCAAAGATAATTCGCACAGTTACCGACGCCGGAGCGACAAAGGCGCCGATAGCGCGCCTTGCAGACAGGATATCGGGGATTTTCGTGCCCGCGGTGCTCGGCGTTTCCGTCGTGACGCTTGCGGCGTGGCTTATTGTGAGCGGAGATGTGACGCTTGCCGTCGAGCGCTCGATATCGGTGCTCGTTATCAGCTGTCCGTGCGCGCTCGGACTTGCCACACCGGTTGCGGTAATGGTCGGCAGCGGCGTCGGCGCGCGCCACGGAGTGCTCTTTAAGACAGCCGCCGCGCTCGAGAGTGCCGGCAGGATCAAAATTGTCGCGCTCGACAAGACGGGAACCGTCACCGAGGGCGTGCCGCGAGTTACGGATGTGCTTGCGGCGGAGGGTGTGTCGGAGAGTGAGCTTTTGCACTGCGCCGTGTCGCTCGAGGCGGCAAGCGAGCATCCGCTCGCCTCGGCGGTCGTTTCGTATTGCAGAGAGAAGGGTATTCCCGAAGGAAATATCACGTCCTTCTCGGCGTACCCCGGTAACGGGCTTGAGGGCGTGCTCGACGGCTCGGGTGTCGTCGGCGGAAAGCGCGAATATATCGAAAAAATAACGGAAATACCCGCAGCTGTGACAGCCACGGCTGAAGGACTTGCGTCGGGTGGCAAGACCCCGCTGTACTTCGCACGCGACGGACGTCTGCTCGGAATAATTGCGGTCGCCGACACCGTAAAGGCTGACAGCGCTGCTGCCGTGCGCGAGATGAAAAGACTCGGGCTGCGCGTCGTTATGATAACGGGCGACAATGAGCGCACCGCGCGTGCCGTCGCAGCCATGGCGGGCATTGACGAGGTCATCGCGGGAGTTCTCCCGACGGAAAAGGCAGACGCCGTAAGGTCGCTTCAGCCCTGCGGACGTGTTGCAATGGTCGGCGACGGCATCAACGACGCCGTGGCGCTCGTTACGGCTGATCTCGGCATAGCTATCGGCGCGGGCGTCGATATTGCGATAGATTCGGCGGATGTCGTGCTGATGAACAGCCGCTTGTCCGACGCCGTGTCGGCGATCAAGCTCGGACGCGCGACGCTTCGCAACATTCGCGAGAACCTCTTTTGGGCGTTTATATACAATGTCTGCGGAATACCGCTTGCCGCGGGTGCGCTGATGGCGGTGCTCCCGTGGAGAATGAGCCCGATGCTCGGAGCGGCGGCAATGAGCCTGTCAAGCTTCTGCGTCGTAACGAACGCACTGCGGCTGAATTTTGCGAAAATAGGTGTAAAAGCGTGCGACGCGCCGCCGCGTGAGACGAAAGACTCCTGCGACGTCTGCGAGGTGCGTGAAAATACAGAAAGGATGGATAAAACCGTGACAAGAACAGTAAGGATCGAAGGAATGATGTGCGCACATTGCGAGGCGCACGTGAAAAAGGCACTCGAGGCGCTCGACGGCGTTACCGCGGTCAGCGCAAGCAGCAAGGACGGCACAGCCACGATCGAGAGCACCTGCGAGCTTGACAGCTCATCGGTGAAGGCAGCTGTCGAAGAGGCAGGCTACACCTTTATCGGCTGAGCATGACGGCAAAAAGCGGCGGAGACTTCGTTTTTTCGAAGCCTCCGCCGTGCTTTTATATTCCGAGAAATTCGCGAAGCAGGAGCAGCGTGCTTTCGACGCCATCCGCGTGGCTTCTTTCGTAGCCGTGGCTTGCGTAAACGCCCGCGCCGATAAGACCGTGGCGTACATCCGCGCCTCCGCGAAGCGTGGCTTCAACGTCGGAGCCGTAGTGGGGGTATACGTCAACTGCGTAGTCTGCGCCCGCGCGGCGTGAGGCTTCAATGAGCTCGCCGACAAGCTCGTAATTATACGGACCTCCCGAGTCCTTGGCGCATATCGAGACCCTATGCTCTGTGCAGGAAAGTCCCTCTCCGACGCAGCCCATGTCAATGCTGACAGCATCCGTTATGCCGCTCGGAAGTGAAGCGGAGCCGCCGTGACCGACCTCCTCATAGGTCGTAATATGCAGGCAGACGCGTCGCGACGGAGTCCTGCCTCTGTCGGCAATGTATTCGGCAAGTGCGAGCAGAATGCCGACCGAGAGCTTGTCGTCGAGGAAGCGACTTTTGATGTACCCGGACTTTGTGATTCGGCAGCGCGGGTCGAAGGCGACAATGTCCCCGACCTCGATGCCGAGCGCGCGAACGTCCTCCTCGTCCGTCACATCCTCGTCAAGCAGCACCTCCGTGGTGTCAAAGCTTCGCGAGGTCGTGCCGTAATCTCCGTTGACGTGTACGGAGGCGTTGCACAGCTGAAGCGTGCCGTCAAGGCAGCCTCCGCTTCTCGTATAAACGCGAACGTTTTCGCATTCGCCGTTCTCCGCGCGCATTCCGCCGAGGGGCGTGACACGGAGCCTTCCGTTCGGCTTTATCTGTGCGACCATGGCGCCGAGCGTGTCGGTGTGCGCCTCAAGGAGGATACCGTTCTCTCCAGCGCCTCCGAGCTCAACGAGCACGCCGCCCTTCACGGTCTTTTGACATTCGAAGCCGAGTGAGGAAAACTCGTCAAATATCCACTGCGCCGCGTGTGCGGTAAAGCCCGTGGGGCTGTCTATCGCAAGCAGCTGTGCGGTTTTCTCCATTGCAATATCCGTATATTTTTTCATCCGTGACCTCCGAGATGGTTTTTCTTTTGACTAAAGTATACCACAACCCGGCGCCAAAAGCAAGCGGCGGTGAGATCGGCGATTTTTTTCGTGCTACATGCGGTGTATGCTTTGACAAAAGGTGCGCATTGTGATATAATTTAATGTGAAGTATTGTCCCTATGGGGGGCAAATCGAAAGCGATTGGAGGAGCTGTCCGTGAGAGAGCTTTTTGTGAGCATCATACACAACATAAAGATGATCTCCGTCCCCGACATAATCGACATAGCCTGTGTATCGGTGCTGTTTTATTTTCTTTACAAATTCATGCGCGACCGCCGCTCGGGAAAGCTTGCCGCGGGTATTATTGTGCTCATCGTGCTGAAGTTCGTCAGCGAGCTGTTTGACATGTACGTCATCCAGTTCCTTCTGAAGAACATATTCCAGGTCGGACTTATCGCCGTTGCGGTAATATTCCAGCCCGAGCTGCGAAGCGCGCTCGAGAAGGTGGGCGGTCAGCCGCTCAAGAGCATCAAGAGCATCGGCGACAGCAATTCCACTCCCGCCGAGAAAATGATAAGCAGCACAGTCGACGCCGTGTTTGACCTCAGCGAGACAAAGACCGGCGCGCTCATCGTATTCGAAAGGCTGACGAAGCTCGGTGACCTCATCACCTCGGGTACTGTTATCGACGCCGAGCCGAACGAGCTGCTGATAAAGAACATATTCTTTAACAAGGCTCCGCTTCATGACGGTGCGCTCATCGTGCGCGACTGCCGACTTCACGCGGCGGGCTGCCTGCTCCCGCTGTCGTCCGACACGGATATAGTCAAGGAGCTCGGAACGCGCCACCGCGCGGCTATCGGAACGAGCGAAAACAGCGACGCGGTCGTTGTCGTGGTGTCGGAGGAGACGGGAACCGTCTCGCTTGCCTTCGAGGGCGTGCTTTACCGCGATTACACAAGAGACGCGCTGTTGGCGGCGCTCAGACGCTATCTTATTTCGTCAGATGACTCCGCTGCAAGAAAGCTTCCGTTCGTGAAGCGGCAGCGCGAGCGCATGCTTTTAAGGAAAAAAAGCTCAGGTGACAAGGGAGGTGCGGACGGTGAGTGAGAAAAAAGCATCGGGAGTTGTACGCACGGCGGAGCATCATTCCACGTCGGGTGTACCCGGCACGGGTCGTTCGTCCGTTTTGCCGAAGATACTGTGCGTGCTTGCGGCGTTTGTCCTGTGGATATACGTCATGCAGGTCGAGAGTCCCGAGTACGAATACGAGATAACGGCAGTTCCCGTCGAGCTTGAAAACGCGAGAGCGCTTCAGGACGAGAGCGGGCTGTCCGTATATGCCGGAAGCGGAAACCGCATCAATATCACGGTCGCCGGCAAAAAGAGCATCGTTACGAAGCTTACCGCAGACGATATTAAGGCGACAGCCGACCTCAGCCGTATCAAGGACGCGGGACGGCAGTCGCTCGAGGTGACAGTCGACCTTCCCGAGGACGTAACGCTTGTCGCGGGCGAGCCCTCGTCCGTTACCGTGTACGTCGACGAGACAGAGAGCAGATCTCTGCCCATCAGTGTGAAGTTCAAGGACGACTTCGTCATAGAGGCGCCGTATGAATTCGGCAAGCCCACGACGGATATCGACACGGTCACGGTGACAGGTCCGAAGATGCGACTCAACGAGCTTGAAAGCGCCGCTGTCAGCATTGAGCTTGCAAGCCCGAAGTCGACCTTTACCACAAGTGCGGATATAATGCTTGTCGACAGCAGAGGTAACAGCGTCGACCTCGGCTACTTCAGCATGTCGGAAACGAAGGTGAGCGTCACCGTTCCGATATACCTCACAAAGGAATACCCGATACAGGTGAAGTTCAAGAATTCGCTTATCGACCCGTCGCTTGTGAGGGTGACCTGCGAGCCGGAGGTTTTGAAGATAAAGGGAGACGCGGCGAAGCTCGAGGGGGATACGCTTCCCTTTGAGGCGATCGAGATCGACGAGACGTCGATACTCACCACGCCGTACACCGAAACGAGAAATATTACGCTCGGCGACGGACTCACGCTTATTTCCGACACGACTCAGGTGAAGATAACAGTCGACAGCCTGACTGTCACGCTTCGCGGACCTGCCGCGCAGCTTGAGAAGGTCAAGGCAAGCGATATTACCGCGCTGGTCGAGCTCGACGGGCTTGACCCCGAGACCGTAGGCAATATTTCACGCCCCGCTTCAATAAAGATCGACGCGGAGGACGCTGGCGGAGTGTTTGCAATAGGCTCGTATCCCGTGCAGATCAAGCTGACACCGAGAGGTGAAAGTGATAAATGATGGATAATCGTCAGATAAAAATTCTTGCGGAGAATATAACCGTGCCGTATAAGGCGTCATGCTCGTCCGCGGACGCCGACAGCTCGGCGCTTGAGGCGGCTGATAAAAAGCTGCGCCGAGCCTTCGGAGTCGCGCCGAAGGGGCTGTATATTTACCGCAAATCGATAGACGCGCGCAGACGGGACGCAATACGCTTCGTATACAGCGTCTGCGCCGAGCTTGACGCCTCGGAGACTGAGGTGACAGCCCACGCCGCAGACGGCTTCAAGCTATACAGAAGGGCTGAATTCGAATATACGTCGGGCTCGCGCCGCCTCGGCGGACGTCCCGTCGTCGTGGGCTTCGGTCCGTGCGGAATGTTTTGCGCCATGGCGCTCGCACAGGCGGGCTACCGTCCGATCGTTTACGAAAGAGGCGGAAGCGTTGAGGAGCGCGTGGCGGCGCTCGAGCGCTTTGTCCGCACGGGCGTGCTTGACAGCGAATGCAATATACAGTTCGGTGCCGGGGGCGCGGGAACGTTTTCCGACGGTAAGCTCACCACGCGAATCAACGACCCGCTCGGTACCTATGTGCTCGAGCAGCTCGTTTCTCTCGGCGCCCCGCGCGATATTATTTACCGCGCAAAGCCGCATATCGGCACAGACGTGCTCCGCGAGGTGGTGCAGCGCGCCGACAGCCGAGTGCGGGAGCTCGGCGGCGAGATAAATTATAACAGCCGCGTGGAGCTGAAGGGCGAGTCGGCATTTGTGAACGGCGAGCGCATCGATTACGGAGTGCTCGTGCTTGCACTCGGTCACAGCGCGCGCGACACATACGAACAGCTGCTGTCGGGCGGCTATATGCTCGAGGCAAAGCCGTTTTCGGCGGGCGTGCGGATCGAGCACCTGCAAAGCGAGCTTGACCGCGCGATGTTCGGCGAATTCGCGGGAGACGAAGCCCTCGGACGCGCCGAGTACAATGTCTCGCTCAGACAGGGCGAGCGCGGAGTGTATTCCTTCTGCATGTGCCCCGGCGGAAGCGTCGTCGGCGCGGCAAGTGAGGAGGGTGGCGTCGTTACCAACGGTATGAGCTGCCGACTTCGCGACGGAAAGAACGCAAACGCCGCGCTTGCGGTGTCCGTGCTGCCGTCGGATTTCGGCGGAGACGTGCGCGGTGCGATAAGCTTCCAGCGTGAGCTCGAGCGTGCGGCATTCCGCGCGGCGGGCGGAGATTACAGCGCACCCGCGCAGTCGGTCGGAAGCTTTTTGAGCGGAGAGCGCGCAGCACTCGGTGACAAAATTGCTCCGACGTACATGGACGGCAGAGTCCGCGCATGCGAGCTGTCGGAAATACTGCCGAGCTTCATCACGAATATGCTGAAGGACGGAATACGTTATTTCGGAAGAAGAATATCGGGCTTCGACACGCCGCAGGCGCCGCTTACGGGAGTTGAGACACGAACCTCCGCGCCCGTGCGTATTCTGAGAAATGAGAAATATACAGCGCTGTGCCACGACAGGATCTATCCCTGCGGAGAGGGTGCGGGGTATGCCGGAGGCATAATGAGCGCCGCGGTCGACGGTCTGCGCGTGGCGCGCGCCGTAATGGAGGAATATTCCTCCGAGGCGTGAGGGCTGTCTGTTTCTTACATATAAATAAAGCGGAGGTATGAGATGCTTACGAAGGGCAAGGTGATTTCCGTCGGCGGAGAGCTGGCGGAGGTGAATTGCCGCCGCTCGTCGATGTGCGACGGCTGTCACAAGAGCTCGTGCGGCGAGTCCTGCGCGGCACGCGGAATAATGGGAGGCGGAGGAGACGTTACGGTCACCGCACTCAATGCGGCGTCGGCGGCAGTCGGCGACACAGTCGAGCTCGAAAGCCGCGACGGCGTGATTCTGCTTTACGCGCTTGCCGTATTCATAATGCCGCTCGTGCTCGGCGGCGCACTGTATGCGCTTGGCGCATATGCTTTACAGCTGGGAAATTACGCGTTTCTTCCGGCGCTTGCGGGCTTTTGCCTTGCATATGTCGCTGTCGGCGCGCTCGAGCGCAGACGCCGTCGCGGACGTCCCGACGTTACAGTCGTGCGCGTGATAGGTCATGCCGAGGACGCACAGGAATCCGAGGAGAAATAATTATTTTATCGGGATATAACGAATGTACTCTAAAAAGCTAAACAAATGGAAACTTAACTGCCTCTCCGACAGCTGTCCCGAGCAGGTCTGCCGCATTGCCGAGGAGCTCGGCGTGACCGTGCCGACGGCGCGACTGCTTGTCAACCGAGGCTGCACGAATGCGCTCGAGGCAAGGCGCTTTATCGGCAAGGAGGAGGAGCAGCTCTACGACCCGATGCTCATGCGGGACATGAAGCGTGCCGCGGAGCGTGTTGCCGACGCCGTTGCGGCGCAGGAGAGGATCGTAATATACGGTGACTACGATGTCGACGGCGTGACCTCCGTCTCGTCGCTGTATTTGTATTTGAAGTCGCACGGCGCGGACGTGGCATATCACATTCCGTGCCGAATGACCGAGGGCTACGGAATGTCTCTCGGCGTGATAGAGCAGCTTGCCGAGGACGGCTGCGAGCTTATAATCACAGTCGACACGGGAATTACGGCATGTGCCGAAATTGACCGTGCCGCTGAGCTCGGCATTGACGTTGTCGTGACCGACCACCACGAGTGCCACGGAGAATTACCGAAGGCTGTGGCTGTCGTGAATCCGCGCCGTCCGGACTGCGATTACCCCTTCAAGGAGCTGGCGGGAGTCGGCGTGGTATTCAAGCTGATGTGCGCTGTTGAAATGACGCTTTGCCCGAGCGATGAGCCCGTGGCGTGCGTCAGACGCATATCGCGCGAATATTGCGACCTTGTCGCGCTCGGAACGATAGCGGACGTAATGCCCGTAAAGGACGAAAACCGCCTTATCGTCAGCTTCGGACTGTCACTGATCGAAAAGGGCACACGCCCGGCTATAGCAGAGCTTATCCGCGCTTCGGGAGCCGAGTCCAAGTACAATACAAAAAAGAAGATCACAGCGGCATATGTCGGCTTCACGCTTGCGCCGAGGATCAATGCCGCGGGAAGAATTAAAAATGCCTCCACGGCAGTCGAGCTGTTCCTTTCGGAGAGTGCTGAGGAAGCACAGCGTCTCGCACGCGAGCTGTGCGTTATAAATAAGCAGCGCCAGCAGGAGGAGAACCGCATGGTCGAGGAAGCGTATGCCAAAATTGCCGCAGAGCACGACCTCGAAAACGAGAGAGTTCTCGTGCTCGACGACGAAAGGTGGCATCACGGAATTATCGGTATCGTAGCCTCGCGCATTACCGAGAAATACGGCTTGCCGTCGATACTGATCTCCTTTGACGGAAACGGCGACGCCGCGCCGAGCGAGAATGACGCCGGCAAGGGCTCCGGACGGAGCATTAAGGGCGTGAATCTCGTCGAGGCGCTGAAGAGCTGCTCCGACGTGCTCGAAAAATACGGCGGACACGAGCTGGCTGCCGGACTTACGGTAAAGCGCGGAAGGCTTGAGGAGTTCAAGCGGCGCATCAACGATTACGTCAGAGAGCACACCGATAGCTCCGACGTCGAAACGGTGCTCGAGGCGGAATGCGCGCTGACGCCGTCGGAGATCACAATGCGCCTTGCCGAGGAGCTTTATTATCTCGAGCCCTACGGCACCTCGAATCCCGTGCCGCTGTTCATGTCAAGCGACCTGTACGTAAACGAGGTGATACCGATAGGAGGCGGCAAGCATACAAAGCTCATGCTCAGACGAGAGAATATGGTGATCGTCGCAATGTGCTTCCGCATGACGCCGAGCGAGCTTGACCTGTTCCCCGGCGACAGAGTCGACGTGCTGTATAACCTCGATATCAACGAGTTCCAGGGCACGCGCACGCTTCAGATGATAGTCCGCGTCTTCCGCCTCACCGACCAGGCTCTTGCCGAAGCTCTCCGTGAGCATGAGCTTTTCGACAGACTGGCGGCGGGCGAGAGACCTTCGCTTACGGACGCCGAGCGAGCTGCGGTGATCCCGAGCCGCGACGAATTTGCGGTGGTCTACAAGCTTCTCAGACGTGAGCTTCGCGTGGAGCATGAGGTGTTCAGCATACGCGCGCTTTGGCATCTGCTTTACACCTGCGGCTACATCGTGCCGTATGTCAAGCTGAAATTTATCATACGCATCTTCGGCGAGCTCGGCTTCTTCGAAATTCGGGAGACCGACGCCGAGAGGGAGATTTATACATTTGCCGAGGTTTACAACAAAGAGAAAACGAGCCTCGACAGCTCGAGCATATTCAGAGCGCTGAAGGCGACACTTTCGGCAGACGGCGCGTCTGAAAATCCTATGTGAAAGAAACGCTATGGACGGTATTATTAATTCATGCAAAGAAAGACCCGAGCCGAATATCGATAATATGCTTGTGCGCCTCAGAGAGAGCGGCAGAGGCTATGATACCGATAAGATAAAGCGCTCGTTCGAATACGCCGCCGCACTTCACGCGGGGCAGTTCAGAAACAGCGGAGACCCGTATATCATTCATCCCATCGCCGTTGCCGAGATTGTCTTCTCGCTCGGACTCGATACGGATTCGATATGCGCCGCCTTTCTTCACGACACAGTCGAGGATTGCAGTGAGAAAACGAGCCTTGACGAGATAGCACAGCTCTTCGGCGACGACGTTGCTATGCTTGTCGACGGTCTGACGAAGATCAAGGACATGAATATCATCGACAAGGAAGAGGCTCATATCGAGAACATCCGCAAGATGCTCCTTGCCATGTCGAAGGATATCAGAGTTATCTTTATCAAGCTCTGCGACAGGCTCCACAATATGCGTACCCTCGACGCCAAGCCCGAGGCGAAAAGACGCATTACCGCGCTCGAAACGATGCACGTTTATGCACCGCTCGCGCACCGTCTCGGTATACAGAAGATAAAAAAGGAGCTCGAGGAGCTCGCGCTCGTGTACCTTGACCCCATCGGACACGCCGAGGTGCTTGAGGACATCGAAAAGAAGTTCGGTCAGAACGCGGACTTCATCGAGAATACGAAGAACTACGTTTCTCAGAAGCTCCGCGAATACAATATCAGCTTCTCGCTCGAGGGCAGAGTTAAGACGGTGTATTCGATATACCGCAAGATGTTCAACCAGAACAAAAGCTTCGACGAGATATACGACTTTTACGCCATCCGTATAATTGTCGAAACCGAGCTTGAGTGCTATACCGCGCTCGGTATAATCCACGAGCTGTTCAAGAGCGTTCCCGGACGCTTCAAGGACTATATCTCGACTCCGAAGCCGAATATGTATCAGTCCCTCCACACGACCGTTATCGGACGCGATGGTATCCCGTTCGAGGTCCAGATAAGAACGCGCGAGATGCATCACGTTGCGGAATACGGTGTCGCCGCGCACTGGAAGTACAAATCCGGTGAGCGCAGCAAGGAGGACATCGATAAGAAGCTTGCCTGGGTCGCAAAGCTGATCGAGGCTGAGGACGGCGTCGTCGATTCCGAGGAATTCCTCCACGCGCTGAAGATCGATATTTTCCACGATGAGCTGTTCGTCTTCACACCGAAGGGCGACGTTATCGCGCTCGCACAGGGCTCGACTCTCATCGACTTCGCCTACGCCATTCATTCGGCTGTCGGCAATAAGATGGTCGGCGCGACGATAAACGGAATTATCGCCCCCATCGACCGCGTGCCGGAGACCGGTGACATTGTCGAGATAATCACCTCCTCCTCGTCGAAGGGACCGAGCCGAGACTGGCTGAAGATCGTTCGCACGGGCGAGGCGAGAAACAAGATAAGACAGTGGTTCAAGAAGGAAAAGCGTGCCGAGAATATCGCCGTGGGACGCGCCGAGATCGACCGTGAATTCTCAAAATTCAGAGGTCGCCCGACCGATACTCAGAAAAACGAGGTCATCGCCCATATCGCCAAGCGCATCGGAATGCAGGAGGCGGACGATATGCTCAACGCGATCGGCTACGGCGGACTGTCGGTATCCAAAATTTCCTCGAAGCTTCGCGACGAGTATGAGCGCATGTTCAAGCTCGAGGACGAGACACCTCCGACGCTTCCCGAGCAGATCAAGACCTCAAAGCCTAACGGCAGGATACGAAGCAACAACGGCATTATCATCGACGGAGAGAGCGACTGCGCCGTCAAGTTCGCGCGCTGCTGCAACCCGCTTCCCGGAGACGAGATCATCGGCTTTATCACGCGCGGGTACGGAATATCCGTCCACAAGAAGACCTGCAAGAATATCACCTCCGGAATGAAAGACCCCGAGTTTGCAGCCAGACTTATCAAGGCCGAGTGGGATTCGGAGGCGGCAAGCAGCTCGTCGAACGGGCTCTTCGAGGCGCTTATTCGCGTCTATGCGGAAAATCATATATCCCTGCTTGCTGATATAACAGCCGCACTTGCCGATATGAAGGTCGTGCTGCTGTCCGTGAATACGCAGAAGGGCGCAAACGGAGAGCTTATCGTCAATCTTACCGTGGGCTGCAAGAACAGTGAGCACTACAACTCGATAGTTTCGCGCCTGCGCGGACTCAGTCATATTATAGACATCACGAAGGGAGTGGGCTGATGATAGCAGTATTACAGCGAGCGCTGAATTCACAGGTAGTGATCGACGGAGAGACGGTTGCCGTCGGCGGACAGGGCTTTCTTCTGCTTGTCGGCTTTGAACGCGGCGACGACGCCGAGGATGTACGCCTTATGGCGGAAAAAATACTGAAGATACGACTTTTCTCCGACGAAAACGGAAAAATGAACCTTTCGGTCTGCGATATCGGCGGCGATGTTGTCGTCGTGCCGAATTTCACGCTGCTTGCCGCGTACAGGAAGGGAACGCGCCCCGATTTCATGAAAGGCGCGCCGCCGAGCGAGGCCAATGAGCTGTTTGAGCTTTTCAAGGCGGCTCTTGCCGAGCGTATACATACGGAAAGCGGCGTGTTCGGCGCCGACATGAAGGTGTCGCTTTGCAATGACGGTCCGGTGACCGTGGTCATGGACAGCCGCGTGCTGAAAAGAGAAAGATAAGGTGCCCGAATGAAGCTTATCATAAACGGTGCTGTCAAGCCGTATTATATACAGATGCTCGCGATGCTTTTTTTCCCGGGAGAGAAATTCCCGACAGAGCCCGACGCGGACGACGGAAAGACAGCACAGCTTGAGCTGAGAGTCGACGGAGAGACAGCTGTCGCCTCGGCGACGGTCTGCGCCGACGGAAAAACGGCAGCTGCCGAGGTTTTGCTTTCGCGTGACGGCATCAGCGCCGAAAAGCAGGCACAGCTCGCGATGGGCGGGGCGTTTTTCGACGCTTGCATAAAGCTCACCGGGCACACGCCTCCGTGGGGAATGCTCACGGGAGTTCGCCCCGCGAAGCTTGCTCTCGAGATGCTTGAGAGCGGTCGGACGCGTGAAGAGGCGATACGCTTCTTTGAGAACGTGTACCGCACCTCGCACGCCAAGGCGTGCCTTGCCGCGTCAACCGCAGAGTGCTCGCGACGCATCGTAACGGATAAACGGCGGCACGAATGCAGCCTTTATATCGCAATACCGTTCTGCCCCACGCGCTGCTCGTATTGCTCCTTTGTGTCGTATACCTCACCGAAGCTGCTTGCAATGATACCGGAGTATCTTCAGGTGCTGTGCGAGGATGTGCGTCACACGCTTGACATGATACGCGCGACCGGACTTCGCCTTGCGAGCATATATATAGGCGGCGGCACGCCGACGGTGCTTGACGCGCGTCAGCTCGAGCTTTTGCTGGAGCAGCTGAGAGACGCGGCGGCGGGCGTTGACGAGTTCACGCTCGAGGCTGGACGCCCCGATACGATAAGCGCCGAAAAGCTGGCTGTCGCAAGAGCCTGCGGCGTGACGCGTATCAGCGTCAATACGCAGACGCTGAACGAGCAGGTGCTTCGCAATATCGGCAGAAGCCACACGACGGAGGACTTTTTCCGTGCCTATGCCGCAGCGGCGGACGCAGGCTTCCGCGATATCAATGTCGACCTTATCGCAGGTCTTCCCGGTGACACTCCGGAGAGCTTCAGGTCGTCGGTCGACCGCGTGGCGGCGCTTTCGCCGACGGATATTACCGTTCACACCTTCAGTGTGAAGAAATCAGCCGAGCTTCGCACGGGCGGACACGATGTTTACGACCGCGACGGCGAATTTGCCGCGTGCGAGGTCGATTACGCCTCGCGAACGCTGCTTGGCGCGGGGTATATCCCGTATTATATGTACCGACAGAAGAATACCGTCGGCAATCTCGAGAATGTCGGCTATTCGCTCCCGGGTCACGAGGGGCTTTACAATATCTTCATGATGGACGAGGTACACACCGTTTTCGCGTGCGGCGCGTCCTCGGTGACAAAGCTTGTCGGCACGGGCGCCGGCGGCGAGCGTGAGATACAGCGACTCAGCGAGCCGAAGTATCCCTACGAATATCTGCGAGCCGACGGGGAGAGCCGAAGCGAAAAGCGCGAGGAGCTGTTCCGCCGCGTGCGCGATTTCTACGACAATTTCGGACAGAAATAACTATAGCGGGCATGGCACTGCGCGTCGCAGCGTCGGCTCGGGGAAAGGCATGGTCTGAACATGGATAACAAAAAAAGTAAAAACAGTACGAAGCTGTTCTTCGCGGGCGTGCTTGTGCTGACGGTATCGAACCTTCTTATCAAGGCGATAGGCGCGCTGTTCAAGATCCCGATGAACCATATCGTGGGCGACCAGGGTATGGGCTATTACAGCTCCGCATACACGATCTACACCTTCTTCTACATGGTGTCGACGGCGGGACTCCCCGTCGCGATATCGCTTCTTGTTTCGGAGAACCGGGCACGGGGGCGTATCGCACAGGTCAAGAAGGTCTTCAAGCTCGCGATGCTGCTGTTCCTTGCGGTCGGCATTATCGGCTGCGGAGCAATGTTCTTCGGAGCGCACGGCTTTGCGTCGCTGCTGAAATCCGCCCCTACATATTATTGCATTATCGCGATAGCGCCGACGCTGTTCTTTATCTGCATATCGAGCGCGCTGCGCGGCTATTTCCAGGGCTATCAGTCGATGCTCCCCGTCGCGATATCGCAGCTTATCGAGGCGCTGTGCAAGCTGTTCCTCGGTATCGCCTTCGCGTCCTATGCTCTGAACAAGTACGGAAGCGGCAAGGAGACGATACATTACGTTGCGGCATACGCCGTGCTCGGGCTGACTATCGGCGCGGGACTCGGTATGATATTCCTCATGCTTTCGAAGCTCTTCTTCAAGAGCGAGCGATATGACGCGGAGTATATCGAGCTGTCCGGCACGAGCGACGAGACCGAGTCCACCGGCAAGATACTTAAGCGCATCGTGCTCATCGCGCTCCCCGTAACGATAAGCTCGTCCGTAATGAGCCTTACGAACCTTATCGACATGACGCTCATTCAGCGCCTTCTTCAGTCCTTCAGAGGAATGACCGAGGCGCAGGCCACGGCGACCTATGGCAACTACACCTCGCTTTGCGTGCCGCTGTTCAATATGCCGCCGTACCTTATCTACCCGATCTCGTATTCGATAGTTCCCATGCTGAAGGCAGCAGTCGCGTCGGGCGACAAGAAGCGCGCCGCGCTCGTAATGGAAAGCTCGCTCCGCGTTGCCGTCATTATCGGTATCCCCTGCGGACTCGGAATGGCAGCACTTGCAAAGCCTATCCTCCACTTCTTCGGCTACCGCTACTGGTCGGTGGTTTCCGCAGCTCCCTTGCTTGCACTGCTCGCACCGTCTACGTTCTTCGTGTGCGTGCTTTCGGTAACGAATGCGATCCTTCAGGCGAACGGCTTCGAGCGAAAGCCCGTTATCTCCATGCTCGTCGGCGCCGCGGTCAAGATAGCTTCCAATACCGTGCTCATTCGTGTTATCGGAATGCCCGGAACGCCGATAAGCACCTTCCTTTGCTACCTTACGGCGACGGGACTCAATATTTACTTCGTCGTAAAGCACGTCGGACTTAAGCTGAACTTCGGCAGAATATTCTTCCGTCCGCTCGTGGCGGGAGTGCTCTGCGCGGCAGTTGCGCTCGGCATCAATACCGTTGCCGCGGGTGCCCTGGCAAGCGACGTCGCATACGGCTACAGCGTCGGCGAAGGCGGCGAGAGCTTTGTGCTTACAAATTCCGCAAAGAGCGCGTATCTCCATGACGCTCACTTTGCCGCAGACGGCACGGCATTCGATATTCGCGACGGCGTGACGGTTTCTGCCGTTGAGTCAAGCGACGTCGAAGGCTCCGAGAGCGTGTCGCTTTACGAGATCACCGATTTCGGTGCGGACACCTACGTTATCAGCACTGATGGCGACGGCGCGTACTATATCGACGGCGAGCGCTGCGGATATTCCGTGAGCGGCGTGGACGGCGCGAGGGAATATATGTATTATACCTCGGACGGTTGCATCGAGATAGTTCTCTCTGAGCGTGACGGCGAGCTTCACGGCACGGTCACCGAGCGCTTCGAATACGAGTATTCCTCGGATAAGCTCCGACTCACATATCCCGGACGCAATAACGGAAGCATAACTCTGAAGTGTACGCTCGACGGCGAGCGCGCGATAATCAATGATTCTGTTTCACGTACCTCCACGCTGCTCTCGATAGCCGGCGCGGCTATTGTGTATGTGATTCTGATATTCGCTATTCGCGCGATAAGCGCCGACGACGTCAGACTCCTCCCGAAGGGCGAAAAGCTCGAAAAGATACTGCGAAAGGTAAAACTGCTCTCGAAAGATGAATAACTCAAATATTACGGAAATCATTAATAAGGAAAGCTATACTCTCGACGACCTGCGTGAAATATTCGCATATCTCAGAGGTGAAAGCGGCTGCCCGTGGGACAGGCAGCAGACTCACGAAAGCATCAGGGCGAATCTCATTGAGGAGACCTACGAGGTCATCGAGGCGATAGACCGTGCGGATACGGCGCTCATGCGCGAGGAGCTCGGCGACCTGCTGCTCCAGGTTGTCTTCCACGCAAGGCTCGAGGAGGAGTGCGGACGCTTTACGCTTGACGACGTGATACACGACATCGCTGCCAAGCTCGTTCGCCGCCACCCGCACGTGTTCGGCTCCGTCGACGCCGCGGATGCAGACGGCGCGCTCAATGCTTGGGAAGCTGCGAAGGGAGTCGAGAAGGCAGAGCGCGTCACCGCAAAGGACAAAATGAACGCCGTTCCCGCCATGCTCCCCGCGCTCATGCGAGCACAGAAGGTCATCAAAAAGGCGAAAAAGGAGGGCTTTGACGACGCGAGCCTCATAAAGGACGGCGCCGCAGCACTCAGACGCCTTGCCGACGAGCTGGAAAGCGGAGACGAGTTTACGGCTGAAAATGCCGCGTCGGCGCTCATGGCAACGGCAGCGTTTGCCGCACGGCATTCCGAAGACTGCGAGGAATTGCTCTCAAAGCGCGTCAGCGACTTTATCGACGCATATTGACAAAAAATAAAATTGCTGCAAAAAAAGCGGAAATGCACTTGCATATCATCATTAAAGATGCTATACTATTATAAACCAATATTTTAATCGTAAAGGAAGAATCAAAAAATGAACAAGTCACAGTTGATCAACACAGTAGCGGAAAAGTCCGGACTTAAGAAGAAGGACGCAGATGCGGCTGTAAACGCATTCTTCGAGGCACTTGAGGAAGCGCTTGTTGCAGGCGAGAAGGTACAGTTCTTCGGCTTCGGCAATTTCAGCGTTGAGGAGAGAGGAGAGCGCAAGGGCAGAAATCCCGCAACAGGCGAGACTATCACCATCCCCGCATCCAAGCAGGTCAAGTTCGCTCCCGCTTCCACACTCAAGGCTAAGGTAAACGGCTAAACCGACCGACCGCTTCGGAGGGACTTTAGATGAGACTTGATAAGTATTTGAAGGTCACACGTATAATCAAGAGACGCACCGTCGCAAACGATGCCTGTGACACGGAGCACGTAGAGGTGAACGGCAGACGCGCGAAGGCGTCCTACGACGTTAAGGAAAACGATGTGATCGCCATCACGTTCGGAGAGAAAACGTTAAAGCTCAGAGTCCTTGCCGTTAAGGAGCATGTTCCGAAGGGAGATGCCTCCTCACTTTATGAGATAATCGACGGTTGAATCGGTATATCGTTCATGTGCCGCTCATAGTATAAATAAAAAACGGAGCGGCATATGAATAACGATTCTCACACAGAGCAGAGCATAGTGTTAAGGGACAGAGCGCGAATGGAGCTTTCCGGTATTTCCGACGTGGAGTCCTTCAGCGATACATCGGTCATTGCACTCTCCTCGCTCGGCAATATTTCCGTCGACGGAGAGGGGCTTAAGATCGAAAGCTTCAGTACGGATACGGGCAGGCTTGTCATCTGTGGCAAGCTTGACGCGGTCTGCTACTTCGGACGGCGTGCAAAAAGACGCCGTTTGTTTTCCGGCGGAGCAGAAGAGCAGTGATGGAGATTTTGATATCCGAGCAGCTTAACGCATGTGCGGCATTCGCCGTTCTCGGCGCGCTGACGGGGCTTTTGTACGACCTTGTGCGCTTTGTGCGGTATTTGGCGGTGCCGTTCGGCGTCGGCGGAGCGGCTTCGTTTGCGGCGGATCTTGTGCTTGACGCGCTTTTGATGCTTTTGCTGACGGCGGCTGTGCCGGTGACGGCGTACTGCTTTTCTTACGGGCGTCTCCGAGCCTTCGGAGTCGTCTCCTTCCTTGCCGCGCTCGCTGCCTACAGGGCGACGGCGGGAAAGCCCATACACCGGGCGGCGCTTCGTGGTGCGTGCTTGCTCCGACGTCTTATCGGCGGCGCTGTACATGTGCTTGCGATGCCGTTTGCACTTATCCTTCGCCTTGTCCGCCACGCGGCTCGCATTGCCTTTGCTTTAACGTTCGGACGCGCTTTGCGGCTGCGACAAAAAAGGCGACTGGAGGCGTATTATGCCGCAACTCTCGACGGGCTGCGCGAGGATGTAATATTTTGATTTGGAAAGGGCGGTAGCCTGTAATGCCGAAGATGACGAGCGGTATAGTGTTCAAGCTTGCCGCATTGCTTTTCGTCTGCTTTTGCTTTTTGAACATAGTAAAGCTTCAATTTGAGAATAACGAGCTTCGCGGGGACATAAACGACATCAGCGGAAAGATAATCAACGCGGAAAACGAGCTTGAGGATCTGACACGCAGGGTCGAGCAGCCCTTTGACAGCAATTACGTCGAGGGTGTCGCACGCGAGGAGCTTGATTACCGTGATCCGGGCGAGATAGTCTTTTATAACGACAATTGACGCCATTCACGGAGAAATACGCATTTTTCGGGCACGGCATGACAGAGAGCCATCTGATGCCGTGCCGTTTTATTTGAGGATACAATGAAGGATATAAGACTGATTTCGGCGCAGCGCGTCACCGAGGAGACAGAGCGTCTTTTCGTCGAAGCAAACAAGCACCTGCCGAGCGCGGTATGTGCCGCAATTGAAGCGGCGAGAGGTAATGAAAAAAGCGAGCGCGGTACGGCGGTGCTCGATGTAATATGCGACAATCTTGCCTGCGCCGAGCGGCACGACCTTCCGATATGCCAGGATACGGGCATGGCGGTCGTTTTTGCCTCGGTCGGAAAAAACGTGCATATTGTCGGTGCATCGCTCGAGGAGGCGATAAACGAGGGCGTCCGCCGTGCCTACGTTAACGGAAGGCTTCGCCTTTCCGTCGTCTCCGACCCGCTCTTTGACAGAAAAAACACGCAGGACAATACACCTGCCGTGATACATATCAGGACCGTCGGCGACGGTGAGGGCGCGAATGTGCTGCGTCTTACAGCCGCGCCCAAGGGCTTCGGCAGCGAGAATATGAGCAGTCTTCGCATGATGACGCCGGCTGCCACGCCCGAGGACATCGTGAGCTACGTTGTCGAGTGCGTGAGCCGCGCGGGAAGCAATCCCTGCCCGCCGATATTTGTAGGTGTCGGCATCGGAGGCAATTTCGAAAGCTGCGCCCGTCTTGCCAAGGCGGCACTGCTTCGCGATACACCGAACGCGGACAGCCGCTATGCCGCGCTCGAGCGGCAGATGCTCGAACGGATAAATTCCCTCGGCATCGGTCCGCAGGGCTTCGGCGGAAGCACAACGGCACTCGGCGTTATGATAGAGCAGGCTCCGACGCACATTGCGGGACTGCCCGTCGCCGTCAATATCAATTGCCACGTCTCACGTCATATGAGCGTCGTAATATAGGGTAGCAACATGTCAGACGTATTTGAAAAGCTGTATTCGGAATGCGAGAGGCTGAGACGCGAGAAGGGTGCGTTCATTCTTGTGATCGACGGCAGAGCCGCCGCGGGAAAATCGACACTTGCCGCGGAGATATCGAGCCGCTTCGGCGCCGCGACGGTACACGCGGACGATTTCTTCCTGCCGCGAGAAATGAGAAGTGCCGAGCGCCTTTCGCAGCCCGGCGGAAATATACATTACGAGCGCTTCGAGACCGAGGTCGTGCGACGCCTCGGTGCGGAATTCGACTACGGTGTCTTCGACTGCTCGTGCGGTGAGCTGACAAAGCGTCGGCATATCCCGAGCGGCGTGCCGGTGACCGTCGAGGGCGCGTATTGCATGTCGCCGCGATTCGGAAAATATTATGACCTGTCGGTATTTTTGACCGCGAGCGTCGACTGCCGCCTTGCGCGTATCGAGAGACGTGCGCCCGCGAAGCTTGAAATGTTCAAGACACGCTGGATGCCGCTCGAGGAGGCGTATTTTGCAGCGTTCGACACGGAGCGCACGGCGGATATCGTAATAGACACGACCGACCTGTGAGGTCGGAATTTATACACGGAGAAAAGGTACAATGGAGCTGAAAGGAAAGAAAGTTAATTTTTTGGGAGACAGCATCACGGAGGGCGTCGGAACGAGCTGCGCGGAGGCGAGATTTGTTGATATCATAGCGCGCGAGGCGTCCCTTGCCGAGGCAAGAAACTACGGTATCAGCGCAACGAGGATCGCACGCCAGAATCCGAAAAACTGCGATGTCGACGAGCTTGACTACTGCGCGAGGTTTTCGCAGATGGACGACGACGCGGACATTGTCATCGTGTTCGGCGGCACGAACGATTACGGTCACGGAAATGCGCCGTTCGGCACGGAGGACGACAGAACGCCCGACACCTATTGCGGAGCGCTGCACTTCCTTATGCGCGGACTCATCGAGAAGTACCCGAGCTCTGAGCTTGTTTTTCTGACACCGCTTCACCGCGAGAACGAGGACGAGCCAAATATGCACGGCAGACCGCTGAAGGATTACGTCGACGCGCTGCGCCGCACGGCGGAGAAATATTCTATCCCCGTGCTCGACCTGTACAGCTGCGGCGGAATATGCCCGACGATCGAGGCGCACAGAAACGCGCTTTGCCCCGACGGACTGCATCCGAACGACGCAGGAAACCGCAGACTCGCACAGCGCATCATGTCCTTTATCGCAACACTTTAACAAACGAAAATGCGACGGCTCACGCGATAGCCGTCGCATTTTTTCATTCTATGTCGAGCTTCGGCGGAACGTCGAGCTCATGGGGAACGGGCGAGCCGTTCCTTTTTCTTTGACGCACGCATTCGGTGAGCAGATATTCTATCTGACCGTTCACCGAGCGAAAGTCATCCTCCGCCCATGCGGCAATTGCGGAATACAGCTTTTCCGACAGCCTGAGCGGGATCTGCTTCTTGTCTGCCATATCAGTAGAGGCTTCCCGTATTGACTATGGGCTGAGCATCGTGATTTCCGCAGAGAACCACGAGAAGATTCGACACCATTGCCGCGCGTCTTTCCTCGTCGAGCTCGACCATGCCTCCGGCACTGAGCCTTTCGAGCGCCATTTCGACCATTCCGACTGCGCCGTCAACGATCATCTTTCTCGCATCGATAACGGCGGATGCCTGCTGCCGCTGAAGCATTACAGCCGCGATCTCGGGCGCGTATGCAAGGTAGGTGATCCTCGCCTCGACTATCTCAAGTCCCGCGTCCGCGACCTTCATTTGTATCTCGTCGCGAATGCGCTGTGCCACGATCTCGCTCGAGCCGCGCAGACTGCCCTCGTCCGCAACGCCGTCGCCTGTCGTGTCGATCCCGGGTGCGACGTCATAGGGGTAAATGCGAACGATATTACGCAGCGCGCTGTCGCACTGGAGCGAGAGATATTCCTTGTAGTTGTCAACATTGAATACAGCCTTCGCGGTGTCGACCACGCGCCACATGACGGCAATTCCTATCTCTATCGGGTTGCCGAGGCAGTCGTTGATCTTCTGACGACTGTTGCTGAGTGTCATGATCTTGAGAGATATCTTTCGGTTCGTGCTCTCAATGGAGATGGGCGTCTCCGCACCGAGAATTATTGTGCCGTTGCTGTGCGGCTTGTCAACGTCTCCGCTCTGGCTGAGGCGTGTCTTCGCTGCGGGATTCACCGCGGTGCAGAAGGGGTTCACGAAATAAAAGCCCTCGTTCTTGAGCGTGCCGACGTAGCGACCGAACAGCGTGAGCACAAGTGCCTCCTGCGGACGGAGAATTTTGAGTCCGATAAGCGGTATCCAGCCGAATACAAGGTACACGCAGCCGACAATGAGCATAACAATGGCTGCGCCGAAGGGCTCGTTCCTAAGACTTATGCCGCCGAACACGACAAGTCCTATTGCCACAAGGTACAGCGCAATTGTCGTGAGCAGTACAGCCATGCCGTTTTTGCGATTTTCCAAAACGATCTCTTTCATAATAGAGCTCCCTTAAAAGGTAATTTCAGTCTATGCTGATATCATAATGATATCACATTGACGGTGTTTTGTCAATACCGAGATCAATATTTTTTGCGGCTGAAGTTGAGCATTGCTTCGACAACAGCGTAAATTCGGCGACGATCCTCGTCGGAAAGCTCCTCAAGGCGCTCCGCGAGAGCGTTGCTTTTGACCTTGTAGCCGGTCGTAAGGACATCGGCGAGCAGAAGATCTGCCGATACCTCGAGCGCATTTGCGATCTCTATAAATTTATCAAGGTGCGGTGTGCGCTCGCCGCGCTCTATCATTCCGATATATGTAACGCTGAGCCCCGTTCGCTCGGCAAGCTCCTCCTGCTTCATGTAGCGAGCCTCACGGTATTCTCTTATCCTTCTTCCGACGGATTTGTGCTTCATGATGTCCTCCAAAGCTGATTTTAATAACTGACAGTATAAGTATACAACACAAAACGGAAAACCGACAGTAACACTGAGTATTGCATCATAACGAAGAGTTGATATTGCACTCGGAAAGTGCTATAATGTATCGCGGAGGTGATACTGTGAGTGGTGTTAAAAGAGCGACCTTTATCGGGCACGGAGAGTGCGCGGAGGTCAATGCTGAGGAGCTGCGCGGATATTTGAGGGAGCTTATCTCCCTCGGCGTCGAAGAATTTCTGTGCGGTGGAATGGGTGGCTTCGATATCCTGTGCGCCGGGCTCGTTCACGGGCTGAAGGCGGAATATCCCTCGGTGAGGTGCGTGCTGGTGATACCGTATCTGACCTTCCGCACCGAGCACGGCGAATATTTCGATGAGGTAATATATCCGGAGGGACTTGAGAGGTATCATTTCAAGGCGGCGATTGCGGCGCGAAACCGTTACCTTGTCGATAACTCGGAGTACGCCGTGTGCTTTGTCGAGCACAGCTGGGGAGGCGCCGCCAAGACCTTTGCGTACGCGGAAAGGCGCGAGCTCGCCGTGAAAAATTTCGGCAATGCGTGAGCTGAGGCTGTAACCGCACGTTAACGGGACGGCAATAAAATTAATGTTGCAAATATCGGTGAACCGTGGTAAAATATATATATGTATAGCGTTTAGACGGAGGAGCTTCGGCATGATACAGGAAAAAAAAGTCGGCACCCACCCGGTGCGTGTCGGGCTTTGCGGAAGGAGCGGCGCCGGAAAGGGAACCGTTTGCTCTGTTTTTGCACAATACGGCATTCCCTCGGTCGATACCGATGCCGTGTACAGACAGCTGACCGCCCCCGTTGACGATGAGTCAAGCCTCTCACCGTGCATGCGCGAGCTTGTCGGCGAGTTTTCGGAGAGCATTCTGAGTGACGACCTCTCGCTCAACAGACGCGCGCTTGCCGATATCGTGTTTTCGCCGAACGGAGATGACAGCCTCGGAAGGCTTAATGCGATCACGCACAGACACATACTTGCGCGCACGGACGAGCTCGTGAGCGAGTTTTACGAAAACGGCGCGCGCGCCGTCATTATCGACGCTCCCGTGCTTTTCGAGAGCGGCTACGATAAAAGGTGTGACGTGATAATCGCGGTCGACGCGCCCGACGACAGCCTTGTGCGCCGCATTGTGCGTCGCGACGGAATTTCCGCTGAGGCAGCCCGTCGTCGCCTTGCCTCACAGCTGACGCGCGAGCAGCTGCGTGAGCGGTGCGACATGGTCATCGTGAACGATTGCGACATGCCACAGCTGCGCGAGCGAGTTCGCAGGGCTGCGGAATTCATTCTCAGGAGAATACCCGATTGAAGATAAAGAAACCACTTATACGCAGTGCGGTGATAGTTTCGGTAGTTGCGCTGTCGCTTCTCAGCGGCTTCGTGTACGACTCTGTATGGCAGAGGATCGACCGAAAAAAATACCCGCAGAGCTACGCCGAATACGTGACGGATTATTCCGAGCGGTACGGTGTGCCGGAGCAGATGATATATGCCGTTATAAAGTACGAGAGCGACTTCGACGCGGCGTGCGAGGGTGAGGACGGCAGAGTCGGGCTGATGGGACTCGACGCCGAGTGCTTCGACTTTGTAATGCGACACCTCAAGGAGTCTGCCGATTACGACAGCCGCTACGGTCCCGAAACGAGCATTAAATACGGAACGTACCTCTTGTCGTACCTTCATACGGTCTTCGGAGACTGGGAGTCTGTGTACGCGGCAAAAAGCGTGCCGCTTGGTGAGTGGCAGAGCTGGGCTGAGGACGCGTCGCTGTTTGACGAAAACGGCAAATTGATGAAGATACCCGACGGCGGGGCTTCGTCCTCTGCCGAAAAAATTTCAAAATACGAGCAAAAATACCGCGAGATGTATTACGACTGATGCTTTCGCGAAAAATAACGAAGAATTATCAAAGGAGCTGTGACAATGGATAACAGAAGTTCAAAGGCACTTGCCGAAAAGCTTTTCTACAAGAAGAAGACCGTGTTTGAGACAAAGAGCCGCGAGGAGCTTGACGCGATGATGGCATTCGCGGAGGACTATAAGAGCTGGCTCGACGCCTCGAAGACCGAGCGTGAGGCTGTTTCCACAATGATAGACATCCTCGGCAAGGCGGGCTTCAGAGAATATCGCCTCGGAGACGCCGTAAAGGCGGGAGACAGGCTTTACTACAACAACCGCGGCAAGAGCCTCTTTGCCGTAACTGTCGGAAGCGAGGATATATCGAACGGCGTTCGCATCTGCGCGTCGCATATCGACTCCCCCAGACTCGACCTCAAGCCCGCACCCGTTTTCGAGAGCGAGGGCGTCGGCTATCTTAAGTCGCATTACTACGGCGGAATCAGAAAGTATCAGTGGGTCACCATCCCGCTCGCACTCCACGGAGTCGTAACGAAGCTTGACGGCTCGGTCGTTAATGTAACCATCGGTGAGGACGAGGGAGACCCCGTGCTCTGCATTTCCGATCTGCTCCCGCACCTTGCGAAGGATCAGAACGAAAAGAGACTCGGCGACGCCTTTGCCGCAGAGGGACTTAACATCATTCTCTGCTCCTCTCCGTATTCGGATGAAAACGGTATCGTCACCGACGAGGGCGTTAAGCTCAATATTCTTGCTATGCTCAACGAGAAGTACGGCATTGTCGAGGAGGACTTCCTCGGTGCTGAGCTGACGGCTGTTCCCGCGGGACGCGCTGTCGATGTTGGACTTGACAGATGGCTCATCGGCGGCTACGGTCACGACGACCGCTCCTGCGCTTACGCCTCTCTCCGTGCAATTCTCGAGTATCCCGAGAGCGCTCATACGAATATTATCGTATTTGCCGACAAGGAGGAGACGGGAAGCAACGGCGTCAGCGGAATGCGCTGCTCGTTGCTTGACGATCTTATCGACTCTCTCGCCTCTGCACTCGGCTCAAACGGCGCACTCGTCAGAAGCCGCTCGCTTTGCCTGTCGGCTGACGTATCCGCAGCCTACGACCCGAATTACCCGGAGGTCTACGAGAAGCGCAATGCTGCACTTCTTCACTGCGGCGTCGGTCTGTCGAAGTACACCGGTTCCCGCGGCAAGTCCGGCACAAGCGACGCGTCCTCGGAGTTCGTCGGCTTTGTCAGAGGTCTGCTCGAGCGCGATAACGTAAGCTGGCAGATGGTAGAGCTCGGAAAGATCGACCAGGGCGGCGGCGGAACCGTTGCGATGTACATTGCCGAGTCGAATATCGACACTGTCGATATCGGCGTGCCCGTAATTTCAATGCACGCTCCCTTTGAGATCATCTCAAAGGCGGACCTCTACGAGACCTACAGAGCATTTGCCGCATTCTGCAAATAATCAGAAAAAACGTACCCTCGCCGAAGCGGGGGTACGTCGCATGATATCAATAAATTTCGATCCGTTGAAAGGAACATCCGATAATGACCGAAAGGCTCCGTGATGCCGAAAAGCGCTTCGAGGACGTTGAACGACTTCTCTCAAGCGGCGAAAGTATGTCCGATATGGAGAAGTACACGTCGCTGATGAAGGAGTACAAGACGCTCTCGCCGCTTATAGAGAAATACAGAGAATATACAGCGACGGAAAAGCTGATGGAGGACTCGCGCGAGCTGCTTGAAGGCTCGGACGACGCGGAGCTGTGCGAGCTTGCCGCGGAGGAATATAAGGAGTCGAAGGAAAAGCTGTCGACACTCGAGGAGGAGCTGAAGCTCATGCTCATTCCGCGTGACCCGCTCGACGACAAGAACGTCGTTGTCGAAATACGCGCTGGCGCGGGCGGCGAGGAAGCGGCGCTCTTTGCGGGAGTGCTCTACCGCATGTATACAATGTACGCGGATTCCCGCCGCTATAAGACGGAGCTCGTCAGCATGAACGAGACCGGGCTCGGCGGCTATCGCGAGATAACCTTCATCGTGTCGGGCGACGGAGCGTATTCGCGCTTCAAGTACGAGATGGGCGTTCACAGAGTTCAGCGTGTTCCGGAGACAGAGACCTCGGGAAGAATACACACCTCGACCGCGACAGTCGCGGTGCTGCCGGAGGCGGAGGAGCTTGAGGTGGAGCTCGACATGTCCGAGGTCACGATCGAGACGATAAAATCAAGCGGCGCGGGCGGTCAGCACGTCAATAAGACCGAGTCCGCCGTAAGGCTTATCCATAAGCCGACGGGTATCGTCATCGAGTGCCAGGACGAGCGAAGCCAGTTCAAGAACCGCGACCGCGCGATAAAGCTTCTTCGCGCAAAGCTCTACGACATGAAGCTCGCCGAGCAAAACGAGAGGATAGCCTCCGAAAGACGCTCGCAGGTCGGTACGGGTGACCGCAGTGAGCGCATTCGAACCTATAATTATCAGCAGGGTCGCGTGACCGACCACAGGATCGGACTTACCGTGCATTCTCTCGAGAGCTTCCTTAACGGAAATATCGACGAGATCGTCGATGCGCTCGCTACGGCGGACGCTGCCGCAAAGCTGAAAAACGGCGAATTTTGAATTCAAAGGACATGTGAGCACAATGAAGACAGAGTATTATAAGATAACAGGCGGGGACGAGGACGTCTCGGCGCTCTCGCGAGCTGCCGAGATACTTCGCGACGGTGGACTTGTCGCCTTTCCGACGGAGACCGTGTACGGACTCGGCGCCTCGGCGCTTTCTCCGACGGCGGCACAGAAAATTTACGCCGCGAAGGGAAGACCGTCCGATAACCCGCTGATAGTACACATTTCCTCACCGGAGCAGGCGGAGGCGCTTGCTTACACCACGCCGCTTTATTACGAGCTCGCGCGCCGCTTTATGCCGGGACCGCTGACGGTCATCCTGCCGAAGCGCGACTGCGTCCCGAGCGAGGTCACGGGAGGACTTGACACCGTTGCTCTCCGCTGCCCCGAGAATGAAACGGCACGGCGACTGATAAGCGCGGCAGGACTTCCCATAGCCGCACCAAGCGCCAACCTTTCGGGCAAGCCCTCGCCTACGAGCGCCGCACACGTGCTCGGGGATATGGACGGCAGAATAGAAATGATAATCGACGGCGGCGACTGCGATATCGGGGTCGAGTCGACGGTCATTACCCTTGTCGGCGGAGGCTGTACGGTGCTTCGCCCGGGTGCTGTGACAGAAAATGAGCTTGCCACGCTTTGCGAGCAGGTGAGCGTCGACCGCGCGGTCTGCACGCCGTCTCTTGCGGGAGAGCATCCGGGCTCACCCGGCATGAAATACAAGCACTATTCGCCGAACGCTGAGGTCGTGCTTGTCGACGCCGATATGTCGGCATTTGTCGAATATGTCAATTCGAATGCCACAGTACGCGACGGCGTGTTTGCCTCGCGAGATGACAGCCCGCGCTTTGCTTGCCGCGTGCTCATAACGGGTGAGCACGGAAGCACCGCGGAGCAGAACCACAGCCTGTATTCACTTCTGCGCTACGCCGACGAGCTCGAGCTTGAGAGGGTGTATGTCAAATGCCCCGCACAGACCGGAGAGGAGCTTGCGCTCTTCAACAGGCTCATCCGCGCCGCAGCGGGAAGGATAACAAGACCGTAATAACTTACGAAAAGGTACGGAAAGGACAATATGGCAAGAAAGAAAAAGATCGCCGAGACGAGCGAATATACCGAAGCGTACATCCGTGATCAGGAGATCACAAGCACCATAGAAAAAAACTATATGCCCTACGTAATGACGGTTATAGTTTCACGCGCCATTCCGGAGATCGACGGCTTCAAGCCGTCACACCGAAAGCTGCTTTATACCATGTATAAGATGGGACTGCTCACCGGGGCACGCACGAAAAGTGCGAATGTCGTCGGTCAGACCATGCGACTCAATCCTCACGGAGACGCCGCAATTTACGAGACGCTTGTCCGTCTGACGCGCGGCAACGAGGCACTGCTCCATCCGTTTATCGATTCGAAGGGAAGCTTCGGAAAGCAGTACAGTCGAGACATGGCTTACGCCGCCTCGCGTTACACCGAGGTAAAG
>CAYYKO010000013.1:0-31796 GCA_964441695.1 uncultured Ruminococcus sp. | reverse complement strand
TGTGCATATATAGCGTTTGGATTGGAATAATAGCTCATCGAACGGTTTACGTACTGTTCGATATGGATCTTCGGAGTGTAATCAAGGGTATTAATACCGCGGATCGTAAGGTCGACGTCCGGTGCGTGAATTGCGGATAAGCTGTTAGTTACCTCGCCTCCGTAATTATTAAGGTTCAAGGAAGCTTTGGTCTCGATTATCACTTCGTTTCCCTTGGAGGGGTCGCTTATGTCGATGAAAATGTTCGCGATATTCGAGAATACTATGTGACCGTAGTCATCTTTGTCGTTGCTGTCATCGAACGAGAGATAATATTTCCCATCCGTATATTTGAGTGTGATCTTGCCCTGAGTATTTCCCTTGCCGTAATCCCAAGCCTGACTCTTGACGGTTGAGCCCGGGGTCATCGTTTGTATAATGTGGCGACCTTTGTCAAGCAGCATTACCCTGATGGGCGATGACGATGCTGCAAGTGCCGATATCGGCACGACTGACACGACCATGACGGTCATGAGCAGCAGGCAAAGCAGCTTTGAGAGTTTGCGTTTCATTTGTTTTCCTCCGTTTGATTAAAAATATTTTTTCGGCTCGCAAGCCGAGATTTGTGTGTCAAAGCACCGCATATTGCATCGAATCAGACTAAAAAATGCGGTGTTATTTCGCTGTTTTTATTGACGGCACATTGAAACTGTGGTATACTTTATTTGACGATATTCAATATTATGTGTACGAACTTAAACAGCATAGGCGAGTTAACACTCGGGGAGAGCTTTTTGCTTCATTGGCGTGACGGCACAGCTTCCTTGAAAAAACAAGGCGGGATCCCCGGTGATGTGTTAAACTCTGCAAGCGTCTATACCCTCCTTTGACCTCTTGCTAATACTTATTATACGGATAGTTTCTGCTTTTGTCCCCCTCAAAAAGCCCTAAATTGGGGGGATGGGGGCAAAAAAACTTGATTTTTCGCGCATTTTTCGCGTTTTCGGGTGCAAAGCAGACCGTCCGTCCGTAAAGCTACCATTTGGAGGTAAGATTATGAAAAAGAGATTTGCGGCATTTTTTGTCCTTCTCGCAACACTACTCGCTTTCTCGTCATGCGGGAATGAGTCGACACTCGACCCGAAAGAACCTGTCATGCTCACGATGTGGCACGTCTACGGAGAGCAGGCCGACTCGCCGATGAATCGTCTCGTCGACGAGTTCAACAGGACGGTCGGAATCGAAAAGGGCATCGTCATCAACGTTACAATGATGTCCTCCACGGCGCAGATCGGCGAAAAGCTTCTGACTGCACAGAGAGGCGAGACGGGAGCGATGGAAATGCCCGACCTGTTCTTCTGCCACAATAACAACGCAAAGGAGCTCGGAGCCGAGAATCTGCTCGACTGGAACGAGGTCTTCACAAATGAAGAGCTCGACGCTTATGTCTCCGATTTTTTGGAGGACGGCGAGGTCGACGGTCATCTGTCCGTTTTTCCCGTGTCGAAGTCGACGCATCTGCTTTTTGTCTCCGGCACGCAGTTTGACCGCTTTGCCGACGCGTGCAACGTCACATACGACAGCCTTGCTACATGGGAGGGCTTTCTCGACGCGGCGGAAAAGTATTACGAGTATTCGGACAGCAAGCCGTTTTGCGCGCTTGACTTCCCGATCCGCGCGGTAGAGCTCAACGCCATGGAGCGCGGAGCGAGTGATTTTTATACAGCAGACGGCTGGTATGACACGGAAAACGAGGCACTTCGCGAGTAATACATGATGTTTGCCGAGGCGATAGCGAAGGGACACATCATCGTTTCCGACCTTTATTCAAATACGCAGGTCATGACAGGCGAGGTCATGATGGGACTCGGCTCGTCGGCGTCCGTGCTTTATTATAATGATACGGTCACCTATCCCGACAACACATCCGAGCCGGTGAACCTTAAAATACTGCCGCCGCCCGCAGCCGAAGGTGAAGATCTCCTCGTCACACAGGCGGGAGTCGGACTTGCGGCATTGAAGACCACGGAACAAAAGGCAGAGGCTGCCGCGGTGTTTGCACGTTACCTCACAGAAGCCGAGAGAAATCTCGATTTTTGCGTCGAGACCGGCTATATGCCCGTGAACCGCGAATCCTTTGCGAAGATCGCGGATTACGAGTTCAAGTCGGAGTCGTATAAAAACCTTTACCTTGCGATAGAGAAGGTAAACGAGACGGCGCGCGCGATAAGGGAGCCGTCGTTTGCGGGCTATTACACCAAGGTCTACGCGCTGTATGATTCTCTGCGCGAAAAGCAGCAGCTCCTGCCGGAGCGCTTTGCGAACGGCGAAAGTGCGGAGAGCCTTGCAGCGGAGCTGTGGGAGCAGTTTTGCGAGATAAAATGAGGCGGTGCTGTAAATGAAACTGCCCGGTTCTTCGCGAAAAAAGCAGACGCTAAGGCGCAAGCTGTTTATTTACATGTGCATCCTTGCGGTGCTGCTTTGCGCTCTGCTTCTCGGAGGCATGACACTGATCGGAAACTTCACGGGCACACGCGAGCGCGTGGCGCAGACGCTTTCGTTTCAGGCTGACGTGTTCGAGCGGCAGATAGACACATATTACGACAGCCTCGCCCTGATGAGCGTTCAGCTGTCGCAGGCATCCACGGAGATCCTTGACGATTTTCTCAAGGAAAACGGGATAGACTTTCGCGACATAAACGGCTCGGAGGAATATATCGAGGCACTTCAGGAGAGGCTTATCGTGACGCTTCGCAGAAAGCTTTGGGAGGCGGACTGCACCGGCGCGTTTGTCATACTCGACGCGCAGGTGAATCATGATGTGGAAAATGCGGCGACCTCGCGCACGGGAATATATCTTCAGCGCAACAGCCTCGAGGGCGCGGACACGCGAGTGCTTCTGTACCGAGGCATCCCGAAAACGGGAAAGACACACGACTGTATGCCGCACAGAAAGTGGCGGCTCGAGTTTGGCACCACGCTGTTTCCAAATTACGGCGAGCTGAAGGCGGAAGCCGAGTTTCCGCTGTGGCAAAGCTACAGAATAACCGATGTAGTTATGCTCCCGGGAACCGACCAGCACGTAATGCTGATGACAGTTCCGCTGCTTTCCGAGGACGGAGAGTTCTTCGGGCTGTGCGGCTTCGAGATCAACGATGGCTATTTCAAAAGCAAGTTCGCTCAGCCGTCGGAGCTCGAGAGGGCAGTGTTCTGTATATCTAAAAACAGCGGCAAGCTCAAGACAGCACAGCAGATGCTCAGCGCCGGTGTGCTGAACGAATATTATCTCGAGCCGAGCGGAAGCTTCACCGTGCGTGACTTCGGACACGGGTTATCGGAATACGTGGGCGAGAGCTCGTCGTATATTGCCATGGCGCGTGAGCTATGCCTGTGCCCCGGGGAGTGTAAGTGGGAACTCTGTGTGCTGATACCGAAGAACGATTTCGACGGAATGCTCACGCGCGACGTGCTCAGAATTGCGTTTTTGATAATCTCGTTTTCACTTATCGCGGTCGGACTTGCGATGTTCTTTACAAGGCGTTATCTGAAGCCGCTCAAGCAGAGCCTTGACAGAATACGCCGAAAAGAATTTGAAGAGAGCACGGCATACGCGACGGAGATCGGCGACCTTTTCGCATTTCTCGCGGAGCAGGACAGGATAAGTGAGGCACAGCTTGACGCGGCACGGCGAGAGCGCGCAGCGGCGCTTGTCGCGATAAACGAGATGCAGCTTCGCGTCGACGAGGTGTCGAAGGATGTCAGCCGCCTTGCATATTCGAGGCGCGAGGAGATAGACCCCGACGACTACGAGAACTTCAAAAACGGTCTCAAGTCGCTGACGGAAAAAGAAAACGAGGTGCTTGCGTTCTACATCGAGGGCAAGAGCGTCAAGGACATAATTGCGATACTCGGCGTGCAGGAATCCACGGTTCGCTATCACAACAAGAATATTTACGCCAAGCTCGGCGTGCATTCGCTCAAGCAGCTCCTCCGCTACTCCGCGGTGCTGCGCTCGGAGGGCAAAAAATAAAAATAAACACGCACATAGGTCAGTTCAAGCTTGAACCTATGTGCGTGTGTGCTTTTGTGGGGGCTTCATTCGCATAATATGTGCCGTTACACGATCATCATTGCATCCCCGAACGAAAAGAATCGGTAGCCCTCGCGCACGGCTATGCTGTAGGCTTCGAGCATGCGCTCTCGACCGGCGAGAGCGGATACGAGCATCAGCAGCGTGCTTTCGGGAAGGTGGAAATTCGTGATGAGCGCGTCGGTCGCCTTGAAGCGGTAGCCGGGGTAGATGAATATTCCGGTGTCTCCGGAGTAAGCGTGGACGAGTCCGTCATCGCTCGACACGCTCTCAAGTGTGCGGCAGGAGGTCGTGCCGACGGCAATCGTGCGTCCGCCCGCCGCGCGGCGCGAATTGATGAGCTCGGCGGTTTCCTCGGTAACGCAGATGTATTCCGCGTGCATTTCGTGGTCGGTGATGTGCTCCTCCTTGACGGGACGGAACGTGCCGAGACCGACGTGAAGCAGGACTCGATCGATCTTCACACCCTTGTCTTCGATCTTTTTAAGAAGCTCGTCCGTGAAGTGGAGCCCCGCGGTCGGAGCCGCCGCCGAGCCCTGCACGCGCGAATAAACCGTCTGATAGCGGTTCTGGTCGTCAAGCTTTTCCGTGATGTACGGCGGGAGCGGCATTGTGCCGAGGCAGTCGAGCGCGTCAAACAGGGAAGCAAAGCAGGCGGCGGGTGCAAAGCGGACCCTGCGGCAGCCTCCGTCAACTATCTGCTCGACCGTTGCCGTGAGCTTACCGTCGCCGAAGTCTATGACGTCCCCGACGCGTGCGCGCTTACCGGGACCTGCGAGCGTTTCCCAAACGTCGTTTTCTATTTGCTTGAGCAGCAGCAGCTCGACAGGTGCTGTGCTCTCCGTGTCGACAGCGTATCCGAGAGCGGAGTCAAAGCGCTTTGCGCGGTGTCCGATAATGCGTGCGGGGATGACGCGAGTTTCGTTTATGACGAGCGTGTCGCCCTCGTGCAGATAGTCGACCACGTCGCGGAATATGCGGTGCTCGAGCTCGGCATTCGTTTTGCTTCGGTCAATGACCATAAGCCGCGAGCTGTCGCGCGGGTAGACGGGACTCTGCGCGATTCGGTCCTCGGGCAGGTCATAGTGAAAATCTGAGAGTGTAAGTGAGCTTTCGGGCAGGTCGTTTCTTATCATAATAAGTTTTTCTCCGTTAATATTGATTAGGTGCTTGACAAGACGTGTCATTTGTGATAATATAATCACGGTGATGGCAAAATGTGTCCGTCACCGATATAATGATTGATAGAGGAGCATCTCCGATGAGTAATCGGACGCGAGGCAACCGTATTGCCACCTGAGCGTCCGCCGAAAGGCGAGGGTTGCCGAAGATGTGCCGACGGGCGGCACGTCTGGGCCGTAGAGCTAAAGCCTGCGGACTGTCACCGGTTCACCGGTGGAGGGCTATCTGTGTACAGCCGATACTTATCAGCCCCGATGAGTATATTATATTACACAGACAGCCGGTTTTCAACCGGTTTTTGTTTTTTATCGGGCGCAGCGGTCGATTTTTTTCAAAAAATGCAGTTGCAGCGCCGAATGCGGCGAAAAGCCGAAGAAAGGTATGGTTTGTATGGGAAAGTTTAACAAGCAGATCGTGTTCGAGGGAGCAGCTACCGCTCTTATCACACCTATGAAGGACGGCGGCGTCGATTACGAGGCCTTCAGGCGTCTTATCGAGTCGCAGATCGCAGGCGGGATCGACGCACTTGTCGTTTGCGGCACCACAGGTGAGGCGGCAACGCTTACGGACGAAGAGCACAAGGAGTGCATCCGCTTTGCGGTCGAGCGCATCGCAGGCAGAGTACCCGTTATCGCCGGAACAGGCTCCAACGACACAGCATACGCAAACGAGCTGTCAAAATACGCCTGCGAGGTTGGCGCGGACGCGCTTCTCCTTGTAACTCCTTACTACAACAAGACATCTCCGAAGGGAATGATCAAGAACTTCCTCGCGACCGCAGAGGTCACCGACAAGCCGATCATTCTTTATAATGTTCCGTCGCGCACGGGAATGAACATGACGCTCCCGGTGCTCCGCGAGCTTGCGCGTCACGAGCGCATTGTCGCGATAAAGGAAGCCTCGGGCAATATCAGCCAGGTTGCCGAGATCGCCGCAGAGCTCTCCGACGATCTTGCCATCTACAGCGGCAACGACGACCAGATCGTTCCGATTCTTTCGCTCGGCGGACGCGGTGTAATTTCCGTTCTGTCGAACATCATGCCCCGTGAGACTCACGACATCTGTGAGCTGTTCGCAAAGGGCGAGGTCGCCGCTTCACGCGAGCTTCAGCTGAGACTGCTCCACCTTATCAACAATCTCTTTATCGAGACCAATCCCATCCCCGCAAAGGCGGCGTGCGCTCTCATGGGCATCTGCACCGAGGAGATCAGACTCCCGCTTTGCGAGATGGACGACGCAAATCTTGAAAAGCTCAAGGCTTCGCTCCGCCGCGAGGGTCTTATCGGCTGATATCATACAGGGAAGTTGAAATAATGGATACATTAAAGATAATTTTGTCCGGCTGCTGCGGCAGACTCGGAAGTGTTGTTTCGCGCATTGCCTCCGAGAGAGACGACATGGAGATAGTATGCGGAATCGATCTGAAGGGAAGTGCCGACTTCCCGATAGTGAGAAGCTTTTCCGAGCTCGACCCGACGGTCAGCGCCGATGTGATAATAGATATTTCGCATCATGCGCTTATCGGGGACGTTCTCTCCTATGCCAAGGAGAAGGCTTTGCCCGTTGTTATTTGCACGACGGGTCACACCGAGGAGGAGGAGCGCGAGATCCGCGAATGCTCAAAGCAGCTCCCGATCCTTCGCTCGAGAAACATGTCACTCGGTATCAACCTTCTGACTCAGCTCGTCCGCCGTGCTGCGGCGACGCTCGGAGAGGACTTCGATATCGAGGTCGTTGAGGCTCATCACAATAAGAAGCTTGACGCGCCGAGCGGTACTGCGCTCATGCTTGCCGACGCTGCTCGCGAGATTCGAGCTGACGCCGAATATGTGTACGACCGTCACAGCGTTCGCCGTGAGCGCTCGCGTGAGGAGATCGGTATTCACAGCATCAGAGGCGGCACTATCGTCGGAGAGCACAGCGTAATATTCGCAGGTCGCGACGAGGTGATAACGATCTCACACAGCGCGGGAAGCCGTGATCTCTTTGCAACGGGTGCCGTAAAGGCGGCATTCTTCCTTCGCGGCGCCGCACCCGGCTACTATACGATGAACGACGTTGTGGACAGCATGCTCGACTGAACAGCTAAAATTAAATTATCAGACAAAGTTAAGCCCTTCGGAAGCTTTTACGGTGCCCCGAAGGGCTTGCTTTTGGTTAAACGGACTGTCGCTTTATGATAAGCGACAGTCCGCTTGAATTGGTGTGGGTCATTTGTTTACGGGATCGATTGAGGTGACGTAGACGGTTATGACCATCTCGTCGCTTCTGATGTAGACGCCCTTGTTGAGCGCGACGCTTTCGTTTTCAGCACCCGTTATAACGAGAATGCCGGTTTCTGCGTCAAGCTTGCCCTTAACCGAAAACGTGCCGGTGATGTCGTATCTTTTCAGATGCGAGAGGTCGTAACTGCTGTCACTTGGGGGATTGTTTGTCACTGTTTTGTAATTTCCGTTTGCGTCGAAGTAGCGTGCCTCCGCGTCAGCCGTACCCGGTGTGCCGACGGTCGTGCCGAATACCTTGTTTGTCAGTGCAAAGCGGAAGGTGCTGCCGTCAGCGAGGTAGTCGACAACGCTTTCGCGCTGATTTCTTACGATATACGATACAGTGTATTCTTGCTCCTCGATATCGGGAAGCGTCATCGGGTCGGGCGTGTTTTCGATAAGAAGCATTCTTGCCGCGATGCCAGCTATGGCAAGCAGAAGTACCACGATTATGAGAACATCGACAATGTTAAGCTTCTTTTTTGCTTTGTTTTCCATGTGTAATTCGTCCTTTCGCTTTAATTACTTCTTCTGAGTGCTCTGTGCTTCACCGGCGACGTTGGGCAGCTCTTCGTTTGCTTCGTCAAGAAGACCTGTGTGCGCGCGGCTTGTGGGATTTTTCAGTATTACCATGTAGATAAAGAATATCGCCAGCGCGATGAGAGCTATAATGAGCGCCTTCAGCAGTATTCCGCTCGAGAACATTTTGTCACACATAAATACCGCGACAAGTCCGAGAATACCGCAGATGGAGTACAGTATCTTTACCGATTCCTTCTGAGTGAAGCCCATGTCGACAAGCCTGTGATGCAGGTGTCCGCGGTCGGCGGAGAAGGGGCTCTTTCCCGCAAGCAGACGGCGGATGATCGCGAAGGTCGTGTCAGCTAAGGGAAGTGCGAAAATTATCAGCGGGACAACGAGCGAAATAAGCGCGTGCGCCTTGAACATGCCCTGTATCGAGATGACCGCAAGCGTGTATCCGAGGAACAGCGCGCCTGTGTCACCCATGAATATCTTTGCGGGGTTTCTGTTGAAGGGGAGAAAGCCGCAGCACGAGCCGATGAGGATCAGCGTAATGAGCGCCGACGAGAAGTCTCCGCCCTGAATTACGATCACAAACAGGATCGAGATCGAGGATATCGTCGAAACTCCGCAGGAGAGTCCGTCGAGTCCGTCGATGAGGTTGATGGCGTTTGTAAGTCCTGCGATCCAAAGCACGGTGATGGGTATGCTCCATATGCCGAGATTCAGATATTCCTCGCCGATGGCGATGCGCTCGATGCGAATACCGCACAGCACCGTTGCGACGGCAACGCCGAGCTGCCAGACAAGCTTCAGCCACGGATTGAGCGGGTGAATGTCGTCAAGCACGCCGAGCAGCACCATGAGGATTCCTCCGCCGAGCACGATAAGCAGCTCACGGCTGATGTCGCAAAACAGCAGCGCCGTTACAAGAAAGCTTAGGAATATTGCCAAGCCGCCGATTCGCGGGATGGGCTTTTTGTGCATTCGTCTGTTGTCGCGCGGGACGTCGATGGCACCAAGCTTAAATGCAAGCACGCGAACGATGGGCGTCAGGGTATACGCAAGAAGAACCGCGCATATCAGTGCGACAAAGCAGTACAGTATGCTGTTATCGATCATTAGATTTTTCATAGCGATAGCCTCCGTTGACGGACACGTCAGTCAAGGACGGTGTGCTTGATGCAGTATGCACTTCCGCGGAAATCACCGGCCATTATGTCGATAGAGGTGTTAACGGGGATGTAGACGTCGTCGGCAATGCAGTAGCCCCACTCGTCCTTCTCGGTCTCTGCCATGAAGGTAATACAGATATCGATAAGGTTGTCGGCCTTTGTATAGACCTCTGCGTCTTTGTCATTGCTGTAGCCCGCCTTGTAGCAGTCGCGGTACTGAACGTCTGTTACCGTTCCTAGGACCTTGGTTCTCTTATCGGCGAAGGTAACGGTATCTCCGACGGATACGGAGCCGTCAAAGACCGAATTGACGGAGGACACCTCGACTACATATTCAACGATGTGTCTCTCGCCCTCGACGACGGTGTCGTCACTGAATACGAAGATATAGCCGAGTACCGCAACGGCGACGGCTAAGACGATGAGTATCAGTATGTCTATGAAATTTAATCTGAATTTCCGGTCAGTCATGGTCTGACTCCTTTCTTGCTTGTGAAGGCTTTGTGATTCTGATGTCCGCCGACGCCTCGTCCGTGCCGCATATATCGGAGCAGCTGCGGCAGCTTGACGTGTCAAGCGTTGAATTAATGCACTTTGCAAAGGCGGGGATGAGTCCCAGCATGAGCCAGAACATGAGGTAAACTCTGTAGTTATACCACGAGTTGTCCGTAAGACCCTGAATAAGAACGGCAAACAGACCGCAGAGCGGAGCTGCCACCGCAAGCTTTGAATTACGCTTGAAGGACGGCTCAAGGTCGGAAGTGTCCGCGCGTGTGAGTCTTGAGATCAGCGTGAAGGCAAGACGCGCGAGCAGGAAAAGTATAATGCAGAAGAACAGGATCCCGAAGATTCCGGTCTCGAGCGTTATCTGGATGAAGAGGTTGTGCGAATGCGGTGCCGCCTCGATTCCGGGCAGCGTGTAATCGGGATAAATTTCTCTCCACGGTCCCTCGCCGACACCGATGCCGGTGAACAGATAGTCCCGTGCCATGTGCATCGCACCTCTCCAAATATTGACGCGGTAGGAGGTCGAAGAGTCTGCGAGGTTTCCGATGCTCGTAAAGCGTGATACTATCGTTTCGGGCAGTATAAACGGAAGCGCCGGAATGCTTGCGACGCCCGCGACAAGCAGCCACATGGTCCTGCGATTCCATATGAGAAGAAAGGCGACAAGCGCGAATATAAAGCCGAGCCATGCACCGCGGCTCCACGTCAGGATAAGGCACATTCCGAGGCATGCGAAGGAAACGAACGCATAGCGGCGGGACATTCCCTTGCCCGTTATCCAAAGCGCGAGCGCGAGCGGCAGTATCATAATGAGATATTCGCCGAGCATGTTCGGGTTCTCGAGCGTCGAGACGGCGCGACCGGATATTCCGGTAAAGAGCTCATCGTCGAGCCATGCGCTGACCATCGTGCCTGCGAATACATATTGGATTATTCCGTAGAAGGCAACAATGAGTCCCGACCAGACAGCCGCTGCGGTGCAGCGGTGCAGCCATTCCGAGGAGCGCATGCAGCAGGATACAAGGAAATAGCCGATAATGAAGCTGACGTACATGAACGACGGAATAAGCGAGTCCGACGAGAATGAGACGAGTCCGCCGCAGGCGATAAGCACCGCAAGCGCGGCAACGAACAGGTCAACATAGGTGAAGGACAACACCCTCTTTGCGCGTATTATCTTCATTAAATAAGCGAATGCGACGAGCGCTACGAGAACAATGAGCGCGGAGGTCGGTGCGAGAGGCGCCAGAAAGAACAGGCACATGACGCCGAATTCGGGCAGAGCAAGTATTGCATAGAGCGCTACGGCGAGGAGCATTGCAGCGAAGATGTACAGTGGGGAGACGGCAAGCGTCGCAATTCCCGATACGATTCCGAGAATAAACGCGACTGAATATCTGCCGGTCACAGCGTCACTTCGCAGCTTATTCTGCGAGAAGCCGAGGGCGGAGATGACGCTTGTGCAGATGCGCGAGGAGGACAGCACTGCTGATACCGTTTTCTTCGATGCGAGGAACGGAACGGACACAGCGGCGATGCTTACCGCCTCAACGAGCAGCACGTAAGCCTCATAGGTTTTTGCAACGGTATCTGTCAGAACGAGCGATACCAGCGCGGACAGAAGGCTGTAGAGCGAGAAGGTGAGCAGATATGCTCCGATGACACGCATTCGGCAGGACACAAGCCCCGAGGCAAACGAGGTGACAGCCGAGACAAGTCGCGAGTCCTCGATTTTTTCGGATAGCCGTCGGCGTAATTTTGAGAGCCTCCCGTGTCCTCGCGGGCGGTCTGCGTGAGACCTCTCTGCCGAGCCCGTGAAGATGCGCGCGAAGAGCCCGCTTCCGAGAAGGCTGTATATCCACAGACAGAACTTGTCCAGTGCGGATATGATAACGCTTCCTCGGACTGCCGCGACGAGCTTTTTTCCTATGCCGACGCGGGATTTCGATTCGGTTTTCACGATTTTGGCACACTCCTTATAGGTGTATTCGCTCTATTATACATTAAAAAGCGAGGAATTTCAACCTTATTTCATTAATTTGTACGCGCAAGAGCCATTTTAGGCTCGATAGCGGGCGGAAAATGTGCCTTGCGAGCACTTTTGAGCCGCAATACGCATTTTTCGGCGAAGGTTTGTGCGTGTCGCTCTTGACAACGCGCGAGAAAAGCTTTATACTATAAGCGTATTTCAAAAACAGAAGGCATTCACCCATGAATAACAAAAACGTAGTAACTCTCCAAGACCTTTCATGCTTCGGCAAATGCTCCTCCACGGTCGCGCTTCCGATAATATCCGCCCTGGGCATCAGCTGTGCGGTGATCCCGACCGCCGTGCTCTCGACACATACCGGCGGCTTTAAGGATTACACCTTCCGCGACCTCACGGACGATATTCCGCTCATTTCCGAGCACTGGTCACGCGAGGGACTTAAATTCGACGGAATATATACCGGCTACCTCGGCTCTGCGCGCCAGGTCGACGTGACTGCCGATTTTATAGCGCAACACCGCGCGGGCGGCTTTGTCTTTGTCGATCCCGCAATGGCTGACAACGGTCGGCTGTACTCTGGGCTTGACATGTCGCATGCCGCAGCCATGAAGAGACTGTGTGCGGGAGCTGACATGATAGTACCGAATATTACGGAGGCGGCGCTGATGCTCGGCTGCGAGTATATCCCTCACGGCTACGGCGAGGAATATATTAACGGAATGCTGCGCGAGCTGTGTGCGACCGGCTGCCGTCGGGCGCTTCTTACGGGAGTATCCTTCGAGGAGGGGCAGCGCGGCTGCGTATGCTACGACAGCGAGAGCGACCGCTTCGATTCTTATTTTACCGAAAACATACCGATGGAGTCGCACGGCACGGGAGATGTGTTCGCGAGTGTGCTGTTCGGAGCACTGATGCTCGAGCTGCCGCTGCCGCGCGCAATGAAGCTTGCCGCGGATTTTACAGTGGAGTCCATCAAGGCGACGCTCGGTGACGCGAGCCACTGGTACGGCGTGAAATTCGAGAAATGCATTCCGTATCTGCTTGACGAGCTGCGGAGCTGCACAAAATAAGTCGTGCTTGCAATTTGCACGTGACTGTGCTATAATATAAATGTAATCAAAAACGTTTTCCCAAGCTGTGAGTATTTCTCAGGCGAGGCAAAAACACAGAGCGTTACCCGAGGCAGAGTGACTTCAATGCCGAGGCTGACGTGTATGCTTTTCGTATATTTCTGTTTTGCCGCGCCACAGCGCGGCTTTTTATATTGAAGAGGAGATGTTAAATGGACAAGAGAGTTGCGATAATCGGCGTTATCGTCGAGGACAGCGGTCAGGTCGAGAGACTTAACGAGCTGCTTCACGAATACGGCGAATATATTATAGGAAGAATGGGTCTGCCGTACCGTGAGCGCGGCATAAGCATTATAAGCATAGCGATCGACGCGCCGCAGGACGTCATCAGCGCACTCGGCGGCAAGCTCGGAAGACTGCCCGGCGTCAGCAGCAAGACGCTGTACTCGAACACATGACGGACATGAAGAAATTGATCGACCGCCTGGCGGCGGGCATGCCGCTTGAGGACGCCGAGCTTGAGAAAGTACTCAGTCTTGACGGCGAGGACGCCGAATATCTGCGTCGCGCCGCCGCGCGTGCCCGCGAGAGCGTATACGGAAACGGCGTGTTTATCCGCGGCCTCATCGAGATATCGAGCATCTGCCGAAACGACTGCCTGTATTGCGGAATACGTCGCTCCAACAGGTCGGCGCAGCGCTACAGACTTGATGCTGACGAAATACTCGCACGTGCCGACATCGGCTACTCCCTCGGCTTTCGCACCTTTGTGCTTCAGGGGGGCGAGGACGCGTATTTCACCGACACCGTGCTGTGCGACATTGTCCGTCGGATAAAGTCGGCGCACCCCAACTGTGCGGTGACGCTGTCGGTCGGTGAGCGCTCGAGAGAGAGCTACGCGGCGCTTCGCGAGGCGGGAGCCGACAGATATCTGCTGCGGCACGAGACGGCAAGCACGGAGCATTATGCGGCGCTTCACCCGAACGAGCTGACGCTCGAGGGACGGCTGCGCTGTTTACGCGAGCTGAAGGAGCTCGGCTATCAGGTAGGCTGCGGCTTTATGGTGGGCTCGCCTTACCAGACGCTGCGCCATATCGTGCGCGATATTCGCTTTATTGCGGAATTTCAACCGCATATGGTCGGCATCGGCCCGTTTATTCCGCACAGCGCGACGCCGTTTCGCGATTTTCCGAGCGGAGGCGTGGAGCTGACGCTGAACTGCCTAGCAGTTGTTAGACTGATGAATAAAAACGTTTTGCTCCCCGCGACCACGGCTCTCGGCACGGCAAGTGCGGACGGTCAGCTGCGCGGCATACTTGCGGGGGCGAATGTGGTCATGCCGAATCTTTCGCCGGTCGACGTGCGTGACAAATACACGCTGTATAACAACAAGCTTGCGACGGGGATCGAGAGTGCAGAGGGCTTGACCGAGCTTGACGCGCGCCTGAGAAGCATCGGCTGCCGCATCTCATACTCGCGCGGCGACTTTATTAAAAACGATAAACAATAACACAAGATATACCGAAAGGATGAAAACAATGTACGATCCGAAATCACTGAAGGCTGAAGAATTTATAAACCACGAGGAGATACTTGACACTCTCCGCTATGCTGAGGAAAACCGCGACAATAAGGAGCTTATCCGCCGTATTCTCGATAAGGCGGCAGAGCGTCGCGGACTCGACCACCGTGAGGCCTCTGTGCTTCTTGCGTGCGAGGACGAGGCTGTAACCGAGGAAATGTTCGCCCTTGCCCGTCAGATCAAGAAGGACTTCTACGGAAACCGCATCGTAATGTTCGCGCCCCTTTATCTGTCGAATTACTGCGTCAACGGCTGTGTATACTGTCCCTATCACAAGCAGAACTGCCACATCCCGAGAAAGAAGCTCACGCAGGACGAGGTTCGTGCCGAGGTCATTGCACTTCAGGACATGGGACACAAGAGACTTGCCATAGAGGCGGGTGAGGATCCCGTCAACAACCCCATTGAGTACATTCTCGAATGTATTGACACGATTTATTCGATAAAGCACAAAAACGGCGCCATCCGCCGCGTGAACGTGAATATCGCCGCAACGACCGTTGAGAATTACAGAAGACTCAAGGACGCGGGCATCGGCACGTACATTCTCTTCCAGGAGACCTACCACAAGGAGTCCTACGAGAAGCTTCACCCCACGGGTCCCAAGCACAATTACGCGTACCACACCGAGGCGATGGACCGCGCAATGGAGGGCGGCATCGATGACGTCGGTCTCGGCGTGCTCTTCGGACTTGAGCTTTACAAATACGAGCTTGCGGGACTTCTGATGCACGCGGAACACCTTGAGGCAGTACACGGCGTCGGTCCTCATACGATAAGCATGCCCCGCATCAAGCGAGCGGATGACATTGACCCCGACACCTTCGATAACGGCATCAGCGACGACATCTTCGCAAAGCTCTGCGCGCTCATCAGGATAGCCGTTCCGTACACCGGAATGATAATTTCCACTCGCGAGAGTCAGGCAGTCCGCGCAAGACTTCTTGAGCTCGGCATATCGCAGATAAGCGGTGCGTCGCGTACCTCCGTCGGCGGCTATACCGACATCGAGCGCCCAACAGACACCGAGCAGTTCGATGTTTCAGACCAGAGAACGCTCGACGAGGTCGTTCGCTGGCTGATGGAGAGCGGCTTTATCCCCTCATTCTGCACGGCATGCTACAGAGAGGGAAGAACGGGAGACCGCTTCATGAGCCTTCTTAAGAGCGGAAAGATACACGACTGCTGCCATCCGAACGCGCTCATGACGCTCAAGGAATTCCTCGAGGATTACGCAAGCGACGAGACGCGCGCTATCGGCGACGATATGATAACCCGCGAGCTTTCAAACATTCCGACCGAGAAGATAAGAAGCATCTGCAAGGCGCACATCGACGATATTGCCAACGGCAAGCGCGACTTCCGCTTCTGAGGTACACAGCGTGGCAAATCTTGATAAAACGCCGAGCGGAATGCGCGTTCATATCGGCTTTTTCGGCAGGCGTAATGCGGGAAAGTCGAGCATAGTCAATGCGCTCACGGGTCAGGAGCTGTCGATCGTTTCCGACGTCCTCGGAACGACGACAGATCCCGTGACAAAGGCAATGGAGCTATTGCCGCTCGGTCCGGTAGTGATAATCGACACGCCCGGCATCGACGACTCGGGCGAGGTCGGAGAGCTTCGTGTGAAGCGAAGCTATAAAATGCTGAACAAGTGCGACATTGCGGTAATTGTCGTTGACGCAGTTCGCGGCGCCGACAACTGCGAGCGGGAGCTTGCCGAGCTGTGCCGGGCGAAGAATATCCCGTGCATTACGGTGTACAACAAGTGCGACGCCGAGGACGCGCTTGTGCCGGGCGACGCGCTCGCAGTTTCCGCCGTCAGCGGAGAGGGAATAGACACGCTCAAGGCACGCCTCGCGTCAGCCGCGTCAAACGGAGCCGCGGAGCGGCGCATAATAGGTGACCGCCTTTCCGAGGGCGACGTTGTGATACTCGTCACGCCGATCGACGCCTCGGCTCCGAAGGGTAGAATGATCCTTCCGCAGGTGCAGACGATCCGCGACATTTTAGACTCGCATGCAATATGCATGACCTTTCAAACCGAGCAGCTGCCGCAGCTGCTTTCGGCACTTTCGGTAAAGCCGCGCCTTGTCATAACCGACAGCCAGGTCTTCGGCAGGGTGAAGGGCATCGTCCCGGAGGACGTGCCGCTTACCTCGTTTTCGATACTTATGGCTGCCTACAAGGGAATGCTCGAGACAGCGGTTCGCGGTGCGTGCGCCATTGACCGCCTGAAGAGCGGAAGCCGCGTGCTCATCAGCGAGGGCTGCACTCATCACAGACAGTGCGAGGACATCGGTACGGTGAAGCTTCCCGCATGGATACGCAAGCACGCGGGAACGGAGGAGATACTATTCGACTTCACCTCGGGCGGCGATTTTCCCGAGAGCCTTGACGGCTATGATATTGTAATTCACTGCGGAGGCTGCATGCTCGGCGAGCGTGAGGTGTCCTACAGAGCGCGCTGCGCGGAGGACGCGGGAATACCGTTTACGAATTACGGCACAGCTATCGCATACATGAACGGAATACTCAAGAGAAGCCTGTCGCCCTTTCCGAGACTGGCAGCTCTTGTATAACGAAAGCATCCGAGAAGGGAAGTGACGCTCCCTCTCGGATGCTTTTTTGAAATTATGCTTTTCCTGCGCTTATCTTACGTTGTCTACCTTGACGCTGTCGGCGTAATTTACAGCCTCGGTGAGCGTGCCGAAGGAGGCAGCCTTTGAGCTGTCTGCGCCGAATTCGTAGGAATACTCATCGCGCGAGGCAATGAGCCACCTGCCGTCGACCTTTTCGAAGCTGTAGCGTATCTTACTTGTTGCCGTGGGGCAGCTTACTGCGTAATCTTCGCCCTTTGAGGTAAGGTACTTCTGATAGGACTCGACAGTGACGTCGTATTCAGCGGTCGTGTCGGTGAAGGTGAGCGAATTTGTCTTGAAAGAGAATATGCCGTTCTCGAGAACACTCGAGGTCTTGTCGCTTGAGCTGTCGATTATACGTGCGCGTGCGTCATTGTAGCGCTTGAATTCGGGGCAGCTTGCTTTGTATACGGTAAGGAGCGAGTCGTTATATTCGGCTTTAAGAGACTCGCGCTGCTCTGCGGTGAGCGCGGCGGGAGTGTGCTGCTCCTCGGTCAGCGGAAAGCTGTCGGCGGCGTAGATAATGCCGTATTCACGGGTGATGACGTCCTTCAGCTCCTCGGCAAGCGCCATTTTTTCGCCGTCCTCCTCTGTGGCAAAGGCACTGAAGGCAACAGCGGTAAGCGCCAGAACGGCAACGACTGCAAGAACGATGTAAAGCCTACGTTTTTTCATGGTGTGTTCTCCTCTCTGCTTTGAGTATTGACTGCACCTACATTATAGCGCATATGCAGGACAGATGTATGAATAAATATTGCAAAAAAGTTAATATTCTTTGACCGAGTGCGACCCGTACCTTTACTTTAATGCTTTGCGACGCTTTCGAGGTGGCAATGCAATCACATAAATTTCAAGAAAAAAACCGAAAGCCGTCATTGAATCATGTCGGCGGGGGTGGTATAATATCATAAGAAAAACGCAGATACGGAGGTTTACCGTGAAAAGATTTTCAGCATTGATAATGACAGCGCTTGTGCTGCTCGCACTCGTCTCCTGCTCAGGCGAGAGCGCCCCGAGTGACAGCGAAAGCACAGACGGTGCGAGCGCTCCCGCGGCTGACGGCATGTTTACAAGGCGAGACCTTGACAGCTCGTACAGCGAGGCGGAGGCAATTTTGATAACGCTTGACGGAGAGACAGTCAGCGCTTCCTCGGAGGAGGTAAGGCATGAGGGTAATACCGTCACGCTCTGTAACGAGGGCTGCTACATTATAAGAGGCACGGCAGATGACCTCAGCATCGTCGTGGACGCCGACAGCTCGGCGAAGCTTCAGCTGGTGCTCGACGGTGCCGACATTACAAGCGCGGACTCCGCGCCGATACTTGTAAGGCAGGCTGACAAGGTGTTTGTGACGCTTGCGGACAAAAGCGAGAACCGCCTTACAAACGGTGGCGAATTCGCAGAGAGCGACGACGGCACGGATGCTGCCGTGTTCTCACGCGAGGACATAAGCTTCAACGGAACGGGCTCGCTTGAGATCACCTCGCCGTCTGGTCACGGAATTGTCGCAAAGGACGACCTTGTCATCGCATCCGGGCAATACACGATAAGCTGCGCCTCGCACGGCATTAACGCAAACGACAGCATCCGCATAAGCGACGCCGGTCTCAATGTGACGGCGGGCAAGGACGCGCTTCACGCGGAAAACAGCGACGACGCGGAGCTCGGCTTTGTCTATATCGCGGGCGGAAGCTTTGAGCTGGCGGCGCAGGGTGACGGAATATCGGCGAGCGCATACGCGCAGATAGACGACGGAGAATTCAATATTACGGCGGGCGGCGGTGCTGCGAACGGCGACAAGCATTCCTCCGACGGCTACGGCTTCTTCGAGGGACGCCCCGGCGGCATGGGCGGCGGACGCTTTAATAAGGATGATATGTCGGGCGAGCAGCCGGGCGACGTACCGGGAGATATGCCCGACGGAATGCCCGAGAAGCCTGAGGATAACGGCGAATTTCCTCCCGATAATATGCCTGATGACATGCCGGGCGACCTTGCTCCCGACGGCAATGGCGACAATATGCCCGATATGGCGCCCGGCGGTATGGAGGGCGACGCGCCCGCTGACATGCCGGGAGGCAAGAGGGATATGCGTCCCGACGGCAACGGAGCGCCGAACGGCGGCAATAACGCCTCTCCCGAGGACGGCGTCTCCGGCGGTATGGAGGCGACGAAGTTGAGCACGACACAGCGCGTGTCCTCAGACGTGGATTCCGACTCTGCCTCGAGCTCGATGAAGGGCATCAAGGCGGGTGCTGACCTTATAATAAACGGCGGCAGCTTCACACTCGACTGTGCGGACGACGGACTCCACTCGAATTCATCAATTAAAATTCTCGGCGGCGTGCTCGATATCGCGACGGGCGACGACGGAGTTCACGCCGATGAGTCGCTGACAGTCGACGCGGGCGAAATCACGGTAAGCGAGTCGTATGAGGGGCTTGAGGCCCTCGACATTATGATCGTCGGCGGAAAAATCAAAATTACAGCTACAGACGACGGTATAAACAGTGCGGGCGGCGCTGACACAAGCGGCAACGGAGGTCGCGACGGACGCTTCGGCGGTCCGATGAGCGTCGGAAACGGCACTGTCGTCATAAACGGCGGCACGATCTATATTAACGCCTCTGGCGACGGTATCGACTCGAACGGGAGCCTTGAGATAAACGGCGGAGATATTACGGTAGTCGGTCCGACGGTCGGCGACACCTCGACGCTTGATTTCGACACCACGGGCGTGATAAACGGCGGCAGCTTCTTCGGAACGGGCGCGTCTTCGATGGCGCAGAGCTTCACTGGCGGCACGCAGGCGTTCCTTGAGCTTAAGATAAGAAGCACTGTCAGCGCGGGCACGACGATAAGTGTGAAGAACGCCGACGGCGAGACGGTGGCGCAGGGCACACCTGAGCTTGACTTCCAATATATTATAGTAAGCTGCGACAGGCTCGTTAATGGTGAGAAATACACCGTAACGGTCGGCGAGACCGATTACACCTGCACAGCAGAATAAAGAATTCCCCGATAGACACTTCGGCAGTCTATCGGGGAATTTTTATGCGCTTTTCTTTTTCACAGCCCGTATGACGGACGAGCCGACAAGGGCAAACAGCTTGTAGAGCACGGAATATACAGCTCCGAGCAGAGCCGAGAGCAGTATCGAGCCGACGAACACAAAGCCGACGGCGAGCGGCATATACTCCGCACGCGAGGTGGCAAGGGGTATCGCGTCATTGAGCTGAGTATAGAATATCGTGTCGAAGATATAAGAGACAAGATACGCGCCGAAGGAGTGACTCGAGGTGAAGGCGAACACCCGCGAGACGCAGCGAGCGGGCAGAGAAGCCGCGCGACGGAATTCGCATTGCGAGAGGAAGGAGAATACGAGCACCGTCAGCGCGACTACGCTGATGCTGCCCCAATTCTGCCAAACGCCCCACTTGAACAGCTCGTTGTGACACTTTAAGAACGAAAACGTGCCGAATAAGAGATCGATCACGATAATTATCGGGAGAATGACGCGGCGCTTCAGCTTTATCGGAAATTCGCGCAGGTAGCAGCCGATGAAGTAGTAGGTTATCGGGTAGGTCTCGAGCCAGAAGTCGGGAAAGATGAGCTTTCTTGTGTTGAATACGCTCTGGAGTGCCGTGAGCGACAGCATCGAGAGGATAAGCACGGTCTTCTTTGTGCGTGTCTCAAGTCCGTTGTAGCATATATTGAGAAACGGGATCAGCATGAACAGACCGAGGTACATCTCAACGTACCAGGAATACGGTGCGGCATTGTAGTATGCGGTTTCAAGAAGAAAATCGCGCAGGACAAAGACCCCGTCGTTCACGCACAGCTTGAACAGGTAGCTGACAAGGCTCGCGAGCAGGTATATGCTGACGGTCTTTATCAGTCCCTTATAATAGCGCGGCGTGAGCTTCTTCTGCGACATGAGATATCCGCTGAGCGTGATGAACAGCGGGACGCATATCATGAAAAACGAGCGAACGAGCGTCATGGCGAACATTCTCTTGCCTGCCATCGGCACGGTGTAGTAGCCCGAATTCAGGAAGAAGTGAACGCTGATGACCGAAAACAGCGCGAAGGTGCGGATAAGATCGGGCGCAAAGGCGCGTTTTTTAGTATTCATAAGGTTACCCTCGATTGTAATTATACGTCAGCGGACAAGGCGCAGGTCGACATACCACTTGCCGTCGAGTTGTACCGTAATGTACGTTGTGTTGCTCGACTCGTCGAGCACTTCCTCTGCCATCGTTCCCTTGAGCGAGAGCGCGACGTTTACCGCGGCGAAGGAATATTCGTCAGTGTCGTCGTAATACTTCGAGGCGGCTTCGAGCTCGTAATTCGACAGCTCGCGCGGCTCGGAGAGAGAATAGCTCGCAGTGACATCGGCAAGCAGTGAAAACGACATGCTCATGGTGGACTCGAAGCTGTCGCGGTCGCCGTCGTAATTTTCTTCAATATATGAGGAGATGATGTCCTCGTGTACGCATTCGGTAAGTGCATCGACGCTGCGCTCTACCGTGATTGCGTGAATATAAGCCTCGACCGCGCCCTCGGGTGTCGCGAGCGAGGGGACGAAGGGCTCGTCCGTTACGCTGTCCGACTCGTCTGTGCTATTGTCGACGCCCTTGAACGCGCCGCCGAAGTAAAGCACGGCGAGCGTGGCGAAAATCACGAGAAGCACGGCGACGACGCTTATAATAATGCGCTTGCCGTGGCGTGAGGGCTTTGTGACGTCTGTATCAAGAGGCTCATATGCCGATATGCCGTCAGGCAGCTGCTCGGGGAGTTTCTTTTTTGCCATTTTTGTTTTTTCCTCATCAGTAATGTGAAAAGTCTGCATATTACCAAGGATAGCATATCCGCATCGCGGCGGATATGCTATCTTAGGGTTATTTCAGCTTAGAATATGGGATTGTCGAAAGCATCAATGTACCACCTTCTGCCGACCTTGATGACGCGTACCTTCTGTTCGTTGGTCTCGTCAATATCTTCGCCGTCGATCTCGCCCTTTACGGTAAGCTTGACTGTTATATCTCTTGCCTCGGAGATCTTAATATCACAATCCTTATCCTCATATTCTTCCTTGAGCTCCTTGAGCTCGTCGCGGGATACCTTCTCGTTTTCCTTGACCTTGACCTTTACTTTGATATCCCAGCCGTCTTCCTTCGCCTCCTCATACTCCTCACGGAACTCCTTTTTAAGCTCCTTGAGGCTTCCGTCGTATAGATCCTCTGCCGCTGCCTCGAGTACCTCGTCGGGTATGCAGTCGAGAAGCTTATCTGCATCAAGCTTAGATAATGCTTCAATGTAAGCCTCAGCTGCGGCTTCGGGGGAGCTTTCACCCTTGCCGAGTCCGCCGATGATAAGGATGAGCGCAACGATAACAGCTACCGCAACAACCGCTACTGCGGCAATACCGATTATGGTGTTCTTCGATATTTTTTTCTTCGGTGCGGGGGTGTAGCTGCCGTAGGGGTCTGCGACGGTTTGAGTGTTGTCGTAGCCGTAGGGCTGACCCTGAGTGTCATACTGCGTTTGAGTGTAATACTCCGGTATTGCAGTGGGCTGCTCCTGAGTTTGAGTCTGGGGCTGAGTCTGCGCCGAGCCTGTTGCATTTCCGCAACTCGGGCAGAAGGCTACGCCGTCGGGGATTTGGTTTCCGCATTTTCCGCAAAACATAGTGAGTCTCCTTGTATTGTAAAAATATTTTTGATTATGTGAGCTGTGTGGTTAAAAAATAAAGATCCACTCGCCGAGGATATCGGCGAAAAGCGAGGTCTTGCCGGTGAGCCAAATATCTCCCGCGTAGTTTTCATCGACATACCATTTCTTGCCGACCTTTATCGTGGTTATTGCTATATCGAAGCTTTCATCGATTTCCTCGCCGTCGATCTCGCCTGTAACGGTCAATTTGAGCTTGACCAGCTGTGCCTCGGATATGCTTATATCGATACCTTCATACTCATAGTCTTTCTTGAGTATATTCAAGTCGTCGCGACCGTATTTGTGTGTGCCTGTTACCTTGAGCTTGCATTTTATGCTGTAGCCGTCGTCCTCGAGGTCTTCGAACGCCTCCTTGAGCTCTTTTTTCATATCCTTGACACTATCGTCAAATTCCTCTTCGGCGATTTCGTAAAGGACTTCATCGGGAAAGCAGTTCGCAACCTTATCGGAGTCGAGTTCAGCCATGGAGCTTATGAAGCCCATAGCGGCTTTTTCGGGTGACTTAAAGCCCCGTCCTCCACCGAATATAAGTATAGCTGCAACTACGAGTGCGAGCACGACCACCGCTACGGCGGCAATGCCGATTACCGTGTTCTTCGATATTCTCTTCCTCGGGGCAGGGGAGTATGCTCCGCTGTAAGGGTCATAGGCAGTCTGCTCGTATGTCTGCGCGGGAGTCGAATATGGGTCGAACTGACCCTGAGCGTAATACTCCGGTATTGCAGCAGGCTGCTCCTGAGTCTGAGCTTGAGTCTGTGCCTGCCCGTGCGTCGCGCCTGTGGCATTTCCGCAATTCGGGCAGAAGGCTACGCCGTCGGGGATCTGGTTTCCGCATTTTCCGCAAAACATAGTGAGTCTCCTTTGGTTTTAGAAAATATGTACAGTTAAATTATAGCATTCGTTTAATGCAAAATCAATACTTTTTCTACAAAAAGTGAGCGCAGACGCGCTTATGTAAAGGCTAAAGCGTGATTTGATGCTTATTTCTCGAAGAAACAGTCAACAGCGCTCTCCGCGTTGGTGAGCCCGGACGGCGGACAGCTGTCTGTCTTTGTGTCGTCGGCGGGCTCGGCGATTTCCGTGACGGTCTCACTGCCGCTCTCACCGTCATTGATGTAGTGATAGATAACGGTTGTTAACACACTGAAAACGAGCACGAGAAATACTACTGCAACAGAGACGACTATTCCGATGGTGGATTTCTTCGAAGAGCTCGAACCCGGTTGCCGTGCGGCGTCGAGATAAGACTCCGACCGTTCTTGAGTGTCAAGCTGTGGGTTCCCGACTGTGCCTTGTGCGTTTTGCTTGGTACAAAACATTGTGCTTTCTCCGTTTCTGCTTTTTGAAAGCTAAGTCCTCGGCATGCCTTTGCGTCATACCGAGGACCTGTTATGCTGTGATAGTCTTACGCGGTGTCTCGCCTCAGAGAGCCGAAACGATAGCCTCGGTATCGGATGCGATCATGAGCTCCTCGTTTGTGGGGAGAACGTAGACCTTGACCTTGGAGGCAGGTGTGGACAGCTCGACGGTGTCGGACTGATGGTGGCACTTTGCGTTGACCTCGCGGTCGATCTCAATGCCGAAGTACTCGAGATCGGTGCAGACTCTGTCGCGAAGCTCGGGGTTATTCTCGCCCATGCCGGCGGTCCATACGATAGCGTCAAGACCGTTCATAGCGGCAGCGTAGGAGCCGATATACTTCTTGATCTCGTAAGCAAGAGTTGTGGCAGCGGTGAGCGCTCTGTGGTCGCCCTTGAGGATAGCCGCCTCAATGTCACGGCTGTCGGAGGAGATTCCGGAAACGCCGAGGAAGCCGCACTTCTTATTCATGTACGCATCAGCCTCAGCGGGAGTCCAGCCCTCTCTCTCCATAAGGAAGGTAACCACTGCGGGGTCGATGGAGCCGCAGCGTGTACCCATCATAACGCCCTCGAGGGGAGTCAGACCCATGGAGGTGTCAAGGCACTTGCCGCCCTTAACAGCGGTGATGGACGAGCCGTTTCCGATGTGGCAGGTGATGATCTTCGTATCCTCGACGGGCTTGTCGAGAAGCTTTGCCATCTCGCGGGAAACATATCTGTGAGAGGTACCGTGAGCACCGTATCGGCGGATATTGTACTTCTCAGCCATTTCGTAGGAAATGCCGTATGTATAAGCGTACTCGGGCATTGTCTGGTGGAAGGCGGTATCGAATACGAGTACCTGCGGCTTGTCGGGCATTACTGCAAGGCAGCCCTTGATGCCCATGATGTGAGCGTCTGTGTGAAGCGGAGCAAAGTCGCGGCAGAGCTCGAGCTTCTTGAGAACATCGTCTGTGAGGAGAACGGACTCGAAGAAGTAGGGACCACCGTGGACAACGCGGTGACCGACAGCCTCGATCTCGTTCATATCGGATATAACGCCGTACTCGGGGTGAGTAAGGTATTCGATAACGTACTTTGTGGCAACGGCGTGATCGGGCATGGGAAGCTCGATCTTGAGCTTTTCGCCGTTCTCGCCCTTTCTGTGCTCGAGCTTACCGTCAATGCCGATGCGCTCGCAAATGCCCTTAGCGAGTACTTCGTTTGTGGATGTATCAAAAAGCTGATACTTGAGTGAGGATGATCCTGCGTTAGCAACAAGAACCTTCATTGGAAAACTCCCATCTGTCGACCAAGGTCGACTTTTTTGAAAATGATTTGACAAGATATGAATTATCTTATATAATTATATAGTAAAATCGAAATAAATACAAGTGTCTGAGCTGATTTTGGAGGAAAAAATTCATATGGAGCGTGTTTCGGCGATAATTTGCGAGTTCAATCCACTTCATTCCGGTCACGCGGCACTTCTCGAGCATGCGCGGGAGGTCTCCGACGTGCTGATCTGCGTAATGAGCGGGAATTTCACCCAGCGCTCGGAATGCGCGATATTCGATAAATACAGACGTGCCGAGGCGGCTGTGAGGATGGGTGCCGACCTTGTGGCGGAGCTTCCGTTTCCGTATTCGAGCGCGTCGGGCGAATTCTTTGCGCTCGGCGGCGTTGCGGTCGGTGCGGCGCTCGGAGCGCGGCATTTCATATTCGGCAGCGAGCGCGGAGATACGGATTACGTGACTCGTGCTGCCGACGCTGTCGAAAGCGAGAGCTTTTCCGCCTCCCTTGCCAGATGTGAGGACATGTCAAGCGGAGCCGCCGTGCGTCACGCGAGGGCGATGAGCTCGCTCGGCTTTGAGCTGTCGTCGAATGACAAGCTTGCGGTGCAGTATGTGCTTGCCGCACGGCGACTTGGCGTTGATGTAAGCTTCGAGGCCTTCCTGCGAATGTGCGACCGGACGCGCTACAGAAGCGCGACGTGCCTGCGTGAGATGATATTCGAGAGCGGAACGGCGGCTGCCGCAGGGTATATTCCGAAGGAAATTCTGAGCGTGTACCCCACGCATTCCGATGTGCTGCCGACGCGCCTTGCGGAGATAGAATATATTCATTACCGCACCTCGGGTCGTGGGCAGGCGCCGGCGTGCCTCGATGGCGAGGGCGGCGTTCGCGAAAGACTGCTGTCAAGTGCCGCGGCGTCGAGCGGACACGGCGAGCTTTTCTCACGCGCGGCGACAAAGCGATATACCGACTCGCGTTTGCGGCGTGCCGCGCTGTATGAGCTGCTCGGCGTGCGACGCGAGGATGTTTCCGCGCCGCCGACGCTCAGTGTGCTTCTCGCAAGCTCTGCTGTCGGCAGACGCTATCTCTCGTCGGTGCGGCACACAATGAGCATTGAGCTTTTGACAAAGCCCTCGGCTGTCCCGAGCGGCGAGCACGCAAGGGAAGCGGCGAGCCTTATGAGACGTGCGGACGAGCTGTACACGCTTTGCCTCAGAGAGGGACGCCCCGCCGGCGAATTCCTGCGCCGCGTGCCGTATGTCGGCATGTGAAAAGTCGGTCGTGCGGAACGAGCGGATAAAACAGCATAACAACGCTTTCGGAAAGGGCGGGTGGGAGAAGCGCTTCTCCCGCCGCCCTTTCTGTGAATTTTTTCGCACAAATCACGTGAAGATATTGACTTTCAGACGCTTTCGGTGTATACTTATCATTGAGTTAGCAGCGGCTAATCGAGTCGCCGCTGTATTGAAGGGCATAAGTTAGCTAATGCTAACTCACGCAGTAGAGAAGCGAAAAAGGTGACAGGCGATATAAAGCTGTTGCCGTAGAAGCTAATTTAAGTAAGGGTGAGCTCACCGTTTCCTATGCGGAGGAAGCTGTCGATGATTTGATCGGGCGCCGCATAGATCGATTCGGTCACAGGGTAACGAAAATATGGGAGTAATCGAAATTCTGTCGGCAGTCGCGTTTGTTGTTTTATTTCTCGGACTGTCTTGCAAAATTAAAGAACTATGCCGCAAATATATCAAAGGGCAAAATTGTAACAGCGCAAAGGAGAGCAATAAATGATCGACAAAAGCCTGCTCCGCTTACTCGGAGACAATAAGAAATACATATTTTACACCGTAGGTCTGATGGTGCTCGGCTTATTTGCCAACATCGGCATTACCGCCTCGATTTGTTGGGCGATAAGCCTGGCTACGCGTTACGGCGAATACAGCGGCGGCGCGGGAATTTTTATATTTCCCGCCGCATGCGCCGCTGTCGGTATCGGTGTGCGCTATGTCGCCTCCCGTCTTGTGGGCGAGCTCCGGGAAATGCTTGGCAGAAAAGCCAAGAAGGAGCTGCGCGAGAGGGTATATAGCAAGATAGTCAGGCTCGGCGTCCGTTCTACGGACGGTATGAGCATGGCTGGCTTAACGCAGGTGTCCCTGGAGGGCGTGGAGCAGCTTGACCTTTACTATTCCTCCTACATTCCGCAGTTTTTCTACGCTATGCTCGCACCCTTCATTCTGTTCGGTATCACCGTGTGGATCGAATGGCGTGTGGCGGTACTTTTGCTTTGCTGTGTGCCGCTGATTCCCGTGTCTATCATTGCCGTGTCCAAGTACGCAAAAAGCGTGTTTGCAAAGTATTGGGGCAAATATACCTCGATGGGCGACTCCTTTCTTGACAGCGTTCAAGGCTTAAAGGAGCTCAAGATATTCAATGCCGACGAAGCCCGGCATGCAAAAATGAATGAAACAAGCGAGGATTTTCGCAGGATCACAATGAAGGTTCTCGTGATGCAGCTTGCCAGCACAACCATAATGGATCTGGTGGCATACGGCGGCGCGGGTCTCGGTATTGCCATGACGATTTTATCGGTCATTAAATGGGAGCTTTCGCCGATCTCGGCATTGTTCCTTGTTTTGGTAGCGGTCGACTTCTTCCTGCCGCTTCGTGCCTTCGGCTCGGCGTTTCACGTTGCAATGAACGGTGCTTCTGCCGGAAAGAAAATACTTTCGCTTCTCGAGCAGCCCGATCCCGTTTGGGGTGAAGAAGCCGTCATCGACACCGAGCTCAAGGTAGAGAATGTTACCTTCTCCTATGACGGCAAGCGCGATGTGCTGAAAAATGTATCAATGACCTTCCCGAAAACGGGAATGACCGCCATTGTCGGCGAATCGGGTTGCGGTAAATCCACCGTCGTCAATATGCTTTTCGGAGCATTCAGACCGCAAAGCGGTGCTGTAACGGTTGGCGGAAAGGAGCTTGAAAGCCTTTCGCGTGAAAGCTATTATTCCCACCTTGCCGTTGTCAGCTATAACACCTATATCTTCAACGACACGGTCAGGGCAAACTTTATGCTCGCAAATAAAGCCGTGACCGATGAGAAAATTTATGAGGCACTTGAAAGGGTGAAGCTTGCCGACTTTATCTGTGAGGGCGGCGGTCTTGATAAGCTCATCACCGAGGATGCCGCCAATATTTCGGGCGGGCAGAAGCAGCGTCTTGCCCTTGCTGTCAGTCTTGTCGCAGACAAGGATATCTACGTATTCGACGAAGCTACAAGCAACATCGACATCGAAAGTGAGGCTGTCATTATGGAGAATATCAGGACTCTGTCGAGAGAAAAGGCGGTTATCGTCATTTCCCACCGCCTCGCAAATGTCGTGCCCGCCGAGCTGATCTACTATATGGAGGCAGGTGAGCTGAAGGAAAGCGGAACACACGGCGAATTGATGGAAATGTGCGGCGGCTATGCCAAGCTGTATACCACACAGAAAAAGCTCGAGGAAGGCTATGCGGAGGTGGCAATATGAGTGAGAAGAATAACCTTCGCAGAAGCGGAGCGAAAATAATGGCAAGCCTGATACTGCTTCTCGGCAGCCTTGCCTATATCATGGTGCTTGCCGTGATCAACGGCTCCGTCGGCTTTATATGTGCTATGGGCGTTCCCTTGATGGGTGCGCTCGGCGTTGCAAAGGCGCTCGGAGAAACGATTGCGCTTTCATACGGAATGATCATCGCTCTTGCCGTCGGCTGCGGCGTGCTTCGAGGGCTGCTTCGCTATTTTGAGCAGTACAGCAATCACTATATTGCGTTCCGTCTGCTTGCGCTTCTCCGCGATAAGCTTTTCGGCGCACTTCGCACTCTTTGCCCGGCAAAGCTTGAGAGCAAGCAAAAGGGCTCTATCATTGCGATGATCACCTCGGACATAGAGACCCTTGAGGTTTTCTATGCACATACCGTTTCGCCCGTCTGCATCGCGGTGCTCGTTTCCGCCGCGGTAGTGCTGTTTGTGTGGACGGTAGCAAGTCGTTATCTTGCGATAGCTGCGCTTGTCGGATATATAGCGGTAGGAATTATCGTTCCGCTTGTTTCTTCCGGCAGGCTGAAGGAATCGGGCGTTCGTTACCGTGCGGAATTCGCAGCCTTCAATGCATATTTTCTTGACAGCATCAAGGGCATCAAGGACATTGTCCTCAATAATGCGGGAAAGGAACGCGAAAAGGAGGTCAACGACCGTTCCGAGGCTCTGCTCCGCGAAAGCAAAAAAATGAAGCACGATACCGCGAAGGCCAGTGCTGCAACCGAGCTTTGCGTGTCTTTGTTTATTATCCTTGCACTTGCAGCGGGAATTGCACTCGTGGCAAACGACATGCTGACTGTCGGCAGAATGATTATCGGCGTTGTTGCCGTGTTCGGCTCCTTCGGTCCGGTAATTGCAATTTCCGCTCTGCCCGGAATCCTCACGCAGACTCTTGCAAGTGGAGACAGAGTGCTGAAGCTGCTTTCGGAGGAACCCGCGGTCACTCCCGTACATAACGGTGAAAGGATAGAATACAGCGACCTCAAGGTAACAGACCTCTCCTTCTCCTACGACGGACATACGCAGGTGCTTTCCGATATTTGTATGCACGCGGAAAAGGGAGAGATAATCGGCATCGTCGGCGAGAGCGGCTGCGGCAAGTCCACTTTCCTGAAATTGCTCCTCCGCTTTTGGCAAAAGAACCACGGTGAGATCGCCTATAACGGCGTTGATATTGACAGCCTTGACGGCGACAGTCTGCTTGATAACGTGACGATGGTCAGTCAGGTGACGTACCTATTTGACGAAACGGTAGAGGATAATCTCCGCATTGCAAGACCGACTGCTACGCAGGAGGAAATTGAAGCTGCTTGCAGACTGGCGGCAGTTCACGATTTTATTCTCAGCTTGCCCGACGGCTACCAATCACGCGTCGGCGCTCTCGGGGATAACCTTTCCGCGGGCGAAAAGCAGCGTATCGGGCTTGCTCGTGCGTTTTTGCGCGGCAGTGAGCTGATATTGCTCGACGAGCCGACAAGCAATGTTGACAGCATCAACGAGGGTATTATTTTGAAGGCTCTCAGGGAGCAGAAGAACAAAAGGAGCATTATTCTCGTGTCCCACCGTGAGTCTACGATGGCGATCGCAGACCGTATCTACCGCGTGGAGGGAGGACGAATGCATGAGACGGCTTGAGAGTAAGCGAGAGAGGGAAAAGCGTACCGTTGCCTTGATGATACGGCTTTATTGCAGAAGGAAGCACGGAGCGGGGAAAAGCTCTGTCCCGAATGCGAGGCGCTGACACAGTATGCCTTGCTGCGGAGCGACAAGTGCCCCTTTACGGAAACCAAGAGCTTCTGCTCTAATTGCCGTGTGCATTGCTATAAGCCGGAAATGCGTGAAAGGATCCGTGAGGTTATGCGCTTTTCGGGACCGAGGATGCTCCTTTACCACCCTGTAACGGCTGCTCGCCACGTTATAGAAAGTAAGAAGGAAAAAAGACGATTGGAGAAAAGAGATGAATATTAAAAAGCTGTTTTGGATAGTATTGGGCTTTTTCGGTCTGAGCCTGGGCGCTGTCGGCGCCGTTCTGCCGATGCTGCCTTCCTTTCCGTTCCTGCTTTTGGCGGCGTTCGGCTTCGGCAAAAGCTCGGAGAGATTACATAGGTGGTTCATAGGAACAAGGCTCTACAAAAATAATTTGGAGTCCTACGTAAGAGGTCAGGGAATGACTCGGCGCACCAAGCTCAAGGTGATGCTCACCGTTACGCTTTTGATGGCATTCGGCTTCTTTATGATGCTCCGTAAGGCGCTGTACGTTCCGTGTGCCATTCTCGGCGGCGTGTGGCTGTTCCATGTCATATATTTTCTTTGGGGTGTGAAAACATATAAGCCCGCACAGCCGGGCGCAAAAGGAGAGCAGGGTGGCAGATGAAAAAACGGTATCAAAAGCGATGATCGGAGATCGGCAGTACACGGTGAGCAAGGAAGCCTGCACGGACGGTGCTACGGCATATTCCTTTTTGAACGATAACGGCGATTCGCAGATGAAGGTCTACAGCCTTTCACCGGGCATTAAGCTAACGCACCATTCGGTGCATACGGACCGCTCGTATTTGGGTACAGCCAAGAAAGGAAGCGTGATCGAGATACACCATTGCCGTGAGGGCAGAATGGAATGCTCCTATAAGGATGGATATCTGTATCTGATGCCCGGAGACCTTGCACTTGAGCTCGTAAAGCGGGATACAAAGGAATATGTGTTTCCTCTGCGGCATTATCACGGTATTACGATAACCATCAACACGGATATTGCCCCCGAATGCTTTTCGTGCTTCTTAAAGGACGTCAATGTTCAGCCGCTGAAGATCGCACATCGGCTTTGCGAGGGTCGACCTTGCTTTGTAA
>CAYYKO010000012.1:0-34474 GCA_964441695.1 uncultured Ruminococcus sp. | reverse complement strand
GCCGGTGTAGCCGTTGTTGCCGTTGTGTGTGAAGGTAGCGTCGGGAAGCTCGAGCGTAATACCCGACTTCGTGCTGTCGAAGACCACTCCGTTGGTGGAGGCGTAGGTCGTGTGTCCTGCGTTATCCGTTACGCGCACGTAGAGGACGAAGGTTGAGTCGTCGGCGGGGGCGTGGATGGAGTAATAGTTGTCTTTCTTTGTTACTTCAGTCCACGTTTTCTTTTCAAGTGTCGCTATGTCAAGCTCTTCTTTTTCGGTATCTGCGTTAGTTATAGTAATCAGCTCTGTAGTATTTGAAGCGATGAAATACTCGACCTTTGCGATTCCGGAGGTTTTATCTTCCGCTATGAAAACGAACTCTCTCAAAAAATCTTGCGGTTTTTCATAATTCTCTCCTTTACTACTAATCAGCGAAATAAAGGTGAGAATCTTATTGACAAACTGATTTTCTATATCAATCGGTCTGAGTCTTATTTCTGCATGCGGAGCTGTGGTGTCTTTGTGGAAGTTCTGGAGAGCTACCTTAGACCGTTTTTCGTCTCCATCTTTTTTCAAGAAAAATGAGGGAGCATCCTTTTCCATGTAAGTACCGTCAGCAGTATAAAGCTCTATGCTATCATTAAACTCCCCATTACTCTTCAAGCTCACCTTATATCCGGTATCGGCTTTGATCGTCACCTTTCCCGTATACCATCTAATAGGAGCGCCACTGGTGGGCTCGTCGTGATAAGAGCCTTCTATCGTGTATCCTGTCTTTACCGTGGAAGGATTAACCTCAACCGTACAGGTAGCAGTTGCATCGTTGTATAAGTCGGACGTTGCCGTTGCCGTTACGGTCGCGCTTCCCGTATTGCCTGTAAAGCTTACCGAGCCGTTTTCGGATACGGTTAAGATCTTATCGCTGTTTTTGTCCTCCACGCTATAGGTGATACCCACGCCGTCACGATCCGATTTAGCTATAACTTCTGCGTCGGAGGCGCCGCTCGTTACGGTCATCGAATATGTATTCGTTTGCTCGTTATAGCTTGCCTTCTCAAACGAAACGGTCTGCGTGCCCTTCGTAACCGTCACTTCAAGCGTTGCGGTGCCACTGGCGTAGTTGGCGTCGGCGGCTCTTGTTACCGTTACGCTCGCCTTGCCTATACCCCTGGGGGTGAGCACGCCTTTATCGTCAACGGTGAAGGGAGCGTCGGACGCTGCGGCGTAGGTGTAGGTCGCGTTTGCGTCCTTATTATTTATAAGCTCTGCTATGTTGAGTGTTGCGCCGTATGCTACGCTTGCAGATGCTTCCTTGAATTCAACCGGCGCGCGCTCGTATACCGTTACGGGGAGGTAGACGGTGTACTCTTGTGTGTCTTTTTTATTGATGTTATGCTCTATCTCAAGCTTGAGCACCTGTTCCCCGGACTCAGTGAACTCTGCCTTGAAGGAGCACTGTTCAAGTCCGTATGCTGTTATATCTAAGAACTTTTCCGTAGCCTCTTTATATTTGTCGGGCTCCTCGGACGTAGCATCCTTGTAAGACACCGTTCCGTTGCTCGCGGAAATATTAAAGTTTAAGGCGCCTTCTTTGATTAAGGGGCTTTCATCGCTCGCAAAGCCGAGCGTAAACTCGTTCTTGACCTCGTTTGTCTCGGTCTTGTCCTCGCCTGCAACAAAGTACGCGTCCTCTTCGAGAGTAATGCTGAGGTCGCATGCATCCGAGACATACGCGGTTTTGGTGACGGTGGCGAGGGTTTCCCAACCGGCGCCAATTCCAAAGACCACGCCATTGTTGTACTCCTCCACCGTTACGGTGACCTTGTACTCGCCGGACTTCTCGAATGTCGCCTTGATTGTATGTTTGGCGTTTTTGCTGTTATTGTCCAGCTCCTTTGTCCAACCGTTTGCAGAGCTATTATAGTCGATTCCGTCAAAGGAAATGCCGTCCTTGACAGTCTTGTCGCCTGTCGTAACGGTAAACTTCAGCCGAACGTTCTTGTCTGTCGTGATACCCGACGTTACCACGTCGAATTCCGCTGCTTCGCCTGCCTTGAAGGCTGTCGTGCCGAGCGTTGTCGTCACGCTTGCCGTCTGCGACGGCTGCGGCGCTGCCTTCGGCTCTTCAACCGCGGCGAAGATACCGAGCGGCGCTGCCGTCAGCACCGTGAGGCACGCGAGCAGCATCGCAAGGAAGCGATTGGCTCTCTTTTTCGTAATGAAAGATCTCATTGCTTTTTCTCCTGTATGATTTTTTTGAATTTATGTCAATTCCGCGTTCCGCGGGGACTTACGCTGTGAAAGCGTCGATGCGCTCGTCGGTATGGATGAAGGTTATCTCATACTCGACAGTGAAGGCGCCGCTGTAGCTCGGGCGCTCGAGGACGGTCGTTTCTCCGCCTGTCGGATGCGCGGGACCGAGGATCACCGTTTCGTTCGCGCCGGACGCCGCCATTCCCGTGCCGAGCGGAACAGTTCCCGTGGCAAGAGGCGTCGTGCCGGTGGCGAGCGGCGTCGTTTCCTCGGCGAGCGGCTCGAGCTGGCGGGTGATTATCCTGCCCGTCTCGCCGCCTGCCGGCTTCATCGGCGGTCGCTGCCGGATGCGCCCGGAATTCGTTATCCGGTCGGTTATCCGTCCGCGCTCGCGGTTCACTCGGCTCGGCAGGTGCGCCTTCTCTCCGGTGCTCTCGTTTCGGCTTCGAATATCCTCTATCGCGCGGCGCGCGGTGCGTCCCGTGAGGTCTCCGACGACTGCCGGTATCCTGAGCAAGAAGAACAGCGTCACCGACAGCGCGAGCATTATGCCCGACAGGAGCGCGCCGACGATGAATATGTATCTGTATATTTCGTATGTCACGTCGTGCCTCCTTTGCCGCTTTGGGTCTCGACCTTCCTCACGGTCGCCTCAATGCTCTTCTCAAGAGCCTCGCGATCCTCTCTCAGGCTGTTGTTGCTTATCGTTCCGATGCTCTCCTTCATCTCCTCGAGAAGAGCCGTGATGGTTTTCGCGGTGAGCTTTGCGCTGTTCTCCGCTTCGATGAACTGCACGATATTGTCGCCGTCGTAAATGATATTCACGATCTCGCCGAACACGCGAAGGCGGACATCGGCGTCAAAGTCCTCCGCGCTTTTCTCAAGGCTCTCGATCAGCTCCCACAGCTCGACGTAATCGTTGCCAAGCTGTCCCTTATTGTGGTTATTGTGCTTCTCGATATTCTTGAGGCATTCGGAAATACTGCAATATACCTGCGCGACGGGGTAGCGCTCGCCCGCGTACCGGAAATATGTCGCAGCGGCGGCGTATTTGTCGCGTGCCACGTTGACGTTATAGTAGTACAGGTACGCCTCGCCGATGGCAAAGCATACGTCCTCGTAGCCCTCTGCGTTCTCCGACTTCAGCTCGTCAAGCACGTTGACCGTGGAGGAGTAGCCGCGGGAGTCCTTCTTTTCAAGTCCGGCTCGGAGCGAGGTGAAGGTCGCCGCCTCCTCGACGGTGAGCTCGTCGTCCGTCAGGTACTCAACGAGACCCTTGTTATCGTTATTTCCGAGGTAAGCCTCGGTGCGCGTCGGGTCGGTTAGGATCGCCTCGCAGTAATCTTCGACCGAGTCGGCGAGCGCGAGGATGTACTCGTAATTATCGCTCTTTTTCCTCTCGGCGGAGACATAGCCCCACGCGGACGTCGCACCGAAGACGATGCTCAGTGCGGCGCAGGTGATAAACTTCGCGAGCTTACCGCGCTGGCGCTTTCTGTAGAGGTCGTCTATCTCCTCGTAATGCTCGAGCGCGTACATGAGCTCCGCCGCCGACTGATAACGGTCGTTCGGGTCGCGCTGCGTACACTTTAGTATTATTCTCTCGAGTCCGCTCGACAGCGACGGGTCGATCTCCCTTATCGGGCGGATCTCATACGGCGGCTCGCACGGGTTCATTCCCGTGACGAGGTGGTACAGCGTCGCACCGAGACAATATATGTCCGTTCGCGCGTCGGTCTGTCCCATTCCGCCGAACTGCTCGGGCGCGGCGTAGCCGACTGTGCCGAGGCAGGTGGTATCCGCGAGGTTCTTCTCCTTGAACTCGCGCGCCGTGCCGAAGTCGATGAGCGTTACGTTGCCGTCCGGCTTCAGCATGATATTCGCGGGCTTCATGTCGCGGTAGATTATGGGTGGTGTTCGGGTGTGAAGGTAGCCGAGCACGTCGCACAGCTGCTTTGCCCACACGATGACGTTCTCCTGCGGCTGCGCACCGTATTCGTCAAGGGCGAGGTTCAGCGAGTTTCCCTGGATGTAGTCCATTATTATAATGAACGAATCCGCGGTGTCGATTACGTCGACGATGCTCGGAAGGTTCGGGTGGCTCAGCTTCTTCAGGATGTCGGTCTCGGCAACGAGTCCCTGTCTGACGACCTCAAAGTCCTTGATGCCGTCCTTTCTGACCTCCTTGACCGCCCACTGCTTGTTCGCCTTCTCGTTCATTGCGAGATACACGACGCTCATGCCGCCCTGTCCGACCTTATTCAGTATTTTATACTTGCCGTCGACAAGTGATCCGATCTCAAGCACGTCTGCACCTCCTTAAAACGTTCTCACGAGCGCCACGGTGATGTTGTCACGCTCGAAGCGGCTCTTGTTCAGCGCGATGAGCTCCTCGGCGTGCGAGCGCATTGCCTGCTCGCTGACAAGCAGCTCCGGCGCGAGTGAATTATATATCTCGGCGGGCGTTATCTCGTGGCGGAAGCCGTCGGAGCACAGCATGTAGACGGCATTCTGCCGCACGTCGCCGAAGAACATGTCGGGGTAGACCTCGTCGGAGGCGCCGACGCACTGGAGCAGGACGTTCCTTCTCTCGTCGACTGCCGCCTGCTCGGGGGTCATGTTTCCGAGGGCGATCTCGCGGGCGACGAAGGTCTGATCCTGCGTGAGCTGACGCAGCCCTCCGCACAGCTCGTAGGCGCGGGAGTCGCCGACGTTCAGTATGTAGTAGCGGCTCTGCGTGAGCAGCATTGCGACGACGGTGGTACCGAGCTTAACTCCGCGGCGCGCGCCGTAGGACTTGATGGCGACATTCTGCTCGGTGATTATGTGTTCCCACTGCGCTCTGACGAGCGAGTCCTCGATGGGACCGGTCACAAGCACGGGCAGCTGCTCGCGAAACCAGCTGTCGAAGGCGCGGATGACCTCGGCGCTGGCGAGCTCTCCCTTTTCGAGTCCGCCCATTCCGTCGCACAGCACGGCAAACACCATTCTGCCCTGCGCGGTGTTGGCGACTCTTACGGAAACGCTGTCCTGATTTGTGGATTTCGTATTCCCGATATCCGTTGTTGCGCTTACAATGAAATTCATATGTTTCTCCAAGAGAGCAGCGTTATCAATAGAGATTCAGCTCAAACTCCTCGTTGGCAAGGCGCAGGCGCGTCTTGTGAGCGAGCTTCGTCTCGACATTGCTGTTTATCATTACGCCGTTAACGTAGGTATGGTTGGTCGAATTCGTATCGACGATGAAGTACTCCTCGCCCTTTTTGATGATATTGGCGTGCGAGCGGCTGATCGCCGAATTGTCTGCGATGAAGTAATCGACGTAGCTTTTTTCCTTGCCGATGCGGAAGACGGGCTTTGTGATATTGACCTTCTCGTTATTCTTGAGGCGAACGAGGAAGGGCTGCACCCGTGCCTCGGGAGTCGCGCCGAGGACGGTAGTCTCGCCGATATTGTTGCTCGCGCCGAGGACGGTGGTCTCGCCGAAATTCGAGGGTCTGCCCTGCGGAACGACCGTGCTCGGGATAGGCTCGAAGCCCGCCGGGCGCTGCGGGGGATTCGCGGGAGGTGTGTTCGGCGGTGTCGGGGGCGTGGGGCGTCCTCCGTTATTCATCGGGGGAATACTCGGCGGTGTCGGAGGTGTGAAGAGACCTTCATTGTTCACGGGTGGTCTGTTCGACGGTATCGGGGGCTGCTGCACGGGAGCGGCGCCCTGTCCCGGAATTGCGAAGCCGCCGTTCGCGGGTGCGCCGGGGCGACCTCCGTTATTCATCGGAGGTGTATTCGGCGGTGTCGGGCGTCCTCCGTTGTTCATTGGTGGTCTGTTCGACATCGGGGGCTGCTGCACGGGAGCGGCGCCCTGTCCCGGAATTGCGAAGCCGCCGTTCGCGGGTGCGCCGGGGTTAACGGGGGGCATTCCGTTCTTCTTTCTCTCCTGCTGCTCCTTATACTTCGCGACATTTTCTTTATTGTAGTGGCTCAGAAGCCCGATCAGCGTCATTTCCTTCTCGCCGTTCGGGGCTCCGTTCGGATTCGTGCCCGGTTGGGGAATATTCGGGTTCATTCCACCCGGCATTCCGCCGCCGACTCCGCCTGCGTTGCGCGGGGGCATGCCGACGGGCGGGGTCGGATTTTGCTCGGTCTTGTCTGCCACGGTCCTTCCCCAGCGCATGGGCGGGGATATTGGTTCCTCGGGCGGAGGAGTCTGTGTCGGAGGAGTCTGTGTCACGGGAATATTCGGCGTGATCGGCTGCTGCGGCGGCTTGCGATAGTCGATGCTCAAGTCCGGAACTGTCTGAACATTCTGCACGCCCTGTATGCTGCCGCGGTCTGAGAACGGCGAGCCTGTCTCAATGCTCTCAAGCACGTTTTTGAAGTCGTAGAGCGAGAACACGGGGGAGCTGTTCAGATAATTGATGATCTTCGCGACGTGGTCGCAATTCTCGGTCTGGTCGAACTGCGTTGTGAACATTATGTTCTTAAAGAACGCGCCGAGGTCGACTGCCTTCTGTCCGTGCTCCTCGACGGGGATGCAAACAAGCACGGTCTCGCAGGTCGTTACGTCCGCGAAGATGTAGTCGAGGTCAAGCAGCACGGAATTGACGTCGAGCATGTATTCCTCAGCCGAAAGCAGCGCATCGACGATGCCGTTGAACACGCCGAGAAGGCGTTTTTTATTGACCTGCCCGCCGAAAAACTGGCTTACCGATATCTTCGCCGAGACGTCGTACTTGATGTAACGCGTGGCGTCGAGCTGCGTAAACAGCGTCTGCGCCAGACCCGGTATTCTGTTGTTTGTGAGCATTCCGAGGCTCATGGAGTCCATCTGCTCCCCGGCCTCCACGGTGTACACAAGATATGTGTGTGTTCCCTGATTTTCAAATGTAAAATTCATGCTTTCTCCTTTGTGCTTTAGGTGGAGTATTCGAATAACTTAACCTTTACGCATATTTCTCGTTCAAATTCGCCAAGCCCTGCGGCGTTGAAAATATACTCCTGCGTATACCTCAGCTTAATTGTCAACATCCTGTTCTCATCAACGGATGAGCCTGAAAAGTCAAGACCGTCGCTTCCGTTCTTAACTCCGATCTCGTCGAGAAGTCCGTCGGCATCCTCCTTTGAGCTTCTGAGGTATGCAATAAATCTTTCCTTAACGGCTTCTTCAATCGATTTTTCATCATACCATTTTTCCGTCGACGAATGATTGCCGTTGTTAAAGGCAAATATCTCGGTGATCATATTCTGTAGCTTGTTTTTAGTATCGCTCAAAGCAAGCTGCGATGAATATGGGTCATACGCCAAACTTTTTGCGCTCTGCACCAGGGTGTGAGTCATTATCTGCTGCCCCATAAACATAACAAACAAACCGTTTACAAGCAACATAACAATAATGAATATCGGCACGGTTATTGCAGCCTCGAGCGTTATTGCGCCCCTGCTTTTTTTGCTGTCTTTCATGCTTTATCTCACTTTCCGTCAATAGCCGACAGTTTGTTTTATTTCGTAGGTCGGCATAAATGATTCTCCGCCTGACAGCGTACCGAGATCGAAGAACGGATTGAAGGTAACATCGGCACTTATCTCAAGCTGCGTATACGCTTTGTCGATATCAAATGAATCGCCGTACTTCATTTTTCCTTCGAGCGTTATCAAGTCGGCAAGGCGATTTATCTGATCGTTTGCGTCGACATGGATCAGCAACAATATCAGAAGGTGCGTTTTGTAATCCGAGCCTTTATCGTTATTGCTATTATTATCATCGTCCGCCGGCTGCTCGGTTTTATCTTCTCCCTTTTGCTGCTCTATCGCTTTTCTCAGCTCTTCGCTCATCGTTGCGTTCGCCATTTTTTCAGCGAAGCCTCCGATTCCGGACGGAGTCAGCCAGCACTTGGTTTTTACCAACGGAACCTTTTCTCCGTTTACAAGAAGAAGCGTATCGCAGAAGGGCTCACCGAGGATATACAGGATATATACGACCCAGCCTGCGATATTGGCAGTCGCCGCAGCCCCGCTGACCTCTCCGTTCAGGAAAATACCGGGAAGGTCGATGAGCAGACGCAGGAAATATATATCAAAGAAGCAGATTATCTGATTTGCGATCTCGGAATTTGTTCCGGCGCGAATATATTCAAGCTCTGCTCCCATGAACATTTTGTCGTTTCCATGACCTGCCTTAATTTCGTTAAGAAGATTTCCGAGCTGAGTGAAGCTGTTACTGCTTCCCAAATATTGATCGATATGAGGTTCCGGTCTTGCTATACTGTTATACGAGAAGCCCGTAATTCCCTCTCCCTTAAGCACGAGCTTGACATTCTCTCCGTCAGTTCTTTCTATTCTATTGCCCGAATCGGTTCTGCACGGTAAATTATGCCGCATATAGCCGCTTATTATCAGCGTCTCGTAAAGGTTCTTTACATCCCCGTTTGCGACCGCGGTTGCGAGATTTGCAATATTGCGGATCGAGGATAGGGCTATTTCCTTGACCGCACCCAACAAATTCCATATCGCCTTAAGCATATCCTTCAAGGCGCCGAGCGTACCGAAAAGCTTCTCCAAAATGTTCGGTGAAGTGATTTTTTCCGTGAAGGTTTCTATTGCTGTAAATAGGTTTCCGAGTTCATCGAGGAAGGTCTGATACGGGCTATCGTACGAGCGCTGTATATTCACACATGCATTCATATCCGTCTCCCAGAACAGATCAAGGTCGAACAGGTTCTTGACCAGGTTCGTAAGATTTGTAATAAAGTTCAAAACACCTTCTTTTAATTTATTCTTGAGAGCGCTTTCGGCTGCGCTGATCGCTCCGTCAATTATCGTAACAAAGTCGATCTCTGTGATGCTTCCGAGATCGGGAACAAATTTTTCCTTAAAATATTTCAACAGACCGGTCTCATCAAGCGTGCCGTTGTTCATGTAGCGTGAGTAGACCTCTGACACGGTTTCAAGAAGCTCCTGAATGTCAGCTTTCGCGGTATCGCTCAACGGCTTTGAGAAATAATCACCATTGACTATCTCTACGATATTGGCAAGACCCGCCTCTTCAAGCGACTGATTTATTATACTGTCCAGTGTGTTCTTGGCGACAGCTATCGCCTCGTTCTTAAAGTCATTAAGCTCATCTTCTGCGAGCTTCTCCATTTCCTGAAGTATCGATTCGAGGAAGTCCTTGGATTCTTCCTCTACGCCTTTATTTTCGCCGCCATTGTTGTCGGTCTTTTTAGGTCCGAGAGCAGCTCTTGCTCCCTTGACCGCATTTTCAAAAGCCTTAAAGCTTGTCTGTATATTGTCAAGCTCGGTCTTTACGCTTTTAAGGGATTTAATAAGAGCGTTGGCATCTTTATAAAGATTTTTTAGCTCACCCAAATAATCCTCTTCAAAGCTTTTGAGAGCGTCTCTGATCTGATCGTCGGTTGCCTCCTCGGGGATAACAATTCCCTTCTCTCCGAGCTTCTTGTAGAAGTCCTTCATCTTCGCTGCCAGATCATTGGCCTTCGTGGCAGAATCGTTGATCGCAGTTTGCAGCCTTTCCGCAGCGGTTTTCAGCTCCTTCAAAGCACTAACGGCATCCTTGAGCTTATCGGTAAGGTCTGCGAGGCGCTGAATCTTATCCATTATTTCCTGAAACTGCTCAACCACGCTTAGCTTTTGAAGCAATTCATTGAGCTTGAAGTCAACATCTATAATTGCCGCCGTGGAGGTCAGCTCGCTTATGTCGACTATCTGCTTTCGCAGAAGCTTCATATTTCCGAGAGAATACTTTCCGACTGCCGTGGCTTCGCCGAGTGTGACCTGCTTGCCGAGAGCCTTTATGTTTTCCTCAAGAAGCTCCGCGGTCTGTGTCGAGACATCACCCTCCTGAGACATTGCAAGCAAGCCGAAGCGCCGATTAAGATAATCGTCATAATTCGAGAGCGTTGACATTCCCGTGAGCTCGTACAGCTCGTCGGTTATCTCCAGGACCTGCTGATACCTTGAATACTCTACAAGTCCCAGGGCAATGCTCAAAAACGGAGTCATGAGAAGGCAAAGCAAAATGGAGATCGAGCCCATAAAGCCTTTTTTCAGCTTTGCTTTTGTTATTATTTTTTTCTGCTTCTTCTCTTTTTTCATTTTGCTTTCCCCCCTGTGCGATTATTACCACCGCTTCAATTCATTAATAAAGCCTTTCATGCTTTCATACAGGTTGCCTATCGCTCCGAGTCCCGCCTGATCATTGAGTATTTCCGTTAAGTAGCGCGTGAAATTGAGCAGCGAGGTGTATCCCATAAGGTCATTGCACTCCGCATACGCCGTCGCTCCGAATGCCGTGTTTTCTTCCGTGATTCCGGCATAATCGAGAATACCGCTCAAAAAGAAATCCGTTGTTTGTCTGACTGTGACCTTAACGTATGCTCTGCCGATGCCGCTTCTTTTGATCTCGCATTTCACGTCGACGTCTCCGGGGTTGATTCCGAGCGTGGCAAGCTCTGTTCTCCAATCGGCATAGCTGTCCGCGCGCTCCTCGTGCGCGCTCTCGAGAGTCCTAAGTCCGAAGCTCAGTCGGTACATTTTTACTGATTCGACATCGTTAACCTGCGGCTCGTTGTCGCCGATAGCAAGCGTCGGCATCTTGTAGTTTTTCGCAACATCCGCCGCTATCTCGTTTGCAACGGAGGTCATCATTGCTTCTTGGTAAAACATGAACGAAAGGCTCAGCATTACCATCAGAAGTATTATTACGGATACTAAAACGATCGACGCCTCGAGCATGACCTCGCCGTTCTGATCTTTTGCATCCTTCAAAAATCTTCCGAGCATCTCAAGGCTCCTTTAGCTGTACAGCTTTTCGCAAAGCTCCACTCCGCCGAGGTCGCCGAAGCACTTGTCCGCATAGCTGCCCTCTTTTACATAAAGCTTGAATGCATGATCCTGAGCTATGCTGAAGCCTGCAATGCTCTCTACCGACCGCGGCAGATGTATCTCCTCTACAGCACCGCAATACGCAAAGGCGTAATTGCCTATCGTTTCCACACTTTCGGGGAGCACTACCTTTCTGAGCGAGCTGCAATTCATGAATGCGCTCTCGCCGATAATGCTGACTCCGTCGCTGACGATCACCTCTTCAAGTGATGTACAGTCTTCGAATGCCGAGTCGTCAACGGATATCACATTCGGAAGCTTTATGCTTGTCAGCGAGCTGCATTTTTCGAAGCTGCTTTTTCCTATTCTCGTCACGTGTGACGGAATGCTGATATTCTTAAGCGACGTGCAACCGTAGAAGACATTGTTCTCTATGCCTTCGAGATTATCGGGGAGCTCCACGCTCTCAAGCGAAGTGCAGCTGTTAAAGGCATACGAGAAAATTTTGGTATCCGGATTCTCAAAGCGAATGTGCTTCACAGTAGTGTTATTGTCAAGGCTCTGCACCTGCGTGCAGTCGGCGGGGATAACGAGCGTCTCCTGCTTCATTCCCTTTTCGCTGTAACCGATTATTTGAGTCTCGTATATCGGCGACCACTCGAAGTATTCGGCATTTGCCGCGACATTCTCGGTCGGGGAGCCTGCGCTTTCGCTTTCATCGGCGGGCTCGGTATTGCTTTTGCAGGCTGCCAGTGACATGCAGCATGCGGCTGCAAGCATCAATGCTGTAAATTTCTTCATAATTAGTCCTTTCTGAGTCCTATATTGAATTCAAGAAGCCGCCACATTGGGAACTGTTCCGCAGACTCCTCGGTGTCATCTGTCGTTTCTTCTCCGTCCTCGCTCGGCAGATCTGTTCTGACGGGGCAGACGCCCTCGTCGGTCATATACAGCGCATCGGAGAACACGTAATCGATGACAAGCATTCCTTCAGGGTCGATAAAGCCCCACTTTCCGTCCTTTTTTACAGCTGCGACACCATTCGAGTAGCTGTGTGCAGCCTCGTATTCGGCAGCGAGCTTAATATTTCCTTCAAGATCGGCAAAGCCCCATTTATCTCCCTTGCGTACCGCTATCACTCCGTCCGCGGTCATAACATCCGTTTCGTCGCAGTCGAGCTCGCACTTTAATTTTCCTTCGGCGTCGTAGATGCCCCACTTGCCGTCCTCCTTTGCGAGCATTGCCTCGCCTATCAGGTAATACCCTGCTGAGTTCATCACGATCTCGTCGAATTCATCGGAAAGCTCTTCACCGGAGGTATCTATGAGCTTCCAGCTGCCGGCCTCCTTTACAGCTGCCTTCCCGTTTTGAAAGGTGCCCGCAGCCTCGTATTCACCGAATTTCAGCACAGCAAATTCATCGTAATAGCCGTATTTCCCGTCGATGCACGCCGCGATCAGCCCGTCAGCAAAAAGCGATGCGTCGGTAACCTCTCCCGGGAATATTCCGTAGACCATTTTATTCCCGTCGGTCAGGCGGCTGTCGTCAGCCACTGTGACGAGAACGCCGTATGTATTCGGACAGCTGACATAGCTGAAGGTCTTATCGAGCATGCGTCCGCCATCAAGGCTGTAGCCGTTTCGGCTTCCGTTCTCGGCTATTGTGAAATAGCCGCTGACGGACGGAACGAGCTCGGTAAAGCTGTCGCGGCGCAGGCTGTAGGAATATCTCAGCGTGCGTAGCTTCTCGCGGTTTTCCTCGTTGTCGTAGCCGTTTGAGACTGCGTTCAGCAGGCAGTCGTATTTTTTCGCGTTGTCGCTCTGCATGATGAGATACATATCGACAAAGGTTTTATTTGCGGGGTATGCCTTCACGGCTTCTGTAAGGAAGTTAAGGTATTCCTCGGCTGTCGCCTCCGGCTCCTCCTCGTATCTCAGCTTATACGCAGCCTCGATGCGGAGATAGACCTCCTCGCTCGCGTCAAGCTTTTTGGCGCTGCTGTAGCTGTTTATCGCTCTTTGATACAGCCCTCTCTCAACGTAGTCGTCCGCCTGCTCCATGTATTCATCGTAGCTCAGCTCTCCCTCGGCTTTATTTGAGGAGCCGAGCGTCAGCCAGCCTATCAGGCACAGCACGGCGAGCACGGCGACTATCAGCAAATTACTCTTTTTCATCGCTTTCCTCCGTTACAGGCACATCAGTATGCACATTATCATATATCCGAAAAACACGAACGGACCGAACGGTACGCTGTCGTTTTTATTTTTCACCTTAGTTATGAGAAGCACCGCGGAGGCTGCCGCGCACAGCAGCAGTGAAAACAGCAGCGTCAGCAGTGTCTCGAACATTCCGAGATACAGACCTGCGACCGAGAGCAGCTTCACGTCTCCCATGCCGATCCCGCCGCGCGTCAGTCTCGCGAGAATATACAGTATCACAAAGCAGCCCATGCCGCCGATGATGCATGTCAGCATCGTATAAACAAACACGTCGCGGCGCAGTATGAGCTCAAGCGCGATGAGCACAGCCCACGCGCCGAGTACGCCGAGGACAAGATAGTTCGGTATCAGTCGCGTTCTGAAATCTATCAGCATGGCTGACAGCAGTGCCAGGGCGAGGATGCCCCGACGGCACAGCGTGAGCATGTCGGTGTCCTTCACGTACAGCACCGAAAGCACTGCCGCGAGTGCAAATGAAACGCAAAGGACAAAAGCCAACTGTCTCCAATTGTCTTTTGCCCATACGGACGCCGAGCCTGTCACATCGGTGGTCGTGCCGTCCCCGTCTTCGATATTATTTTCCGCCGCACCTGCCGCAATAATGGATATAACACCCACAAAACCGGAGAGCAGCAAGACCACTCCTGCAATTACGTAGCTCATTCCACAAACCTCAAGTATTTATGTATAATTAGATGATATTGTTAGGTATTGGTAGGTGCTTTTTTATCATCAAGCGCGCTAAACAGATCACCTGTCTTTGTGTTAAACTTCTCCATTAATTCCTCCTTAAATGCAATAAAAATTACCGCTACCGCAATAACAATAATAAGAATGATCGCTATCGAAATAAAGTTTGTGTCACCGCGCTCGTTTGTTACGAAGTCGGAGACTGCCTTTCTGGTCTTGAGCTCCGCGGACAGCAGCGCGGAATTTACCTTGTAATTCAGCTTCTTAAAAAAGTTTTTCATGTTTCTCTCTCCCATGTAATTTTATATTTCGAGGCTTGCAGTCATATAAGCATGCCGGCGGCACCGGATACAACGGCAACAATGATGCCGATAAAAAGGATCGCCGTCGGGATGAGCAGCTTCGTGGCGGCGGCTTCGCCCTTCTGGAGCATCAGCTGCTTTTTCAGCGTCCACATCTCGGTGGACTGTCTGGTGAGGAAGGACGTCAGCTCTCCGCCGCCGCGCTCAACGCTCTGTATCAGCGCGCTCGTGAACTTCCGCACCTCGGATGAGCTCGACATAACGCCAAAGCGGTGTATGGCGTCGATCTCACTCATTCCGTTTTCCATTTCGATGCAGGCAAGGCGCATCAGGCGATATATCTCGCCCTCCTTGCTCTCGGCTATCGTCTGCCAGGCGTTTTTAAGCATCATTCCGGCATTTATCAGAAGAGCCATCGTGGAGACAAGCTCCGGAAGCTCTGCCGTACACTCGAGCTCTCGCGTCTTCAGTCGGCTGTTCATGGAATTCAGGAAATAGTACCCCAAAAACGCCGCCAGCGCTATTCCGGCGACGACCATAAAGGAGGAGCCGAGAGCCCCTGCCAAAACGAAGCCGACCGTCAGTCCGAGATGAACAAACAACAGCATCTGCGCCCAGGTGATCGTGGCATAGTACTCCGCGTATCGCGCGTCATACAAAAGCTTCGCCTGTCCGACAAGCTTTTCTCTTGCCTTCCCCTTGAGCGCAAGCGGCTCGAGCTCGCTCCACGCGAGTCCGACGCAATAGGAATATCTCATCGGAAAATCATTTCCGTCGAGATTATCGAGAAGGTAATAAAACCGCTTTCCTCTTGAAAGCTGCACGGCAAGGAGCACGGTGGAGACGGTGCCGAGCAGCAGCCAAATGATCTTCAACATGCTCTCACCCCTTGATATCCGTGATCCTCTTACCGAGCTTATACGCCGCGACAGTCAGTCCTGCGGACACCGTAAGCCCGATAACGCCTATAAGCGAGGAAAAGCTCTCGGCAAATGCCGAGCTCATCAGTCGCATCATAAGAACGATAACTATCGGAAGAACATTCATTATGTTCATCTGCAGCTTGTTCGAGGTCATTGCGGTATCTATCTCGCTTGCGATCATCATTTTCTCGGAGATAATGTCCGTTGTACGGCGGACGACGTTTTTAATATTACCGCCGGTTCTGTAGCAGGTCGCGAAGACCGTTGAAAAATTCACTATATCGGGAATGCCGCTTCGAATGCCGAAGTCCTCGAGCATTACCTCTATCGGTATATTATTGCTGACGCCGCTTATGAGCTCGCGCACCTCATTCACGATGAAGGCATCGGGCGCATATTGAGACTGGAGGTCGATATAGGTGGCATTGAGCGAGTCTGTTATGTTCATGCCGCTTGCCAGTGAATTGGTCAGCGAGGACGCGAAGTCGCAGAACTGCGTCTTCAGCTTTTCGGCACGCTTTTTTCTCAGTTTGTCGGCAATACTCGGAAGAAAGAATTTAACGGCGAGCATTCCGACAACGACAAATACGACGATATTGCTCACAAATGTCATAAAGGTCGCGACCCCGTCTTTCTTAAAGAGCCCTCCGTAGAAGATCAATCCGACCGCTCCGCCGATGACAAGCAGCGCCAAGCTGTACAAAAGCTTCTCGCTCGCATTCATTACGTACACGCCGTAATTGAGCACGGGGGTATTTATCTTCGACACATAATACTGCGGCTCGGCGGGCTTTTTTTGTTTTTTTGACATTACCTTCGCTCTCCTTATATCTCGCTTCTTATGCCTGCCAGGCGGAGCTTGAAGTCGTTTACCATTTTGTTCTCCGTGCGGCAGAGCTTGCCCGAGACGTGCTCGAGGGTGCTGTTTTCGTCCTCGCGGAACACGTACAGCGGGTTCAGCTTGATCTCGCCGTTCTCGTAGCCGACGACCTCCGTTATCTCCATGGTCTTTCTCGACTTATCGCGCAGGCGCGACAGGTGGATTATTATATCCACAGCCGACGCTATCTGCTGGCGTATTGCCTCGAGGGGAAGGCCTGCCGCTCCCTGGAGCACCATGGTCTCCAGTCGGCTGAGCATATCCTCGGTCGAATTGGCGTGTCCTGTGGACAGCGAGCCGTCGTGACCGGTATTCATTGCCTGGAGCATATCAAGCGCCTCGCCGCCTCTGACCTCTCCGACGACGATGCGCTCGGGGCGCATTCGAAGCGAGGACTTTATCAGGTCGCGAATGGTTATCTGTCCGGCGCCGGAGGCGTTTGCGTTTCGTGTCTCGAGGCTGACGAGGTTGTCAACTCCCGTTATCTGGAGCTCTGCGGAGTCCTCGATGGTTATTACTCGCTCGTCCTTCGGGATATAATTTGACAGTGCATTCAGAAAAGTTGTTTTACCCGAGCCTGTACCGCCGCTGATAAATATGTTATACTTAGAGCGGACGAGCAGCTCGAGCTTCTGCGCGATCTCCTCGGTTATGGAGCCGTAGGCGATCAGCTTCTCTATGGTCATCGGAGTCTTCGAGAATTTACGTATCGTAAGCGTCGGGCCGCACAGAGCTATGGGGGGCAGCACGACGTTAACGCGCGAGCCGTCGGGCAGGCGTGTGTCGCAGATGGGGTTTGCCTGGTTGACCTCTCGACCCGCAAGACCGACGATACGCTGTATGATATCCTCGAGCCGTCGCTGGCTCTCAAACTGCTTGTCGAGCTTAAAGAGGCGTCCGTTCTGCTCGATGAACACGTTCTCCGGACCGTTTATCATGACCTCGGTTATCGTGTCATCGTTTATGATGGAATCGAGAAGTCCGAAGCCGCGGATAGAGCTGTAGACTTGTCTGACGATCGAGACGCGGCGGTCTATTGAGCAATATATGCCCTCAAGGCGCGCGGCGACGGTCTCCTCTATCTGCTCCTCAAGCTCCTCGTCCTCCATACGGCTGAGGGGGAAGTTCTCGGTGACGTACTGCTTTATTTCGGCAACGATGCTCTGTTCCTGTTCGAAATCCACGTGACATCACCGCCTTATAAAATTGCGTCGAACATGCTCTTCGGAGCAAGCTGCTCGAGCACCTGAGCCGTTGTCGCGTGCTCAAAGCGCGGTGCGCCGCCGATATTCTTGACGCCGAGCTCCGAGAGGACGGAGCCGGTCTTATTGCTGAATTTATTGTAAATGAGCACCATTCTGTTCGGGATGGGGGAATCTGCGTTCTGCTCTGCCGTATTCAGCGCGGTGAAGGCGCGGTAGAGCTTGGTATTTGAAATTTCCGAGCCGTCGCCGACCCACACGACGGCGTTGGCGTTTCGGTAGAGCTTCACGGCGTCGCGACTGATCGAGAAGTCGGAGTCGACGATGATGTAGTCGTATGTACCCGACAGGCGCAGCTCGCTTATGAGGCGTGACGTCTCCTCGGGGACAAGCTCGGTCATATCGAGGGCGATCTTCGGCTGAGAATAGAAGTAGACGCCGCAGGGAGCCTGCTTGACGCAGCTTTCGAGCTTCAGCGAGAGGTTCGCCTTCTTGCTCTTGAGGGCAAAGATAATGTCGCTCATATCGAACTGACCCTCCGCCTTGAAGAAGACGTCGGAGGAGCCGTATTTCTCGAGGTTGAGGTAAAGTGTCTTTTTCTTCAGCGCGGCGAAATGCATGGCGCAGGCTGCCGCCATTGTCGAGCCGCCGACGCCGCCGCTTGCCGACTGGAAGAAGATAAGCTTCGTGCTGTCGTCGCCGAGCTTGATACCGGAGACGTTTCCGGCGTTTTCGGAATAGATACCGAGTATCTGCTTATATATGAGGTCAGCCTTCTGAAACTTGCATATTGCGCGCTGACCGTTTATGGAGTCTATATCGGGTGAATCGGAGAAATACGCGAGGGCGCAGCGCTTCGGCAGCCTTTTGGTGTCGAGCTCGAAGGTGTCTCCGGCGACGAGCACCTCGATTTTCGCGCTCTCGAGCGTTTCGAGTGCGACCCGGTCGTCGGTAAATGAATAAAGCTGGAATTTATCGGCGTACTTCGTGCCGAACACGCTGACGAAGCGATTAAGGTAGCTTTGATCCTTTTCGAGTATCGCAAGTTTAATTTTCATCGTGAGCTTTCCCTCCTGCCGTCTCGCGAAGCTTTTTTATCACGCGCTTGATAAGCTCCGTCTGCGGCACAATATAGTCCTTCTCGCCGAATATCATGTAGTTGGTGACCGCGGTGATGCCGAGGTACACGTACGGCTCAAGCGTCTCCTTATCACAGGAAAGGCGCTGTGCAAACGCCTCGGCGTACTGTTCGTAGCGCCCGCTCAGTCGCTTCAGCGCGGGATCCATCGCATCGCGATAGCGCGAGGAGGAGCACACCTGCGCGAGAAAGCGCATTGTCGGAGCCATGTCGTCCGCGCGCTCCTTAAGAGAGCGCATCATTCGGTCGGGGTCGTCAAGGTCGTCGAGTGCGGGAAGTATCAGTCCGCTCTCGATCCTCAGCGCTGCCTGCTCGGCACACGCGACGACTGCCTCGTCCTTCGAGGCAAAGTAGTAATACAGCCCGCCGCTTTGCAGCTTCATAGCGCGCGACAGGTCTCTCGAGGTCGTTTCGGAAAGCCCCTTGTTGACAAAGGTCTCAAGGCAAGCCTCCACGACCGCTGTCTTTTTCTCAGATTCCATGAACCCTCCGGTGAATATTCGGGATAATCAAGCGCTCGCTCGGTTTTGCCGCGTGCGGAGCCCGCGGCGCAGAACTGCATCTTCTGCGCGCGGCTTTTTTTAGCTTGTTTTGTTAAATTATAGCACCGTTTCCCCCTCTTGTCAATAAATCCTCGGCATTTTTCGGGGAAAAGCGTGATTTTTTTCAAATTATACGCTCGACCGGTCGCGGCTTGCCTTCATGCCCTTCGTTCTTACCGCGCTTTAAGGGGTCAGCGGCGTGGTCGCGCCCTTTTGGAGGGAGGCGGGCTTTTCCGTGCCGACGCGGCAAAGCTAAACTATATTCAAGAAAGTGAATTTTTATTCCTCGGGAGTCTTCCCGAGCAACGAAAGGACTGATCACATGTCAAGAAGAGGAGAAAACATTCGCAAGCGAAAGGACGGCAGGTGGGAGGGTCGCTACAAGGCGCCGACGGGCGGTGCCGCGCTTCGCTCCGTCTACGGAAAAAGCTACCGCGAGGTCAAGGAGAAGCTTCGTCTGGCGCGAGAGGCGGAGCACGCTGTGCCGAAGTGCGAGCTGACCCTTGCCGATGTGCTCGAGCGCTGGCAATGCGCGAACGAGATGCGCCTCAAGGGCGGTAGCGTCACAAAATACGACTGCCTTATCCGGGCGCATATCCTGCCGAGCCTCGGCAGCGTTCCCCTATCGCAGCTCGACCTCGCCCGCATCAATGCGTTCATCTCCGAGAAGCTGAGGTGCGGGCGGCTCGACGGCACGGGTGCGCTCTCGCGAAGCTATGTTCGGAGCATCGCGCTCGTTATTTCCGCCGCGATGAGCTTTGCGGCGGCACAGGGGCTGTGCCCGCCGCTTTCCGGCAGCGTGGCAAAGCCCGCACCCGCAAGGTGCCGTCCGACGGTGCTGACCCCCGACGAGCAAAGGTGCCTTGAGAGCGTAACGCGCGGTCGCGCACAGCCGCTCGCGGTCGGCGTGATGCTCTCGCTTTACACCGGGCTGCGGGTCGGCGAGGTGTGCGCGCTGTCGTGGGACGACATTGACCTTGAAGGGCACCTGCTCGAGGTGCGCCACACGCTCTCACGGGTCACCGCGCGGGACGGCACGGCGAAAACGCAGCTGATACTCGACACGCCGAAGACCCCGTCGTCAAGGCGGCAGATACCGCTCCCGTCGTTTCTCGCCGAGACGCTCTCACGCCTGAAGGCGGAGTCAAAAAGCGAATTCGTCGTCTCGGAGAGCCCCGGCTTTGTGAGCGTGAGGACCTATGAGGCGCGCTGGCACCGCCTTGCCGCCTCGTGCGGGCTCTCCCACGTGAATTACCACGCGCTGCGGCACACCTTCGCGACACGCTGCATAGAGTCGGGCGCCGACGCGAAGTCCCTGAGCGAAATGCTCGGTCACGCGGGCGTTTCGGTGACGCTGAACACCTACGTGCATTCGTCGCTCGACATAAAGCGGCGGCAGCTCGAGCGCCTCGCCTCGTCGCTTTAAGCGGTCAAGAGAGTGGTCGGCGGGCGGCGATATCCAAGGAAACGCGGGGCATGTCCGCCCGCCGCGCGCAGAAGATGCAGTTCTGCGCCGCGGGCTGCGGTGATCGGCACTGTTCCTTCGGGCGGTGCCCTTTTTTCGCGTGCGGCGCCATGCTTCATTATTCCCCGACTGTCACGAAATTATTCTTTTTTTCGACTTTTTCGCTTCGACGGAAAATAATTTTTATCAAAATCTTTTTCACCGTATTGACAAATTATACATGTCGTGATATAATCGATTCATAAAAATACGCTGTAAGCGAAAGTGAGGAATCATTATGTTTTGTCCTTATTGCGGTAACACCGTCGCGGACGGTGCGAAATTCTGCCCTGCCTGCGGAAATCAGCTGGCAGCTCAGGCTCAGACCCAAGAGCAGCAGAGCTATAACGCGCAGAACGACCAGTATTCTCAGCAGTCTCCCCAGGGTCAGCCCTACAACCAGAACCCCTACGGCAACGCGCAGTACGGCAACCAGTATGCGGGCGCGCAGTACGGCAATCAGTACGGCGCCGCTCCCACGACCATGATGCGTCCCATCGTTCGACGCTCGGTCGGTCTTGCAATTTTCCTTTCAATCATCACCTGCGGCATTTATCTCATCTACTGGGAGATCTGCCTTGCCAACGACCTTAACGCTGCCTCCGGTCGCTTCAGCGACGCCTCCGGCGGTGCGGTAATTCTCCTTACCCTCGTAACGTGCGGCATCTACGCGTACTACTGGTCTTACAAGTGCGGCGAGAAGGTCGACATCATCAAGACGAACAGCGGCGTTCCGAGCCACGGCACGTCCGTTACCTACCTGCTCCTTACGATATTCGGTCTCGGCATCATCTTCTACGCGCTGGCTCAGAGCGAGCTTAACAAGGTTGCCATCAATCCCGCAGCGTAAGGCGCGTCTCTTACGTCTTTTAAGACAAGCTTCGCTCGCGGTCGCGGGCGGACTCGGCTATGCCCTGTTCGTTCGCGCCACGGGCTTCGGCATTCCGTGTCCCTTTCACGCGCTGACGGGGCTCGACTGTCCCGGGTGCGGTGTTTCCCGAATGTGCATGGCGCTGCTGCGGCTCGACGTGTGCGCGGCATGGGAGGCAAACTGCGCCCTTTTTGTTATTCTGCCGGCGGCGCTTGTGTACGCTGCACTGCGCGCGGCGCGCTACGTCCTTCACGGGGCGACGCCGCTCACGCGGGCGGAGAACGCCGCCTTCTGTGTGACCTCGGCGGCGCTGTGCGTATTCGGTGTCGTGCGAAACCTCATCTGAGGCGGCATATTTAAGGAGTATAGGCTTATGTTCAACAACATCGGAGGCAAGATCAAGGGTCTTGCGGTGACAATATGCATCATCGGCATCGTAGCATCGGTGATTTCGGGTATCGGCGTTATCGCGGGCACATCGGTGTTCGACTTCGACGAGGAGCTTGCCGCAGGCGGCGTTCTCGCCGGCGTTTTCGTAATGGCGATAGGCTCGCTGCTTTCGTGGATCGGCTCGTTTACACTGTACGGCTTCGGACAGCTCGTGCAGAATTCCGACCGGATATCAGCTTCGCTGAACAGACTCGGCTCGCAGAAGGGCAGCGGAGACTGGTGGAGCCGTCAGGAGCTTGATTTCATTCGCGGAGGCGTTCCCTCGCGTCCGCAGACACCTCCGACGCCCGAGCACTTTCCGAGGCAGCAGGCGCCGAGCACTCCGGCGGGAGCTCCGACGTCTTCTGCGGGAGTATATTACGAGGCGACGCCGTATGCGGGCGCAGCCATGCCGGGAAATTACGGTGCGGGCGGAAGCGTCGGCACGCAGGGTGACGTCGGCGCGCAGGGCAACGCGTATTACGCAGGCGCGGACGGTGCTGCGGCAAATTACGCGGGAGACGTCGAAAGCGGAAGCACCACGATGCTATGAAGGAGCGGCACAAGCCGCTTTTTTACCGTATTGAGCCGGAAAAGAGCAGTTTTTTCGAAAAAATCGAAAATTGGTCTTGACAAACGCTCGAAGGTGTGGTATCATATATAATGTTCCGAGAGGAACGATGCGCTACTAGCTCAGTGGATAGAGTGCCCGGCTACGAACCGGTAGGTCGCAGGTTCGAATCCTGCGTGGCGCGAAAAAGCCTTGATGAAAATCAAGGCTTTTTGTTTTGCAAAAAATCCCCCGCCGCACGGCGGGGGATTTTTTATGCAGCGGACGTCGGCGGGGGATTTTAACAAAACGTTCGTATCGCGGGCGCGGCGAGCGGGCTTGGAAAAAGCGAAGGCTTGCGGGCGCGACGCGGGTTTTCCATATAAAATGTTGAAAAGTGCGGGAGCGAGCGTTCGAGCGGCAAACTCCACACTCCGTCAGCGTCGCCGCAGGCACGAACGCCCCCCGCCAAACTCCCACGCGCAAAGCGCATTAGCCCCCAGTCCCGCACCACAGCGGCGGAGCACGCCTTGCGAGCGCGAAACGCAGCGTATCGGGGCAGAAGCCGCATTTCGTGAGATACCGAAGCGGTCATGCCTATGGCCGCGCGAAAGCTTTCAGCCGCGGTAAAGCTTCTTTAGGGCGTAGCCCTATGAAGGTTTTCTTAGTTAAGTTTCTTTCACAAAAGAAACTTAGAACGGTAGCTAATGCTTTAGAGACAGTAGGAACGGTGCAGTGCAGCTTGCCGTGCGGCGCGGGGGGGATTTAATAAAACTTACGTTGACTGCGCCGAGCAGGCTTAACCTCGCGTGCAGCCGGGGAATTCCGAGCTCTGCGGAGCTCGGGTCAGGGCGCGCCCCGACACCCTTTTAAGGCGTAGGGGGTTTCGCGTTCTGCGGAACGCGACCAAAGGCGCCGCCTTTGGATTCCGCAATTTTTCGAGAAAAATTGAGTAAAGCTTTCCGTAGTACACGATACTCGTGTCGTGCGCTGACGTTGTGGGCGTATTTTTGGGGAATGCGTGCGGCGCGACGCGTGTGCGGGCGTTTTATAAAAGCAGCCGAGGCTTTTGCCTCGGCTGCTTTTCTTATACCTGCGCCGTCTCGGGGCGCGATTTGATTTTTCCTATTATGTAGAACACCAGCTGAAGGGCGATTCCTACCGCTATCGCTACCACAAGGTCGAACACCACCGTCAGCACGAAGGTGACCGCGAGCACCGCAATATCGCCGGCGCGGCGCGTCTTTATTATCGCGACGAAATTCTTCCAGCCGCTCATGTTGTACGCGACCATGAACAGTATTGCCGCAATTGTCGGCATGGGGATGAGCGCCGCGTAGGGCATGAGGAACAGCAGCACGAGCAGCAGCACCGCCGCGTGTACCATTCCCGCGATCGGAGTTCTTCCGCCGTTCTTGATATTCGCCGAGGTTCTGGCGATGGCTCCCGTGGCGGGAATTCCTCCGAAGAACACGGATGCTATGTTTCCGACGCCCTGTGCGACGAGCTCCGCGTTCGAGTTGTGCTTTGAATTTGTCATTCCGTCGGCGACGACGCAGGAGAGCAACGACTCGATTGCGGCAAGGATGGCTATCGTGAACGCATTCGGGAGGACGGAAACGAGCTTCGTTACACTGAGATCCATCGCTCCGAAGTCCAGCTTCGGCAGGCCGGACGGAATTGTATAAAGGTCGCCTATGGTGAACACGCTCTCGTCGAGCGCGGGGATGAGCTTCACAAGCAGCGCGCTGACCACCACGGCGATGAGTGACGGCGGGACGCGCTTTTCTATCTTCGGGTAGATTATAAGTATCGCGAGGCTGACGGCGCCGATAACGAGCGCCCACGGGCTGAAGGTGGCTATCGCGTCGATATTCGCCTCCATCTTCTCAAGCGTCTCTATCGGGCGAACGCCCTCGGCGTAGGTGAGTCCGAGAAAATCCTTGAGCTGTCCGAGGAGGATGGTCACTGCGATTCCGCCGGTGAAGCCGACGGTTATCGTGTGCGGCATGTACTTTATCAGCGAGCCGAGCTTGAAGACACCCATGAGGATAAGTATAACTCCCGCCATGACCGTTGCAAGGAAGAGCCCGTCCATTCCCTGTGCTGCGACGACTCCCGCGACGATGGTTGCAAACGCTGCGGTCGGTCCCGCTATCTGGACGCGGCTTCCGCCGAGCAGCGAGACGACAAAGCCCGCGGCAATTGCGGTATAGACTCCGCACTCGGGATTGACTCCGGACGCCAGCGCGAGCGCTATCGACAGCGGCAGCGCGATTATCGCGACGATAATGCCCGCGATAACGTCATTTAACGCCTGCTTTTTTGTGTAGCCCTTCAGAGCCGAGATCAGCTTCGGCTGCAAGTAAAATTCCTTCATTTCTTCATTTCCTTCTTATATAATAATGAATTGACGGTGGTGTCGCTTTCGCTTCACTCTCGCGCTCTCTGTGCGGCGAGTGCGATTATATGCTCTGCGGACTCCTCGATGCCGTAGTCGTCGTTCACGAAATACACGGCGTCCTCGGCGGGCACGCAGGGCGAGCTTTCTCTCTCGCTGTCGGACTTATCGCGCGCGATAATATCCGCGAGCACGTCCTCGTAGGGCTGCGGCATTCCCTTCTCCTCGAGCTCAAGGCAGCGTCTCTTGGCGCGCGCCTCGACGGTCGCGGTCATGAACACCTTCAGCTCCGCGTCGGGGATAATTACCGTTCCGATGTCGCGTCCGTCCATTATGACGCCTCCCTCGGCGGCGATGCTTCTCTGCACGTCAAGTAAGAATGCGCGAACCGGCGGCAGCTTCGACACTGCGGCGGCGTAGAGCGACGCCTGCGGGGTGCGAATCTTATCTCCGACGTCGCGTCCGTTGAGGTAGACGTGCTGCGCGCCGTCCTCGTAGGCAAGTCGCAGGCTTATCTTATCGAGCGAGGAGACGATGCCCTCCGCGTCGGTCTCGGAAATTCCGTTTTCCATCGCGTAGAGGCCGACTGTGCGGTAAAGCGCGCCCGTATCGACGTAAACGAGCCCCGCCTTCTCGGCGACGCGCTTTGCGATGGTCGACTTTCCCGCGCCGCTCGGACCGTCGAGCGCGATGCGTATCTTCTTTATATCCATTATAGCTTCCTCCTGTGGAATGTTGTTCTTGTGTTATGCCTGTTCGGCGTACAGCTCGGCGGCGCTCTCGGCGGCAAGGTGTGCGCTCGAGAAGGCTATCTGCAAATTATAGCCTCCGGTGTAGGCGTCGACGTCGAGCACCTCGCCCGCGAAATAAAGCCCGGGGACGCTTTTCGACTGCATGGTGCGCGGGTCTATCTCGCGCACGTCGACGCCGCCCGAGGTGATAATTGCCTCGTCTATCGGGCGAAATGCCGTGGGCGTCAGCGGGAAGTGCTTGAGCGTGCGGACGTAGGCGTGACGCTGCTCGCGAGTGATCTCGGACGCCTTGCTATGAAACGGCAGTCCCGCGACGGCAGCCACTCTCTCGACAAGGCGCGACGGCAGCAGTCCCGCCGTGGCGTTCACGGCGTCGCGTGTGGCGTTCTCCGCGAATACGCGAACGAGCCGTGCGTCGAGCTCGTCTGTGGGGATAGCGGGCTTGAGGTCTATCTCAAGGCGCATTTTCTCAAAGGGGTGACGCATATGGCACGAGGCGGACAGCACGAGCGGTCCCGACACGCCGAAATGCGTGAACAGCAGCTCGCCCTGCTCGCTGTAGAGCACGCGTGAGTCGCACATTGCCGTCAGGCGGACGTTCTTCAGCGTGAGCCCGGCAAGCGAGGCGCAATCCTCGCGGCAGACGACGGGCACGAGCGAGGGGCGCGGCGGCACGACGGAAAGGCCGAAGCTCTCGGCAATTTTATACCCGTCGCCGGTGGAGCCGGTCTTCGGGTAGGATACGCCGCCCGTACACACGATGACGGCGCAGTGGCGCCGCGTTGTCTCGCCGGACGTGACAAGAAAGCCGCCTTCTCCGTGCTCGGCGCGCGTGACGCTGCTGACGGGGTGTGAGCGAAGCAGCGTCACTCCCGCGTCCGACACTGCGTGGCGAAGTGCATTGACGATGTCGGCGGCGCGGTCGGATTCGGGGAATACTCTGCCGCCGCGCTCCGTCTTCAGCGGGACGCCGAGCGCCTCGAAGAGCGACATTGTGTCCTCGGGGGTATGCCTGAAGGCGGCGCTGTAGAGGAACTTCGAATTTTTCGTAACGGCGGCAAGCAGCTCGGCGGGGGTGCAATTGTTCGTGACGTTGCAGCGACCCTTGCCCGTGATGCCGAGCTTTCGCGCGAATTTATCGTTCTTTTCGTAGACGGTGACCTCGGCTCCCGCCCACGCGGCGTACAGCGCGGCGACAAGTCCCGCGGCACCTCCGCCGATAACGGCTATTGAGCTTTTCTTCATATTTTTGTAAAGTAGGGCAGTCTTTCAAGGGGCGCGTCGACAGTTATCTCGGCACCGCCCTCGAATATCTCGCCGCGCTCGTCGCGCCACGTGCCGTGCGGCAGGCGGAGCGTTCTTTCCCTTGCGCCCTTCTCGTAAACGGGGGCGACAAGGACGTCGTCGCCTATCATGAAGGCGTCCTTCACGCGACCGAAGCCCTCGTTCGGGAAGACGTACTCGAGCGAGCGGACTATCGGCTCGCCGGTTCTCGACGCCTCGTGCGCGAGCGCGACAAAGCGCTCTGCGAAGCTGACGTGCAGGCGGTACATATCGAGGATGATCTTATAATTTTCCTCCGAGAGCACGCGCCACGGCGCGACGGAGAACTGCATCATCGGCATGAGGGCAGCGACCTCGCAGTATCTTACGATAAGCTCCTCGTCGAGCGTTGCGGAGCCGGGGAGGAAGTCGACGAACGAGCCGCCGCCTATCATATCGGGGCAGGTGTAGGCGTAGCCCATGACGCTCTGCGCGAGCGTATCGGGAACGAGCGCGGCGACACCCGTTTCCCAGTCGTGCGCCTTATCGTGCAGGCGCATGACGAGCGGGCGACCCGCACAGCCGAACGCGGCGCGGTACTCGTTATACTTAAAGCGCTCGCCGAAGCGGCACCAGAGAGCGGAATGCTCGGCGGGTGTCACGGGAGCGTAGGTTATATCGTCCTCGAAGTAATACACGGCGTCGCCCGCGTCGAGCTTAAAGCCGTCGACACCGTACTCGTCCATGAGTCGGTGCAGTCTCTCGTCGAGCCACGCGACGGTGTCGGGATTCGTCATATCGAGAACGCCCGACCAGCCGTTCCACCACTCGCGGACGGCGGCGCACTCTCCGTCTGTGAGACCGCCTGTCATTTTCGGCGTGCGAACGAGCATATTCTTATCCCTCAGCTCGCGGAACTCGACGGAGTCGGGCGAGACGAAGGGGCATATCCACATCATTATCTTAAAGCCGAGCTCGTGCAGCTCACGGCACATTGCGGCGGGGTCGGGGAACTTCTCGACGGAGAAGCGGAAGCTGCCGTAATAGTCGTTCCAGCCGTCGTCGACCATAATTACGCCCGCGGGCATGCCGTTGTCGATGATACCGTGCGCGTAGCGGAGCACTGCCTCCCGGCTCTGGTCGTAGATGAGCTCGCACCAGGTATTATACTGCGGGACGGAGAAAAATTCCTCCGGCGGGATCTCGCCGCACGGGGGGAAGTAGCGCTTTGAAGCGTCGGCGAAGGCGGCTCGCAGTGTGCCGAAGCCCTCGTGGAAAAACACCTCGCCGAAGCGGGAGGCGGCAGCTATCTCGCCGTCCTTTATCTTAAGTGTGAAGCCGCGCGGAGCGAAGATGTAGCGTCCGGCACTCGAGATGAGCAGGGGGTTATCCTGATTGCAGGAGCAGCCTGTCTCGATATCGGTAAAGTAGTCGCTCGACGCGTCGTGGGGCAGCAGCGTGCCCTGCTTTGTCGACGGGCCGTACCACAGCTCGCCGTCGAGCATTTTAACCTTGATTTCCATATAATATATCCTTTCGTTGTCAGTCTCTGAGCATTCGGGAGACGCCTGTGACCTCGCCGCCCTCGGTATAAACGCGGGGGACGCGCTTTGATATTCCGCAGACGAGCTCGTAGGCTATCGTTCCGGCGCGTGCGGCTGTTTCCTCGGCTGTGATGAGCTCACCGCCGTCGCGACCGAAGATCGTAACGGTGTCGCCGACGCCGACGTGAGCGATATCGGTGACGTCAGCCATGAGCTGATCCATGCAGATGCGCCCGACGATGGGGGCGCGCTGCCCCTTTATAATTATCTCGCCCCGGTTCGACAGGGCACGCGGAACGCCGTCGGCGTAGCCCGCCTGGATCGTGGCGATAACGCTCTCGCGAGCGGTGACATAGGTGCAGCCGTAGCTTATCGGCGTGCCCTCAGGGACGCGCCGCAGGTTCGATATATGCGTGCGAAGGCTCATTGCGGGGGAAAGCGAGCCGATGTGCGACAGGTCGGTCTCCGCCGACGGGGCAATTCCGTAGAGCAGGATGCCCTCGCGCACCATGTCGAATTTCTCGGTGAGCGGCGAGACGGCGCCCGCGCTGTTGCACAGGTGACGGATGGGTATGTTGAGCCCCGCTGCGGCGAGCTTCTCGGTCATTTCGGAAAAGCGGGCGCTTTGCAGGCGGGTGTAGGACATATCACCTCCGTCGGCGTCGGCGAAATGCGAGAAGACGCCGCGAAGCTCGATGCCGGGAAGTGCTGCGGCGCGGCAGATATCCGCGACCGCCTCGTCGGTGCAGGGGAAGCCGATGCGCGTCATTCCGGTGTCGAGGGCGATATGGACGCCGACGGTCTTGCCGCGCGGCGCGGCATAGGCGGAAATTTCCTCCGCCTCGCCGAGGGTGGAGACGGACGCGTCGATATTATACCCGGCAAGGCGCGGCAGGTCGCCGACAGGCGTATGTGCGAGAACGAGAATGGGGCGGCGGATGCCGTCCAGGCGAAGCTCCTCGGCTTCGTCGGTCATGGCGACGGCGAAGTAATCGACCTCGCGCTCGAGCAGGCGAGCGACGCGGCGAGCGCCGTGACCGTAGGCGTCCGCCTTGATAACGGCGGCGCACTTGACGCCGCTCGGCAGGGCGCGGCGCAGCTTTTTATGATTTTCGCAGATGGCGTCGAGGTCGACCTCAGCCCACGCGCGAAGAGAAGCGTAAATATTATCCATAAATTATGTATGACCGTCCTTAAAGATAGGCTACGGCAAGAGCCGAGCTGCCGCAAGGCGACACTACAGCTATTGTACTATTACAGTATACCACTTTTTGCACGCAACTGCAAGAGGAAGTTGCGCCGCGGCGGGAGTTTCGTCCGCCCTCGGCGGGGGAATTATAAAGCTTACGTTTTCTGCGCCGAGGGGGAGTTTCGCCTTGAACGCTCGTGCAGCGGGGCGTAACCATCTCAAACGGCGAAAGCCAAGCACGCCAAGGCGTGTTGGCGGAATTGCAAGCAATTCCGTTTCCGCTTCGCTCCTCCTTGGCTTAGGCAATATTTTTAATGCTTCGCATTAAAAATATTGGAAAAAGCGAACGTGTAGTTTACGGACGTGGTGGCTTTGTACGGGGGCGGCGTAATTTTGATAAAGCGATCGCTTCGCGTGCTGACGCGGCGGGTTTGTGCCGGGCTGCGGGCGGCTGCTGCGGCGCACAGCGGTTTTTTCACAATTCTCCGTTTTTCTCACGCTGCTCTGCTTGTGCAGACAGCTGAACTTCTCTTCAGCAATTATCCGACGACGCATCGCCGTCGCGCCTCGGCATTTTGCACTGCAAAAAATGATTTTTCCGTTGCAATTTGGCTCTTTTTATGATATAATAAGGTCGTAATACTATACCCATACGGAGGACGTTACCTTATGGCTCTTACTTTTAAGGGCGGCGCTCATATCAATGAGCACAAGCTTTCCGCTGCCTGCCCTGTCGAGGCTCTGCCAGAGCCGCCCTTTGTTCGCATTTCCCTGTCCCAGGGCATCGGCGCTCCCGCCTCCCCCTCCGTCTCGGTCGGTGACTCCGTCGCCATCGGCGACGTTATAGGCGACGTTCCCGCCGAAGGCCTCGGCTGCCCCGTTCACGCGAGCATTTCCGGCACTGTCACGGCTGTTGAGGATTGCCGTGTCCCCGGCGGCGCTCTCGAGCGCTTCGTCGTTATCGAAAACGACCTGCTCGCCCGCGTTTCGGACAGTCTTTCTCCCTTCTCGGGCAGCATCTCCTCCCGTTCACCCGACGAGCTCTGCGAGCGCGTTCGCCGCGCGGGCATTGTCGGTATGGGCGGTGCCGCCTTCCCTACCTATGCTAAGATAAATTCCGCTCGCGGCAGGTGTTCGACGCTTATCGTCAACTGCGCCGAGTGCGAGCCGTTCATTACAGCCGACCACCGTCTGCTGCTCGAGCGCCCCGAGGCTGTCCTTCGCGGGCTCAAGCTCCTGCTGCGCGCCGTCGGCGCCTCCGAGGCTGTAATTGCCGTCGAGGACAACAAGCTTGACGCGGTCAGCCGCCTTCGCGAGCTGTGCGGCAAGGACTCCCCGGTTTCCGTCAAGGTGCTTCGCACGAAATATCCGCAGGGCGACGAGCGGCAGCTCATTTTCGCGCTGACCGGGCGCGAGCTCGGCGAGGGCAAGCTTCCGGCTGACGCGGGCTGCGTTATATTCAATGCGCACACCTGTGCTGCGGTCTACGACGCCTTCTCGACGGGAATGCCGTGCGTTCGCCGCGTCGTTACGGTATCGGGCGACTGCGTTGCCTCTCCGAAGAATCTTCTCGCGCCGCTCGGCGTCAGTGCCGAATTTCTTCTCGGCTTCTGCGGAGGACTCACGCGTCGTTACGAAAAGCTTATCTCCGGCGGTCCCATGATGGGTCGCGCCGTTCCCGACGCGTCCGTCACGGTCAAGAAGGGCACGTCGTCCTTCCTCTTTCTCTCCGAGGAATTCTCCCGCGGCAGCGTCGAAAGCGTGTGCATCCACTGCGGCAGGTGCATCTCGACCTGTCCGATGCATCTGATGCCCGTGTACCTTGCACAATTCGTGCGCGCGGATGATATGAAGAGCGCGGAGCGCTACGGTGCGCTCTCGTGCGTCGAATGCGGCACGTGCTCGCACGGCTGCCCCGCAAAGCTCGAGCTTGTGCAGTACATTCGCGTGGCGAAGGGCTACATTCGCACCGAGCGCGCGAGAATGCGTGCTGCCGAGGAAGCGAGCCGCGCACTCTGACAGGAGGTAAAGCATTATTATGAATGATCAGGAAAACAGGCAGGAGCTGCTGACGCTGTCCCCGTCCCCGCACATGAAGTCGGCGACGACGACTCGGCAGATAATGCTCGACGTGCTCATAGCACTGCTGCCCGCCTATATCTGGGGCGTATTCATGTCGGGACTTCGTGCCGCGGCTGTCGGCGTGCTGTGCGTTGCGTGCTGTGTAATTTTTGAGGCGCTGTGCGAGCTTATCCTGCGCCGCCCGGTGACCGTCGGCGACCTTTCGGCAGCTGTTACCGGTCTGCTGCTCGCCATGAATCTTTCGGCGGCGGTGCCGCTGTGGATGCCCGTTGTCGGCTCGTTCTTCGCGATAGTTGTCGTAAAGCAGCTGTTCGGCGGGCTCGGCAAGAATATTGTGAACCCGGCGCTCGCCGCGAGGGTCTTCCTCTTCGGCTGGGCGTCCGACATGACCGTGTTTTCCGAGGCGGGACGGCGAATTTCCTCGCTGTCCGTGACGCTCGGCGAGGGTGACATCACGGCGGGGGCGACGCCCCTTGCCTCGCTGTCGGCGGGAAGCCTGCCCGACGCGACGCTCGGCGACATGTTCCTCGGAAACATCGGCGGCTGCATCGGCGAGGTGTCGACGCTGCTTCTGCTGCTCGGAGGGGTCTACCTTCTCGTGCGGCGCGTGATAACGTGGCACATTCCGGTGTGCTTTATCGGCACGGTAGCCGTGCTGTCCTACCTTTTCCCGACGATGACGAACTCCGCGTCCTTCATGCTTTACGAGCTGATGGCGGGAGGGCTCGTGCTCGGGGCTGTGTTTATGGCGACGGACTACGTGACCTCGCCGATGACGCCGACGGGTCGTGTCGTGTACGGCATCGGCTGCGGCGTTATAACCTTCCTCATCCGCCGCTTCGGAGGCTATGCGGAGGGTGTATCGTTCTCGATACTTATAATGAATCTTCTTGTGTGGTATCTCGACCTGCTCGGACGCCCGCGCCGCTTCGGAACGCAGCGCACGCTCCTTAAGAGGAAGCGGGACGACAGATGACCTTGCACGAGAGCCTTTGGGAAAGGGGTGCAGTCCTTGTCTGACGGAATGAATAAACGGCGGCGCGGCGAGACCGTGCGGCTTGACGACTTATATATTGAAGGCGACTCGGCGGCTGAGGGTGTCGGGCTCGGCGAAATGCGCGAGCTTTACATCGGCGCGGAAAACGGCGCGTCGGGAGGCACAGGTGACGCGGCGTCTGATGACGCTCTGAACACCGCTGATAACGCGGCGGCTTACGCGAATACTGCGGCGGCTGATGATTCGTTTATCGGCGGCAGCGACGGCGGCTTCGAAGGCGGCGACGATTTCGTCGGCGAGGCGGGACTTACCGAGCGGCTCGACACGGTCGGGCTGACCGAGCCTCTGACGGAGGAAATACTGCCGCAGACGGCGAAAAAGCCCGACGAGAGCTCGCCGAGGTATCTTTCGCGACTTGTGATAACGCTGACGGCGATATGTGCGGCGGTAGCCGTGCTGCTTTCGGCGGTGAATATTATAACGCGCGGGAGGATCGCGGAGAGTGCCGCACGCGAAAAGCGTGACGCGGTGCTTGCGATATTCCCCGCGGGAACGGACAGCGAGCTTTACGCGCTCGAGGGCTCGGAGAGCGAGGTGTACCTTGTGCTCCGCGACGGAAATGTCATCGGCTACTGCGCCTTTGTTACTTCGTCCGGCTTCGGCGGTGAGATGCAGCTGATGGTCGGAATCAACGCCGACGGCGTGACGGAGGGAGTACGCATCGTATCGATGTCGGAGACCCCGGGCGTCGGCACGAAGACGAACACCGACGCATTTCTCTCGCGCTTTATCGGCAAGGGTCACACCGACCCGACGGGCGGCGTGGACGCGATATCGGGCGCGACGGTCAGCTCGAATGCGGTCAAGGCGGGAGTCGAGGCGGCGCACGCGTTGCGGCTCGACCTTGCCGAGATATGCGCCGAGCGCGGCTGCGAGCTTATCACGCCTGACCGACTTGCGGAGATAATTGCCGCGACGGAAAAGAGCGACACGCCCGCTACAGGCGCCGAGAGCGGTGCGGAGAGCGGCACGGAGGTCAGCACCGACACAGCTGCCGAGGGCTCGGAGGCTGTTGAATCGGAGCCGATATCTCCGGACACGGAGCCTGACTCGAGCGAGCCCGCGGAGAGCACGGACGACCCGTTCGTGAACAACCCCGGCGGACGTGATTATCTTTATAACATTGATGTATCGGCGGGCAGCGACCGCTTTGTAATCGAGATCCCGAAGGACGAGGAGACTGCGACCTTCACAAAGGCGACGGAGGCACCGAAGAGCGAGCCTGCGGCGACCGAGCCGCCGAAGACGGAAGCGCCGAGGACGGAGCCCGTAACGGCGGCACCGAAGGAGACCTTAGCGCCGGCAGCCACGACGACGGCTCGGACGGAGCCTGTGACGACGGCGAACGAAAACACGATCCCCGCGTGGCTCGACACGGAGCCCGAGGAGACGATCCCCGCATGGCTCGACACGGAGCCCGAGGAAACGATGCCGTCGTGGCTCGGGTAAAGCAAGTTTTTAATGCGGAGCGGGCGGGATTTAACAAAACGTTCGTATCGCGTGCGCGGCTCACGGTTGAGGCACGAGCTTTAAGTCACGCCAGTGTCGCCGCAGGAATGTGCGCCCCACACCAACAGCCACGCGTAAAACGCATTAGCCCCCAGCTCCGCACCGTGGCAGCGGAGCACGTCTTGCGAGAGTGAGACGCGGCGTATTGGGGCAGTAGCCGCATTTCGTGGGCAAACGAAGCGGTCGCGGCGAGCCGCTAAGTAGGGTTTTCTTAGTTAAGTTTCTTTCACAAAAGAAACTCAGTGCAGTAGCTGACGCTTTAGAGACAGTGGGAACGATGCAGTGTACATCGGCGTGCGGCGGCTTTACAAAACGTTCGTATCGCGTGCGCTGGCATTGTTTTGTCTTAACCGTTCG